>DMFQ01000414.1:16911-17872 GCA_003450555.1 Ktedonobacter sp.
GCACAGAACGGCTGGATCGACGAGCGGAGGGTGACGATGGAGGTTTTGACGGGCATTAGAAGAGCGGGAGCGGATATGATTATTACCTATTTCGCGCCGGATGTGGCGGGGTGGTTGAGGGAGTCTTAGTGTTCTTCTGTATTATTTTCTCTCTGTTCTTCTTCTGTCGCTTGTGTGAAACGGAATGGTGGTAGTTCTTCCGGCTCTTCTGGCCTTTGTGTTTTTGGGAATGGCCATGACAACCTTTACTCATTTATGCAATATCTGTTGCAAAGGGGAGTATTTTAGAAAACGCCCATAATGAAGCATGTCGTCAAGGGACGCCTGGACTTTGTACAATTTGAGGTTAGGGTTAGAGCAGAGTCTAAGATGTTATCGTGCGTAATTGACCGTATGTACTATGTTCAAAGATGCTTGATTTTCGGCAACCGGGCATCTTCGAACACAGTATGAGTGCTATTCTCTTTAGCGGCGGTAGTAACGGCGACGGCGATGCCAGGTCCGATAGGTCAACATGTGCCAGAGGGCTACCAGTATAATCGCGCCAAGCAGTGCCCTTATAATAGGAACGCCGCCAATATTGATATCGCCAAGCCCACTGATGATAATGACCTGTGTCATTAACCAGACGCCTACGAGGGCCAGGATGATAGCACCAATGAATCCGAAGGGGAGCCGCCAGCCGACGAGGAATTCTGCGACGAGACCGACAATAGCCGCTACAATGAGATATACGATGAAATTGCTTCCAAAAGTCCAGGCATTATTGCCAATCTTAATGGTGACACCATCTGCAAGTACCAAGCTGTGGATGAAGAAATGGAGCATGTGCTTCTCCTTTAAGGACATGTAGTGGAAATAATAGCTGAGTATGCTATAAAGATAGAACGTGCGGGCTAGACCTTTTGTCACTCACTACTAGCTGAAGATACTCAGGTTCAAACAGAAGAGCCAGATGCGA
>DMFQ01000414.1:17991-21088 GCA_003450555.1 Ktedonobacter sp.
TCGCATCTGGCTCTTCTGCATCTTACCCTATTGTTACTATCTAACGTCTAATTATTAGCTTCTACTTCGTTTTACATTACGAATTTGCCAAATAGCAAAAAATGTACGCTCAAAAAGTGTTCGCAAAAACATTTGGGTGATACGTGTATCTTTGTTGCGTTTTGCATATGTGCTTCGTTCTAAATGCATCAGGGTAAGTTAAGAGTAAGTTAAACATGTACATTTGGGCTATATTCAGAAATAAATATTCATGAATGTGATGTTATATAAAAAGAGAGGAAGCTTAAATGGGACATCCCCAAGATAATATAGTACTTATATCTTGTTACCGTTCTGTAATCTCTTCCGTTCTATGGTGACATAAGGAACGTAATGGTTCCACTAAATTTTTTCACAGAATATACACATACAAAGGGGATGTGGTTGGGATGAATCAAAATCTATGCAATTATCAACCAATTAATTCTTATGGAGTCATCGGGGACTGTCATTCGGTAGTTCTTATAAGCCCTGATGGCTCAGTGGACTGGGGCTGCCTACCTGACTTTGATAGTCCAGCTCTGTTCTGTCGCCTGCTCGATGCTGAGCGCGGTGGCTATTTTCAGATAGCTCCCACCGACGAGGCCATTCCTGGATCGCAGCGCTACCTACGGAGCAGCAATGTACTCCAGACCAGGTTTGCCAGTACCAGCGGAGAAATAGTGCTCACCGATTTCATGCCGGTAGAAACATTGAGTGCCTGGCCGTACCAGGGAATGAATAATAACACCTGGACACGTGAAGATGGCTCCTGCCATTGCCTGGTGCGCAGTGTCGAGTGTACGTATGGCGAACTTCCCGTCACAATGACACTTAAAGTTAGCCCGAACTATGCAGCTTCATCAAGCAAGATATTCCCGGTCGAGAATAACTTCGGAGCGGTAATATCGGATGGAAACCAGCATGTAGGGCTGTCAATCGTAGGCGCATATCGTGTTGCCTCATTCTCAATGAGTCTCGAGCAAGATGAAAAAATCGTACATCCATCGATTACTGTGCAGATGACGCTGCGCGAGGGTGAAAGCGTTCTTTTTGCTGTTGGAGTAGGCCGCAGCCTACAGGCGACTCGTCGACTCGTAGAGAATGAACTGCAGCAGCGCAATTTCGATGCGGAGCTTGCTCATACGTTGCATTGCTGGCGTAAGTGGATCAAAGGTTGTAACTACCATGGTCCCTATGCTGAGGCGGTGGAACGCAGCGCGCTCACACTCAAGATGATGACCTATGCTCCAACTGGTGCTATCGTTGCTGCCCCGACCACCTCTCTACCAGAATACCTCGGAGGGACACGCAACTGGGATTACCGGTACACGTGGCTGCGCGATGCTACTTTTACGCTCTACGCCTTGAATGTACTCGGTTTTACTGAGGAAGCGCGGGCATTTACGCACTGGCTACGCCGTCTCTCGTACATAAGTGGCGAAGACCTGCAAATCATGTATGGTATTCGTGGCGAGCGAGATTTGACCGAGCGCACCTTGACACATCTGAGCGGCTACTGCGATACGGGCCCTGTACGGGTTGGTAACGGTGCCGCAAACCAGAAGCAACTCGATGTTTTTGGCGAAGTGCTCGATTGTATCCACCTGTATCGCCGCCAGGGCGGTTTCGAACGCTATGGCGAAACGCTCAACGAGTCCATGTGGGCGATGATGCATACGTTAGTAGAGTATGTTTGCGCGCATTGGCACGAACCAGATAGTGGTATTTGGGAGGTTCGTGGCGACCTGCGTCATTTCGTCTATTCCAAAGTCATGTGCTGGGTTGCGCTTGACCGGGGTATTCGCGCGGCTCAACAGCTCGGTTTGGAGGCTGACCTGCCGCGCTGGTGTATTATACGTGACCAGATTCGCACCGATATCCTGTCGCACGGGTACAATACCTCTCTGGGAGCATTCACTCAATCGTATGACAATGACACTCTAGATGCTTCAAATCTGTTGTTGCCGCTCGTCGGTTTCATTCCTGCTGATGATCCGCGCATGCGCTCAACCATCGATCGCACCATCGAGCGACTGACCGACGAAAACGGGTTCGTCTATCGCTACCTCTCAGAGGATGGCATAGAAGGCACAGAAGGGACTTTTTCCATCTGTACCTTCTGGCTGGTGGATAACCTGGCAATGCAGGGACGAGTAGACGAAGCCAGGTCGCTGTTCGAGCGCTTGTTGTCCTATGCCGGACGCCTTGGCCTGTTTTCCGAGGAGATTGATTCAGATAATCGAACTGCTCTGGGTAACTATCCACAGGCTTTTACCCATATCGCGCTCGTCAATAGCGCAATCAATCTACAGAAGGCGGAGCGACGCTTAGCTGAGCACCACACTGACCCGGTTATCGCTGCGATTAAACTGCATCCTGCTAATGGTTAGAGGATGTTGAGGTAGAGGTTACACGTGAAGCGCAAGCGGGGCGAACGATCAATCGTTCGCCCCGCTTGCGCTTCACGTGTAAGATACAGTCATTTTCTCGTGGTTTTGTGCGATAATGTCCATATCAATTTAGCAAAGAAAGAGCTTCTTGTGTCATTACCTGTTCGTTATCCAACTGCCAGTCTTAAGCCCCATCGGGAAGAGAGCCTCATGAGCGGCCACCTCTGGATATTTTCTGGCGCGCTACAACAACCTCCACACTGGATTGAGCCAGGTGGGCTGGTTGACATCAAGTCGTCCACTGGACAGTTTGTTGCCCGTGGGTATTATAACCCGCAGACAGATATTGCTATTCGTATCCTGACACACAATACCGAGGAGGTCATCGATCGTGAATTTTTACGAAGGCGCATCCAGAACGCAGTCGAATTGCGCCAGATATTCAATCCAGAGAGGACTACTGCCTACCGGCTTATTCACTCGGAAGGCGATGGTTTGCCGGGGTTGGTGGTAGATCGGTTCTCTGATATTCTGGTCGCGCAAATTCACACTGCCGGAATGGAGAGGCTACGCCCATTGTTGATTGATGCATTAGTGGAGGGAACAAATGCAGCAGGGATACTGTTTCGCAACGAGAGCCAGTCGCGTCGACGCGAGGGTCTGGAGGTAGAGGAGCCTGTAGTGGC
>DMFQ01000414.1:21235-21918 GCA_003450555.1 Ktedonobacter sp.
AGCGTTGATCCGTGGCATGGGCAAAAGACAGGATTCTTTATTGATCAGCGCGATAAACGCGAAGCTCTGCGAAAGTACGCGCGGAACAAGCGAGTTTTGAACTGCTTCAGCTATACGGGCGGTTTCTCAGTTTATGCGGCACTAAGTGGTCCTACAACCAGGGTAACCAGTGTCGATATCTCTGCCTCAGCTATTGATGCGGCACGTGGCCACTTTGCGCTAAACGGACTTGATCCTGAAGCACATGCATTCCTTGTGGCCGATGTCTTCGATTACCTGGAAGAGGCACGACGCAATGGCGAGCAGTTCGATGTGGTTGTCCTTGATCCGCCTGCTTTTGCCAAAACGCAGGCTGCGCGATCACAGGCTCTGAAAGCCTATAGACGCCTGAATACGCTTGGCATGCAGGTATTACGGCCAGGTGGTATTCTATTCACCTGTTCGTGTTCAGGGGTGGTGGGAATGGATGACCTGCTTGGGACTTTGTCGCAAGTAGCACGTCACTTGCGGCGCCCAGTACAGTTGTTGGAGAGCTACACGCATGGCGTCGATCACCCCATCAACCTGGTGATGCCTGAGACTGCTTACCTGAAAGCTGTTTTTTGTAGGATTGGGTAGTTCTTAGTTCCCCTTACATTCTGGCTTTCTGTTTACACGAGGGAGAGGTAGCTGTTTAAAATCTT
>DMFQ01000414.1:22089-37959 GCA_003450555.1 Ktedonobacter sp.
GCAACTGATTGTAGACCAGCAAGCGCCAGAAGATGAACTGGCTCAACTGAACCGCATTGCGATAGCTCTTACTTCTGAATTTGACCTGCAACGATTATTGCAAATGATAACGGATGCAGCTCGTCGAGTCACCGCGGCCCAGTATGCCGCTTTCTTCCTTACTCCTGAAATTGCTGGAGAGAATCCACAGCAATCTATGAATAAAGTGATTTTCAATTTAGCAGCAATCTCTGGCGCTACCCCATCCATCGAGAAACACTTCCGGCATCTGGGGCCGGTTGAAGGTATGGGTGTGTTACAGCCCGTTTTTTGGGAAGGTACGTCCGTAGTCGTTGATGATGTACATCAAGATGTACGATATGTCGGCGTGCCACGTGGACATATCCCTGTACGCAGCTTTTTGGGCGTTCAACTGCGCACGCGCAAAGGGACGACTTTGGGAGCTTTCCTGATAGGTGACACGCAACCAAGCCGCTTCAATACACGTCACGTTGAATTAATTGAAGCGCTTGGTGCGCAGGCTGCTGTTGCAATTCACAATGCGCAGCTTATTGCTCGTGAGCGTCAAGCAATGGAGCAATATGCTGCCCAGCTGGAACGGGAAGTGCGAGAGCGTACAGCTGAATTGGAGCGGCGCAATCAAGAATTGAGCAAGTATGCTACTGATTTGCAGACATTGCACAACGAACTTACGGAGGCACAGAAGCGCCAAATGCTCGCGGATGACCGTAGTCGTATTGCTCAAGAATTGCATGACCGCGTGCAGCAAACGCTCTTTGCCATTGGTCTAAAAGCTGATTGGATCTTAGGTCAATTGCCTTCCGAAGGGCGCGATGAATTGGTCCCCTACATTCGCCCAGTGCATACTATCAAACAACTTGCTTCTCTGGGGACGGCACAGGTGCGCGATGCAATCTTTGCGCTTTCTATGACTGAATTGCAAGAGGGTGGATTGGTAAGTGTGCTATACACAATGATTCACGATTTGCGCGAGGCTACTTCAATTGAGGCTGACCTGGTGGTGGTTGAACTGGCCGTGCCTCTACCAGGTCGTATTGAAAGCGCCCTCTTGACTATTGCCCAGGAATCTCTTTCGAATGTGCGTCGTCATGCTCAAGCAACGATTGTAATTGTTACAGTACAGGTAACCAATGAACAGGCGATCCTCGTAGTACAAGACAATGGGATTGGCCTCTCGCAGCAAGTTCTTCAAAGCTACCGGAACAATACGACACACCTTGGACTCAAGGGTATGCATCATCGCCTTGAAGAATTGGGAGGTCAATTTGCTCTGGTAAACGGCGAGGAGGGCGGTTTAATCGTAAAGGCGGTGGTGCCTCTATGATTCGTTTAATGATCGTTGATGATCATGAGATGGTGCGTGAAGGGCTTAAGGCTATTCTGGTGGCTGAGCCTGATTTCTCCATTGTTGGCGATGCCGCCAACGCGGATGCGGCTCTTGAATTGATAGAGCGTTTGCGGCCAGATATAGTGTTGCTCGATGTGCGGCTGCCAGGTGTGAGTGGTATCGAAGTCTGTCGAATTGTCACGGAGCGGTATCCAGAGACTGCCGTAATTATCTTGACCACCTTCACCGATGAACAACTTATAGCGCAAAGTATTCAGGCTGGCACCAAAGGTTTTATCTTAAAAGATGTTGAGCGATTTGATCTGAAGCGCGCTATTCGAGCTGTAGCGCGTGGTGAAGCTGCTATTGATACTAAAACAGCCGCGGCAGTTTTGGCCCAACTGCGACGTGTTCCACCAGCCCAAAGTGAACCACTAAAAGAACCACTCAGTTCACAACAAATCGCCATTCTACGCCTGGTTGCTCAAGGCCTGTCCAGTCGTGAAATTGCTACTCAGCTCTACCTCAGTGAAAACACTGTCAAAGGTTATGTCCAGGAGATTCTGCACCGGCTTGGCGTTAAGAATCGCACCGAGGCTGTGATGGTTGCCGTCAAACAGGGGTGGCTTTGACCTCCATTCGTATATGGTGGATTACCTCCTTTTGGAGGTATCAACGTGGGCTAGTGTAAGAGTACAATAATCTATGATGGGGGTGATGCACACCCTGATACTATTTCCTCCCTATCGGTCTGACGTATTTTTCCGATGAAGCGCAGGAATTTGCGCGATTACGGCTGTTTGAAGGAGGTGCTCATTTGATTCCTGGTTCCTTTGATTATGTAGTAGCAAGCAGTATTTCAGATGCTGTTTCCCTGCTACAACAACATGGCGACGAAGCCAAGATTCTGGCTGGTGGTCAGAGCCTCATTCCCCTCTTACGTTTTCGCCTAGCCAGTCCGTCGGTTTTGATCGACATCAATCGCATTGATGGTATGGAGTACATCCAGGAGACGGACAATGTGCTACACATCGGCGCAATGACCCGTGAAGCGGAATTAGATAACTCCGACCTCATCCGCGAACGCTACCCGATCCTGCTTGATACCTCGAGTTTGATAGCCGATCCTGTAGTACGAAATTGGGCCACGGTTGGTGGCAATCTTGCCCACGCTGATCCTGGCAACAATCATCCCGCTACTATGTTGGCACTTGGTGCATCTGTGGTAGCTGTAGGCCCTGATGGCGAGCGGGTTATTCCCATTGATGAGTTTTTTACTGATAACTCCTTTGAGACTACGCTCCATCCCAATGAAATTTTAACTGAGATTCGCGTACCAGCGCCTACGGACCGGAGTGGGGGGGCGTATATTCAGCTCGAACGCAAGGTTGGTGATTATGCGATAGCTGGGGTAGCTGCTTATGTTCGATTGAATGATGCTGGACAAGTTACCTACGCAGGCATTGGACTAACGAATGTTGGACCGACTCCAATCAAGGCGCGAAATGCCGAACAATTTCTGCTCGGCAAAGCCCTGGATGATGCAAGTATTCACCAGGTCGCTGATATGGCTGCTGCCGCGTCACAGCCTACGAGTGACACACGCGGTCCGGCAGAATACAAGCGGGCTATGGTACGCACACTCGCAGTTCGCGCGTTGCAAAAGGCGCTTGGCCGCGCTACAGGAGGGGAATAGTATGAGCACACATCATATTCATGTCACCATCAACGGAACTGCCTACGAGGGTGATGTCGATTCACGTATGCTTCTAGTCCATTGGATTCGTGATGGTTTGCAATTGACTGGCACACATATCGGTTGTGATACAACCTCTTGTGGCGCTTGCACTATTCTCGTCGACGGCAAGGCCACCAAATCCTGTACCATGTTTGCTGTCCAGGCGAACGGTCGCCAGATTATGACCGTTGAGGGCATGGAACAGGGGGGCAAGCTCCATCCATTGCAGGAAGGTTTCCACGAGAAACATGCCTTGCAATGTGGATATTGCACACCAGGGATGTTGATGGCTGGGTTGGCTCTCTTACAGCGTAACCCCAATCCCAGTGAACATGAGATTCGTGTAGGCATTTCTGGCAATTTGTGCCGCTGTACTGGCTACGTCAATATTGTGAAAGCCATACAGTACGCTGCCGAGAAAATGCAGGACTCTGAGGAGCTGTCAGTGCCAGCGCAAGTAGCACTAGCCAGGGAGGCAAGTAATGGCGACTGAAGTATTTAAACATGGCCTTGGTGAACCTTACAAGCGCAAGGAAGATGCTCGCTTTATTCGAGGTGAGGGCAAATATGTCGATGATGTACAGCTGAAAGGGATGCTCTACGGCGATATCGTGCGCAGTCCCTATGCCCACGCACTCATCAAGAGTATTGATATTAGCGAGGCAATGAAGGTTCCAGGTGTGGTTGCGGTCATTACGGGTAAAGATCTGGATGCCGCTGGACTTGCCTGGATGCCTACCCTTTCAGGAGATACTGAGGCAGTGCTCGCACTGGATCGCGTTCATTTTCAAATGCAGGAAGTTGCCTTCGTCGTAGCCACCAGTCGCTATGCCGCCGCAGATGGGGCGGCTGCTGTCGAGGTCGAATATGAACCTTTACAAGTGATCGTTGATCCTAAAAAGGCACTTGATCCTGATGCCCCACTACTGCGCCCAGATAAAAAAGATAAACAACCCACAAATCAGATTTACCATTGGGAGACAGGCGACAGGACTGGAACCGACGAGGCTTTCACCGATGCAGAAGCTAATGGCATCGTTGTCAAACAGGATATGTTTATTCCACGTATTCACCCGGCTCCAATCGAGACATGTGGTTGTGTCGCTGACTACAATAAAACGACCGCTAAGCTGACCGTCTGGCTCACTTCGCAAGCGCCGCACGTGCATCGTACCCTTTTTGCTATCGTCGCGGGATTGCCGGAGCACCGCATCCGCATTATCTCACCGGATGTTGGTGGAGGTTTTGGCAATAAGGTGCCTATCTATCCTGGCTATGTTTGTGCTGTCGTGGCGTCTCTTACCACAGGTAAGCCGGTCAAGTGGATCGAAGACCGCTCTGAGAATATCGCGAGCACAGGCTTTGCGCGTGACTATCATATTCACGCGGAGTTAGCCGCGGACAAAGATGGTACTGTGAAAGCGCTAAAAGTACATACATTGGCAGATCACGGCGCATTCGATGCCGCAGCACAGCCGACCAAATTCCCCGCGGGGCTCTTCCATATATGTACAGGCTCGTATGACTTCAAACACGCCTTCGTCGATGTGGATGCAGTGCATACCAACAAAGCACCTGGTGGCATTGCCTACCGGTGCTCGTTTCGCGTAACCGAGGCCTCATACCTGATTGAGCGTATGATGGATACGCTTGCCCATGATCTTGGGAAAGACCCGGCGCAACTTCGCCTGCAAAACTTTATCAAACCAGAAGCCTTCCCTTATCGCTCAGCCCTTGATTGGACATTCGATAGTGGAAACTATGAAGGCGCGCTAAAACTGGCAATGAAGAATGTAGACTATGAAGGGCTGCGGCGTGAACAGGCTGAAAAGCGTGCTCGTGGCGAGCTGATGGGCATTGGCATCTCCAGTTTTACGGAGATTGTCGGCGCTGGCCCTGGCAAACACTTTGATATTGCAGGCATCCAGATGTTCGATAGTTGCGAAGTGCGCGTCCATCCGACAGGAAAAATTCTCGCGCGTATTGGCGTTCAGACACAAGGTCAGGGCCATGAAACCACTTTTGCCCAGATTATCGCGGCGGAACTGGGCATGTCACCTGATGACGTGGATGTTGAGCATGGCGATACCGATACCGCACCCTACGGGTTAGGTACCTATGCCAGCCGTAGTACGCCGGTAGCTGGCGCCGCCACAGCACTCGCGGCACGTAAAGTGCGTGACAAAGCGAAGAAGATCGCAGCCTATCTCCTGGAAGTCGGTGAAGAAGATCTCGAATGGGAACCAGGACGTTTCTTCGTCAAAGGGACGCCAGGTAAAGGTAAAACAATTCAAGAGTTAGCCTTTGCAGCCTATACAAATTGCCCACCGTACCTGGAGCCAGGTTTAGAAGCAGTGAATTACTACGATCCCCCCAATCTTACCTACCCGTTCGGAAGCTACATCTGTGTTGTAGACATCGATAGGGGGACGGGTCAGGTGGACATTCGTCGCTTTATGGCTGTGGACGACTGTGGCACGATTATCAATCCGATGATAGTCGAAGGACAGATTCACGGCGGTTTGACGCAAGGGCTTGCGCCTGCTCTCTATGAAGAGGTAACTTTTGACGAAGATGGTAATATCCTAAACGGTAACTTCCAGGATTACCTGGTCCCAACTGCGATGGAGACGCCGAATTGG
The DNA here is from genome assembly GCA_003450555.1 of Ktedonobacter sp. Lineage (GTDB taxonomy): Bacteria > Chloroflexota > Ktedonobacteria > Ktedonobacterales > Ktedonobacteraceae > UBA11361. The sequence goes on from DMFQ01000414.1 coordinate 27,818, forward strand.
GAGACGGATAGGACTGTTACGCCATCACCACATCATCCTATCGGAGCCAAGGGAGTTGGTGAGTCACCGACGGTTGGCGCTCCTCAGGCGATAGTCAATGCTGTTGTTGATGCCCTCGCTCATCTTGGCGTGCGTCACATTGACATGCCGATTACGCCATGGAAGGTGTGGAATATCCTCAAGGAAAAAGGCTTGACGGCTGATTAGTTGTTGAAGTACTGATAGCAAGGCAATGGTGAAAAGAACATGTTCACAGGGTAAACGCTCACCTTCATTTGTTCTGACTTCGCCATTGCCACCCGCTAGCGCGCGTACCATTTTTCTTGGAGGATACTATGTCCAACACACTACTGCAGCTTGCACACCAATTAACAGAGGCTGGCGAACCATTTGTGCTGGCAACGGTCGTGTGGTGCGAACGTCCCACTTCAGCGAAACCGGGTGCGCAGGCCATTATTCAAGCTAATGGGCAGGTGACTGGCTGGATTGGTGGTAGTTGCGCGCAACCTGTCGTATTGCGTGAGGCTGCGCGTATCTTGCGTGAAGGCAGCGATCCCTACCTCTTGCGTTTAGGGTCACCTGATGTGGGGATTGCCCGCAATGATGTGCGAACATTCCCCATGTCATGTGCGAGTGGAGGCGTATTAGATATTTATATGGAGCCACATTTTCCCCCTCCTAAACTCATCTTGATCGGTGATTCTCCCGTAGTTACGGCGTTAAGTCAACTAGGGACTGTCATTAACTTTTCTGTTACCCAACTGCATTCAGCTGATCTGAGCCAGGTGGATGTCAATGAACAGACCTATATTCTTGTCGCTACTCATGGGCAATATGATGAAGATATATTAGAACAGGCATTGCGCAGTTCTGCCTGCTATGTTGGTATGGTAGGTAGTCACAAACGGGCTGAGGCATGTCGCGCGTACTTGCGTGATGTCGGCTTGAGCGAAAGGGAAATAGCTCACCTCAAGGCTCCTGCTGGACTTGACATTGGCGCACTCACGCCCGATGAAATTGCTGCCAGCATTCTAGCAGAACTCGTACAGGTTCGTCGTCGAGGTTCACTCGCTGTTGAGAAGAGTGATCAACCTGCGCAGGGGAAACGACAGGAAGAACCCGAAGAACCCGAAGAACAGGTTGGAACGGTTGCTACTACTGTTGCTATTGATCCTGTTTGTGGAATGGAAGTGGAAATAGCGAGTGCGCGTCATAGTATCAGCATTGATGGTAATAGCTTTTACTTTTGTTGCCCTGCCTGTAAACGCTTGTTTGAAAAGAACCCACAAGAATATCTTTTGCAGCCCGAAAGATGAAACTCGGTATTGCATCCTTAATCCTGGTAAGATTCACGTGAAGGGGAGAAATCGTCCACCTCTTTCAAGATACTTCTGTGACACTATCCTGTGATATGATAATACACACGCATAACCTGTTGCAGCACACGTCACAAAAAATATTTTGTAGTACGAAAGGTAGGTTTTTGTATGTATTTTTCTGATACTCAAACTATTGCTGCCCCAATTGGGAAAGTATGGGCATTTCTCCTCGATGTCAACAAAGTCGCGGCATGTGCGCCTGGATTTCAGAGCCTGGAGGAATTAGGCGAGGAACACTGGAAGGCGGTCGTTAGTGTGGGCGTAGGTCCTGTAAAGGCTAAATTTACCCTGGATGTGACAAGGCCAGAAATGCAAGAGCCAGAACATATGGTTGTGAAGGGAAGAGGCAAGGCGCCTGGTAGCGCTGTTGAATTGTCTGGCGAGATGAATCTGACAGCGCTTGATGATGAGCAGACGCGTATGGATTGGGAAGCTACCGTCGTTGTGAGTGGGACAATCGCAAGTGTTGGCGCTCGTCTAATGCAGGGAACAGCGCAAAAACTTACCGGCCAATTCTTTGATTGTCTCAAGACCAGGTTACAGGTTCCTGATGCTCCTGATGCCGAAGTCGACAGCGTCAATGGATAAAGAAAGAATTCTTTATGGAGACCGCTGTTGAACGTTGGGAGTCCATGCTCAAGGCGAGAGCGCGGCAGATGGATGCAGCTTACGCACTCCTGGGGCGCACCAGCGCGGATTTCTGGGATCGACGGGCAAAGCGCTTTCATAGCACAACCAGAGATGCTGCGCTTCATGACCCTTTATTGCGCAGGTTGCAGAGCTTCATTACCTCTCAGACAAGCGTACTGGATGTAGGAGCTGGTACAGGGCGGTTTACGCTGGCGCTGGCCCCGGCGGCGCGGCATATTACTGCTGTTGAACCGAACGCCTCCATGCTGAGCTATCTGGTTCACGATGCGAGCGAGCAGGGGTTTACAAATATCACAACTATTCAGGCAAGCTGGCAAGATGTCCCAGAGGATCTTGCGGCGGATGTCGTCATATGCAGTCATGTGCTTTATCCAATCGTCGACATTGAACCTTTCCTGGCTAGACTGTATAAGGCTACACACCACATCTGCTATATCTATATGCGAGCCACCTCTATTGATACTTTAACTGGCCATCTCTGGCGGCATTTCCACGGAGACGAACGCGCCCTGCCACCCGGCTATATTCACGCGCTTGATGTACTCTATGAGATGGGACTCTATGCAGATGTGGAGATTGTTAAACTGCCTGTGATCCTCAATTATCCTTCGCTTGATAGTGCAGTGGAGGAGGTGTCAGAGCAACTCATTCTGCCAGATGATGAAAAGACGCGCGAAGAGTTACGGCAATTGTTGGAAGAATGGCTGGTTGAACGGAATGGAATGCTGGTTCCACCAGTCGAGGGAATGATAGGAGCTATCATCTCGCTACAGTAGGGCCCCGATGTATCGCGTCCATGAGGGGGAGCGAGCATGAAACGGCGGGAATGTTCCTCCCCTCCCACCCTCGGACGCGATACATCGGGTCCCTACATTATGCTATGGCTTTATCGAGTGTCTTATCAAGATTTTTGAAGAACGCTCCCAGGGAATTCTTCGTGATGCTTTCCCCAATGGGATTATTCGCGATAGATACGGGACCCGAGAGATCAGCAGTGGCATTATAGGTTAGCAAGGCTCCTCCGTCCGCATCGTCAGTAATATTGATGTGGCTGGTGGCATTAATAGAGCCACCTCTTCCTTGCCGTTGGACTTCAAGAACCAATATGGATGGTTCCTGGCGCTGTGCAATGTGTATGATCGCGGAATATGGCCCCTTCAACCCCGGTAAAGGTGTGGTTATATTCGCCATGATGCTCTCGGCATTGAGATTTTCAATCGATTGGCAACCGGGAATGCATTCTTTCAATACATTGGGATTTAGAATAGCCTGGAAGACTTGATAGCTAGAGGCTTTGAATTTGTGCGTACCGTTGAGCTTCATGAAAACCCTTTCTTATCATTGGTAATAGAGTTGATGTTCGAACACATCGCGATGAAATTTATCTGTCCATGAATTGCTTGAAACGAAATAGACCGTCCTTAGGGCTTTTATTGTAGCGATATCCAGTAAGATTTACAAGTGACTGGTACTCTTATACCAAATAGGTTCTATTGTTGATGAATTGCTTGGTTCATACTATTCCCCCCATCTGTGCTAGTAGGGACTTTCGTTTGAATGAGATATGTTATACTACCTCCTGGTGTTCCACCTTGTTTCAAGCAGAACGATACATTGTTCTCCAAACGATTAGAGGTAGATGATGAGTAGGCCAGATGACATTGATGAGAAAAAGCAGCAGCAATGGCAATCGCGAGTTGCTCAGGAGCGCTTAGACCTCTCAGCTTCAGTTGAAGAAGCGTTGGTAGATGCTTCCGCCAATGAAGACGTGGATGTGGATGCTGATGAGCTTGAAAACGATGTATCGCTCTTAAAGAGCACGCCACTCATTCCACCGCGCCTGAGCCTTCAATCTAAACCGCTGCCAGCAGTTAGTACATCAGTGAAGGTGCAGACTAATCATATCTCTTTGACAAAAACTGGCAAAGCTGTTTCCAGTTCATTGGAATCTTTGGAATCTTTTAGCCCTGTACCAGGCAAACAGCGATCGACCATACGCACAACAAAGGTGCGCCTGCAGGTTGTTCCTAAGTCAGAGGCAAGTGAAAGACCTGGAACGACTGGCGTAACGCCATGTGAAGTAACTACCAATCCTACTATGCCAGCACTAGAGAAGCTAGAAGTGCCACGAGAGCCTCTTTCCCCTGACGTCAGTAGAGAGGTATCTGGTGTGGATCGGTTTGAGAAGGGGCAATCTGATATAATGGTTGCTAATACACACATCACTACAACAAGCGTCGTCATTGTGGTGTTGACAGATGATCCAGGCCCAGTGGTGGTACAGTATGTGACTCTCCATCCAAAGGTAGGATTTACTGTACATTTGAGCGCGACTGCGAAGAAAGCAACCTCATTCAATTATCGAATTTGCTAGGAGAGGGGCCGCGAAGCTCAAGCACTATCGACAAGTTCTTTTTCTATAGGGGACGAAGGTAACGTAATAATAAAGCGGCTTCCTTCGCCTGGGATACCGGTACTTTCAGCTCGGATGGTGCCATCGTGCATACGGAGTAGTTCCGCAACAATATAAAGGCCGAGGCCAATGCCCCTGGTTTTATTTCCATCGATATTAGAACCTCGATAGAAGCGTTCGAAGAGGCGAGGGAGCGCATCTTTTGGGATGCCAATGCCTGAATTCTGCGACGCATACTTCGATGGTTCGTCTGCCTTCGTTTTCGGTGCTCTGAGCCTGGCATAAAGAAACAGTGATTGTTCCACCAAGCGGACTATATTTCACCGCATTCTGTATCAGGTTAGCAAGGACCTGTTTGAGACGTGCTTTGTCCCCCATGACATTATAGGGATGAACGCTGGGTGCGATATGGCACCTGATCTGATGCTTGGCTGATGTCGCACTATGAGTTGTAACGACATGTTGAGCAATCTGCGCCAGGTCAACTGGCTCAGAATTGATAACCAACTGCTTGCGATTGATCTGGGTCACCTCTAAGAAGGTATTAACAATGTTTGTCAACTGATGTGCTTGTTCTTCGATTGCCATAAGACTATCGGACACTCTTTGTAGGGTCTGCGGTTCCGTTCCCTTACGCATCATGCGTAAACCAACCTGGCTATGAGTAAGGATGACGGTGAGCGGAGAACGGAATTCGTGGGCGGTGATTGCCAAAAATTCGTCTTTGAGAGCGTTAGCCTCACGCATGGCAGCCTCGCTTGTGCGTGCACTTGCTGCCTCCTGTTGCCAGCGAGCCTGTTCAATGACCAACCCTGCGAGCTGCGCTATACCTTCGATGACAGCCATATCCCAGATAGAAAAATCGCGCGGCCAGGATGGTGGTCTGCTTTCTCCTGTAGAGTCTGCTTTTGAATGTGATAATGAACGATCTACGATGATTAGGCCGAGTATGTGATGATTATGAGTGATAGGGGCGGCAAGCACCATTGCCTGGTTGAATGGATTGGGCTGACTGGCGTACTGCTCGGCGCTGATAACAGCGGCGTGGCCTTCCAATATTTGGCCGCGGAACCCTTGATACTGATTTGCAGCAGGTGAAAGCCAGAAGTTCTGTTCAAGCAGCCATGCTTTTTCTACCTCATCATCTTCGAAGCCACTCGAAAGCAGAAATGTAAATGCTTGTTCATCCTCATTAAAGAGATGGACTGAGCCACGATGACAGGTGAGCGTTGATACTGTCATTGCAAGGACGCTGTGGAGGATATCTTTCATTTCAGTAATGCCAGAAACAGCTTCAGCTACATTGAGCATTGTTTCTAATGCCTTGCGGAGGCGCTGCTCGACGCGAGTCTGCTCAGTGACGTCTCGAAAGGCGCTGACGAGACCTCGCTGTTTTTGCGACTCATCCAGCATATGGGTGACGTTCACCTCTATCACGCGCTCTACGCCATCACCTCGCACAGTCACAAAACGCTCGCCGCGGATACGCTCACCTTTCAGGGCGCGGGAGAGAGGAAATTCATCATAGGAAATTGGTTGTCCATGCAATGTGCGGGTCGGGAAACGATTGAGAAATCCCTGCAATTTATCTGTAGAATTTATGGGAATCCCAAGGAATAGCGAGGCAGCGGTGTTACGCACAAGTACCTCTCCATCCTGGCTGAGAACAGTTATGCCTTCTGTCATGGCCTGAAAAACGGCATCGAGTGTATTTGCTCGTTCGTTTGCCAGGGCGGCGGCCTGGTGGATATCTGCCAGGAGATGATCTTTTTCCACCGCTAGCGCGCATTGAGCAGCGATGTCCTGAGCGAAGGCCAACTGCCCTTTGCCGGGGTGGTAGCTGGAGTTGTGATAGTTGACAAAGACAAAACCAATGCAATGAGGAGTAGAAGGTTCTGAATTGGTACGCAACGGAGTAGAGTGTGAATGATTACCACCCGTCATCAATGGAACTATCAGCACATTATCAAAGCCAAGCTTTTGAAAATAAAGCCTTTCGGAATCCGTTAACTGATGAGTGGTTACAAAGAGAGGCAAACCAGTGATAGCTGAGTGAAGGCAACCAGGTAGGTCTTTCAATGCGATCGTTGTGGTAGGTAGTACATCTGCATCGGAAGGTGCTGGTTGTTGATCTGATCTATCAACCAGGCGTAACGTATCACCATCTAAGAGTATAATCTCACCGCCATTTGCATTCAGCCCGCGAATCAGGTGATGGGTCGCAATCTTGAGTACAGCCGAAAGGTCTTCTCCTGAGTTGACAGTTAATGCCACCTGGTAAATCGCGCGAGCACGTTCAATGAGCCGGTTAGCTCGTGTACGTTCTACCTGTGCTTGTTGGTAAAGACTGGCATTATCTATCGCAAGAGCGGCCTGCTGTCCAATAGCGTGTGCAAGCTGTTGTTGCTCTTGAGAAAAGAGGCGCAGCTGTGCCGGGTCATCGAGTGACAACATGCCCAGAATACGATCTTCACGCTTAAGCGCTATGAGTAATACGGAACGTACCAGAAATGTTTCCGCAACGTTGCGTACTTTAGCGTGATCGTGTAGATCGCTTACAACAATCAGGCCTTTTTCCTGGAGAAGATGGAGGATTTCTGGTTCTTCGAAGGAGATAGAGCCATGATGCCAGATATGATCAGCGGCAGTAATTCTTGCGTGATCAATGTGCTGTGAGGAAAGATAATAGGCAGCGGGGCGGAAAACGTTGCTCGTATCTTCTATTAACCACACAGAGCAGCGTTCAACCTGGCAGACCTCAGTTGTACGTTTAGTCAGGACATGCAAAATATTTTTGAGGTCGAGCGAGGAGGCTAGTAGCTCTGCTAACTCACGCAAAATCTCGCTTTCGCGCAGCGCATTGACCAATCGTTGATGTTCCTGGTCGTTGGTGAAGGAGGGATGCTCACCTGACATGCTCTCTACCTCTAAATAAATTTATACAGCGGATGTATAAGATGCGCCGCAACATAATGTGTGGCAAAAGGAACCCACTTTAGGGATGTTAAAAATTTTGTGTTAGGGGTCTGTAATTATGTCAAAGTGTAACAGATGGGTATATATTGCGTCAAGTAAATTAGGATATTTTGTAAAAACGTTGTCTTGACGAGCTTTTGTTTGCTCGACAAAGCGAATCCAATGTCGCCCATACCAAGCGTATGCACGACTGGTATAGGAGACATTGGATTCGCCTCTCAGCTGGCTTAAGGGGAGATATGATTTTGCAACAGCCCTGACTATTTTTTACGGCGCAGGCGGAAAAGTTCTACGAAGAATGCGAGCGCTATACCCGCAGTCGCCTCGACAATGGTTCCAACCTGAAATCCCCGGGAAGGAGATTTTTCCTTCTTAGGCTTAAATTTGCTTTCGATATGCGATTGGTCTTGAGCTGAAGTACTTGTTGTTTTTCCAACTATCCTATTTGCTTTGCCATTCTTCGGGCGTATCTCTTTAGGCTGGGCATTTTTGTGATCGGCTGCAGCCTGTTCCTTCACATCCTGTTCTGTTGGCGCTAGATGACTGGTCATTTTGTGTACCATAACTGCCAGATTATCCGGGGTAGCTTTTACCTTCTCTGAAAAGAAAGCATTAACTTCGGCTCCGAAGAAGAGGATAACCCCGAAATAGTAAAAGAAGACGAGGAGAATGATCAGGCCTATCGTGCCTGCGTAGCCGGTGAAAAAATGAGATATGTAGAGTGGGAAGAGTATCAGGAAAAGCTGTAGGAGTACTGCTGCTACTAATGCTCCGCGCCAACTATGACGCAAGCTGATCTTTTGGTTAGGAACGACGATGTAGATAATCAGGAACAGCAAGAATGCTGAGAGCACACCACCTACAATACCTGATAAGGTAAAGAGAATACCGATGCCAGGGATAGTAGCGATTGGCGTTTTTTGCAAAAACGAGAGTACGAATGTAGGTGCAGATGCCGTAACAACCATAATAGGTAAAAGTATGATAAACACTACCATCATGACAAGTGCCATGACATTTTGGGGTATCATGTTCCGTGGACGAACATGGTAGATGATGTCAAAAACACTCTCAATGTAAATGAAGAGGCGTGAACCATTAAAAAGCGCAAGAATAACGGCAATGAGTGTCAGAATACCTGCATCCTTTTTCACCTGGGCAATAGCACCTAGTAGGAGTGGCTGCGCTCCCGTTTGTTTGGGAAAAGCGCTTAATGCACTGTTGAGGACGCTAGTATATGTTGCTGGTGAAAGTGAATTTAGAATGAGTCCAAGGGTAGCTACAAGTGCGATCACGATGGGAAATATAGACATCAGCAGGTTATATGCTAAGCCTGCGGAGAAGGTCATCGACCAGTCATTATTAAATTTGGTCAGGAACTGCTGAAAAGGTTTGGCCTCTTTTTCTGCCGTTTGTACGACTTTTGACTTTTCAGCATTTTGTACTACTTCGGTTACTGGGTTTTTGGTTGGCTCTTGTGTCTTGTTTGCCATAACTACCCCCCTTACGATTTTAATCGCTGACATACTCTCTATCATTGATGCTACTAATCAGTTTCAAGATTTGTGAAATTCTACAACGAAGTAGAAAGCACAACTCATTTGTTCTTATTTCTGAGTCAAAGAGAATCGCAAAAATCTCATCTGCTTGCACTTGATTCACGATTAATGAGAGCTACTCGTTTCACCCAGGTACCTATTCTGGGGATATTTTGCTGGTTTCACTCAAGCCAAAAATACGGTATAGTAGGATACGCTATAAATAAAGCATCTTCTGATGTCAAAGCTAGGAACTATGGAATGAATGCACAGCCACCGCCAAAGTCTTTTGCGGCATTATTATGGGATGTTTTGCGTTTGAGTTTCAAATCCCTTTGGGAAAATCGGGCCAATCCTGCTCGTCCTTTTCTAGAGCGACAGCAGGCCTTGAATGTGCTGGGACTGCCGTCAAATGCGACACCACAGCAAATTAAACGCCGTTATCGAACTCTAGCGAAACAGAATCACCCCGATCGGGGAGGAGATCAGCAACAAATGAAGCGAATCATTGCAGCCTATGAGTTCTTGACCAGGGATCAGCCGAAGGTATAAACGAGTTACGGTAATTGTGCGCCACAATTATTGCAGAAGCGCTTTCCGGGCCGAGCACGCGCACCGCATTGATCACAGAAAAGCGCTTCCCGTTCGGTTTGCTGTGGGGCTACGTGAGTTTGGGTCGGTGGGCGAGGTGCAACTGTGTTAGGAGAGGATGGCGCTGCCTGTGCTGAAGGCGATGCTGGCACTGATTGACTTGTTTGGCTTGCAGGCGGCGAAGAGGCATTGTGATTTTGTGCTGATCCAGGTTCCTGAGAAGTTTGTATCGTATCCTGAATCGTCTTTGCGGCTTTGATGGCCATGCTCCCAATGGTTCCGGCGATTTTAATGCCCTTGGCGATATCGTCCATATCTTTCTTCATGCGATGGGTAGATGGCAGCAAAGTAGAATCCGAAACCTTGTTAAAAAAATTCGGCCCAAACTGCATCCCTTCACCGTTCCAGGCCAGTTGTCCATCTTCTACCGCTCCATCATCAAAACGAAACGAGATAGCATTTCCCTGGGCGGTGTATGTACCCTCTCTGCGTATTTCAGGGGCATTTGTAGCGATTTGCTGCCCGTTTATGAATGATTTGGCCGCATTAGCAACACGGCTGCTCTCCTGTATGATGATGATAAAGCGTCCGCTC
>DMFQ01000414.1:38083-38336 GCA_003450555.1 Ktedonobacter sp.
GTATGATGAGGATAAAGCGTCCGCTCGTTTGTAGGATGAGGCGATCGATGCGAGAAGTAAAGTAGTCAAGCCCTACTCCAGAACGATGGAGGTATTCATACTGGCCAGTAATTGGTTTTGTCATAGACTTTCCTTCTCAAGGAGCGTAGCAATCTCTTTTTTGAATAGCTTATTTCACATTATATCATACCTCTAGACCGGGAAACGAGGAATAACACTGTTTTAGCTATGGTAAAACTGGGTGCAGAAGAGC
>DMFQ01000414.1:38515-39919 GCA_003450555.1 Ktedonobacter sp.
GCTCTTCTGCACCCAGTTTTACTAGTGATCCTGAAACATGGTTGTTTCTCATTTTAGCGCGACCTCATCGGTTTCGTCTTCTGCGGAAATGGAGGAACTACTAAAGGCAGATGCTACATCAGAGAGAGAACGAGCAGTATCTAGCTCTTCTTCACCTGCTTTTGTTTCACCTTTTTTGAGTAAGTTGCGACCAAGAACATCGTGCGCTCGTATCTGCGCGGTGATGCGATCAGTGGAGGCCAGTGATTGGATTGCATCACGGAATGCTTTTTCTGCGTCTGGATCATAAATGTTTATCGATTCGAGGACGCGGCCAAGCATTATTTCTGCCTCTGCCTTTCGCAAGACATAGCTTAATTGGGCCGCATCGAGTGCCTGCTGAACGTACTTCAGCGCTTCCTGGTAGTTCTTCGCTTCAAGTTCAATTCCGGCCAGAGAGCAGGCAGCGGCGGAGACAACATTCGCCACCTCATGCACATGCTTTTGGTCTCTCTCAGGCAGATTGGTTTGCTTGTCTAGCTCTAGCATCCAGTTCTGGAGAACTTCCCTGAGATGATGGCGAGCCTCATCTACTTTGCCGGATTCCTGTTCGATGAGCGCGATCTGGCAGGTTAACAGGGCGACGCGAAGAGCTTCTCCAATAGAACGATAGAGAATATAGGCATTTTCCGCGTGTTTGCGCGCAAGCTGTAATTGCGTTTCTTTGTAATGAACGCAGTGAGTGCTTTCGAAAGGCTTTTTTGCCCGTTCGAAAGCGATGAGAGACATGCCCCAATGCGTTTCAGCAATATAATGGAGGGATGTACTGGCATCCATCATACCCAGGGCAATGGTAAATTGCTCAAATGCGGCATCGGGCTGTTTCAGTTCGCGAAGAGTGGCGGCAAGATGAAGATGTAATTCTAAAGCCTCGGAGCGCTGATCCTCAGGAATAACCTCTGGGCGTTCGGTTACAGCATAATGAAAGTCATTCTGAGCACTCAGGAATTGTCGTAATGCAAAGTAACATTGCCCTCGGATAGCTGCTAAACGCCAGCTCAGTAGCTTTGGCGTTTGAGCTATATTCAGCCTTTTTAGTGGCTCAAGAGCCTCACGAGGTCGCTTGCTTGCAAGTACCTTTAAGGCAGTGCTCAAAAGCTCTTCATGAGCCTTGTAATGGCATGTTTCAGTTTCGGCCTCCCACTGTTGATGGGCAAGTGTTAGGAGGTCTGCTAATGGTATTAGTAATTTTTCTGCTAAAAATCGTAAACTCTCTTGTGACGGTTCGATTCGATTTCTTTCAATCTGCGAAATCAGGCTGGTACTGTAGCGATCACCAGCGACATTCGCAAGAGAAAGATTTAATCTCTCGCGTGCAGCCCTAATGTGGCCTCCAAGTGTGTTAGGAGGAACATGCTTTGGGGG
>DMFQ01000414.1:40020-40327 GCA_003450555.1 Ktedonobacter sp.
GCCTCCAAGTGTGTGTGGAGGAACATGCTTTGGGGGACGTGGCATACCTCCATATCATCCTTCCTTGAGAATAAAAATGAAAACGACGATTTATACTATATGTAAGTATAACAAGATTATAATGAATTAACTTACAAATAACAATAGATTTTGTATACAAAATCTCTTTGTTTGCTCAGAAGTGGTCACTACTTTCATATATGTAGTTCCATGTAGCTTTTTTGTGATCACAATCCAAAAAATCAGGTAAAATTAAAGCATCTTTCATTTTATAAATTTTTATTTTTTCTTCACACCTGTCTTCGTA
>DMFQ01000037.1 GCA_003450555.1 Ktedonobacter sp.
ATAATACCGCTGAAATTCAGCGATATTGTTTTAGTTAAGATGGCTTGCGCTGCGAGTGCATTACGGACGTAGTTTATGTTGTAGAGCTTTCATAACGACAGTGGGGAGCATGTCGGTAACGTCTCCACCCAGGCGAGCAACCTCTTTCAATAAAGATGAGCTTATAAAGAGTTGTTCCAGATTGGTCAATAAGCAAAAAGTTTCAATCTCAGGCGCGAGCTTGCGATTCATCATACCATGCTGAAATTCAGCTTCAAAGTCCTTGGGCGAGCGTAGGCCCTTGATGATGGCATGTCCTCCAACGGAACGAACATAATCTACCAGGAGTGTGGCGAATTTCTCGACACGGACATTGTGCATTCCTTCGGCGGCAATGACTTCTTGGCAGAGTGACACGCGCTCATCTACCGAAAAGAGCAAGTTTTTATCTGGGAAGGCATAGATGGCGACTATGAGTGTATCGAAGTGCTGTGCTGCTCGCCGTGCAATATCGAGATGACCATGTGTAAGTGGATCAAAGCTACCTGGATACACAGCAATCCGTCTCTGTTTTTCCTCATTGCTCACGCTCTTTCCCCTTCAATGCATTACAGTGTACGTCAAAGAGATAACAAAAATTGGAAATCTGACCTCATTAAACCATATGAATGGCTAATCGGCAATAGGTTATAGATGGTTTCAGGTTGAACTCGGCGGTCAACCCATGCACATCCAGGGTGAGTGCCAGAACAGGCTCTAGACGCAAGACTCCACCCCACCTCAAGGATGACCGCGAGGGTCATCCTTACTACCCATTACGCGCAAGCTGGGTTGTGGGTGGGATTTAGGCTGCGACGGAGCTTTTCAGGCGTCTCTTTGTGCGCGCGTAAATCATTTCACCTAGCCCGATGGCTGAAAGGCCCAGGAGCAGGTGAATCACTTGAATGATCCAGTGCGAGGAACCGGGGAGCCAGCGAGTCTGGTATAGGCCGACGATGACAAGAACAAGGCCTAGAATGAATGTGGCTAGCGCCAGGCCAAAACTGGCAGCTTTGGTAAAGCCTTGTGCCAGGCCAATGACCCAGAGGCAAAGGACGACCAGGATTCCTATGAGCATATGGATGGGTATGAGATTCTGGATATTGCCTGTCCAGAATAGGATGCCCATGACGAGTGCTACAAGTACGCCGATGCGTAGTACCATGACTGCGATTGTGATTACTTTCATTGATCCTCCAAAAAATTGTTGATGATATTTGTATTTTACAACAGGGAGGCTAATTGATTTTTGATTTGGCTTGACGATTAGCTTCCGAGAGGGTATACTGCAATGGTTATAACTGTTTGCATGGCATGGAGCAGGCGGATCGCATCTCCTGTTCCCCGATAAAGACACTAAAGAGCTTTGAGCAATCCTCTGTAGAATACTCTCTCCCTGCACGCATGTTCTTACCTGATATCAGTTGGCAGCATTGCTTCCGTATCCTACGGCCTGCTCCTGGTACTCCCTGACCGCACTGTGCCTTGAGGGAGCTTTTCCGTGCCCACAAGGGGCACATTGGCCGAAAGGATTTTTTCTTGCCATCTTTTAATGACTTCCCTTTGCAACCCGCGACGCTCGCGGTGTTGTCAAACATGGATATTACAGAGCCTACGCCTATTCAGGCAGAGGCTATTCCGGCACTGCTCGCCGGGCAAGACCTGGTGGGGCAATCAGCTACCGGTTCAGGCAAAACGCTTGCCTATGGCGTTCCCCTGGTGGAAAGATTAGCCAGGGACAAACGTGTCGTACAGGCGCTGGTACTCGTGCCAACGCGTGAGCTGGCTGTACAGGTACATGCTGTGCTGCTCAAACTAGCAACCAGCCGAAGGCTTACGACGGCACTGCTGGTAGGAGGACGGCCCTATGGCAGTCAGTTCTCAGCGCTGCGCTATGGAGCGCAGATTGTCGTCGGCACACCAGGACGAGTGAAGGACCATCTCGAGCGCGGCAGTCTGGTGCTGAGCCAACTGCGGATGTGTGTGCTGGACGAGGCGGACCAGATGCTGGATAGTGGTTTCGCGCCAGTCATCGAAGAGATACTGACAACGACGCCTGACACGCGACAAATGGCGCTCTTTTCGGCGACCATACCGGACTGGGTTGATAATCTACAAAAAAAATTCCTCAAAAATCCGGTGAAAGTTGACATTACATCAGCCAATGATGTGCAAAACACCACTGAACAAATTGCGTACCAGGTCCCACAGGAACAGAAAATGGCAGCGCTCTGTACCCTCTTGCATGCCACACAGGGAGAAAGCAGCCTTGTCTTTGGTAGGACGAAATACGGGGTCGAGAAGTTAGGGAAACAGCTCAGCAGCCTCGGGTTTACGGTGGGAACACTCCACAGCAACAAGAGCCAGCGAGCACGTGAAGAGGTGCTGACCGCGTTCCGACGCGGGCAGGTACAGACGCTGCTTGCCACAAATGTAGCCGCGCGCGGGCTGGACATTACAGGGATCTATCAGGTCATCAATTACGAGCTCCCAGAATCGAGCGATCTGTTTACGCACCGCATTGGCCGCACAGGCAGAATGGGGCGACAAGGCAAGGCGATTACGCTGCTGGCGCCATCCGATTTACCCAAATGGCGGCGTATGGCGCGCAGTTTAGGGCAGGCAGTCGCACTGCAGCGACTCGCTATTGACGAGGAAGCCAGTGTGGCACGACCGCTCGCAAGACCAGCGGCTGTGGTAACACAGGGGTACGAGCAGAACGGCGAGCAGCGGACGGAACGTGGCCGCAAACAGTTCTCACCTGAGGATCGCGGCACACGTGTACGGCCAACGCATGATAGCCATATGGCATCCGACATGAAAAGGCCCCAGAAAGAGCGTGTTACCAACGGAACACCTGCTCGTACACCCGCAAAACAGCCTGAAGGCTTTACCTCGCTAGAACGCCCATATTCCGGCAAAACGAGGGATGGCAGGAGCGTAGCAGGAAAGCAGTCCAACTTTGGTAGAACCACGGGTAAGCACAAAGCCCATGCTTTTGCCGCGACTGAGCCGCTGCCCAGGACAGCCAGGAGAAAGCCCAGAGCGACTTCGGTAGGACGGTCACGGAAGGCGGCTGCTTCAAATCGTTCTGCTAGCCGCTAGCATTTTTCTGATAACCGGGTCTAATAGAGGCATCAACCGAACGATCCGTAGGGCGACCTTCATGGTCGCCCAT
>DMFQ01000283.1:0-763 GCA_003450555.1 Ktedonobacter sp.
GGTATCCAATTGGGACATCTCCAGGAGGCGATCAATCACCCCCCCCAGGCGGTCACTGGCTTCATTGATCGCGAGAAGAAACTCGTGTCGCTCTGCGCGTGCAATACGGTGTTCATGGCGCAGAAGGGTGGCCGCGTACCCTTTGATTGACGATAACGGGCTGCGCAACTCATGGCTCACAGTAGCCATGAGTTCCGATTTGAGCAACTCCATCTCGCGCAGGGCCTGGCGATTGGTGCTGGTTTCAAGCTCGCGGACATGCCTGGCCAGCAGTATATTGGCGATCACCACACCGGCAACATCGGCTACAAGGGGGAGGATAGCGCGGCATTTTTCAACTGCTGCCGTGCAGTCCCTCACATCTTTGCCCGTCCAGCTCAGTACCAGGAGAGCATACAAGGGTAAGAGCGCCTGGTTCTCCGTCGCTGCAACAGGGCGGTCTACACTGCCATCGCGCCGCGAGCCATGATGATCGGCCTCTGAAGATGATAACGACCAAGGAGGAGGAGATGGGTAATCGACAGATCATCCAGCAAGGTTCACCAGGAGGGGTCTGAACAATGGGACCTTCCGGTGGGTAGCTCTCTACCCGCGCAAGGGCTTCCGCCTCGCTCATGCCCTGTAAAGCGAAGGTACGAGAGAATGTACTACCCCCAGGAGAAGATACATACGCATGTTCAGGCTCAATGGGATTCTGTATGATGAGGATCAGAGCGCCGCGCTGTGCTGCGCAGAGTGCCAGGAGCCTCTCCAGGAGTGCCAT
>DMFQ01000283.1:932-3631 GCA_003450555.1 Ktedonobacter sp.
CTTGTGATCTAGTATGGGCTGAAATCCTCACAGATTAAGCACAGATCGGGATATACTATCACAAACACGTCACAAAGGACAGATAATTTCATTCTTCTCCTTTTAGAATATCATTGTTCTCTTTCCTGGTGACCTGGGGAGATTTTTTTGTGGGAGTAGGGGTCCTTTTAGGCTGATGCACAAGCTCATCTCTACTACGGGATTCGTCGTTGACCTGGAATGAGCGTGCTCAATTCGTGATGCCGACAGCGTACTATGTGATGCGTTTGTGATGTATCACATCTATGCTCCTTCTAGTCAGTGTTTCCTGACCGAGTAACATCGATATTTCTATAACTGCGTTGAGGTCAAAGGGCGAGTGCCATTTGAGATGAGAGGAACATTCTATGAGATTTCATACCGATACTGCTTACAACGAATTACGCCCGCACTTTCAAGAGCGCATCCGTCACGATGAACTACTTGCACGCTATTGTACTTTTGGCGTTGGTGGTCCGGCGGATATCTGGGTTTCACTTGAAACACGAGAAGAACTGGTGGACCTGGTCAGGTATTGTGCTGAACGACATTGGCCCTTACTTATTACAGGAAATAGTACGAACGTGCTGTATGCTGACGCGGGAGTGAGAGGTATTGTGGCACGCGTTGCTTGCAAAGCGTATCGTATTGAGGATCAAGGGGATGGTACAGCCCTCCTGCTAGCCGATGCAGGTGTCAGCTGGCCTCATCTGTTACAGGAACTCGCACCTTTAGGATGGGGCGGGTTAGCGTTCGGGATCGGCATTCCCGGGACATTCGGAGGTGGAGTGATCAGCAATGCCGGAGCACATAACGAAGAACTGGGTCAGGTTCTTGAGTGGATCGAGGTCCTGGATGCGCGTGGCGTTCGTGAAGAGGATGAAGATGGATTTACGCTGCCGCTCACGCGCCGATACCAGCATGATGAATTGAATTTGAGCTACCGCCATAGCCGTTTCCGCGAAGAGCGCCGGGTGCGCTTTGATGAACGCGGGCGCCTCATACCAGCGCGCCGCCGTATGATAGATCCCCCTGAAATTGTGTTGATGTTGGGAATACGACTGCATCGCGAAGATCCAGAGAAGTTGCACGCAGAAATTGCACGGTACAAACAATACCGTAAGATGACAGAGCCCCCACAACGACATACTGGCGCAATCTTCAAAGACCCTCCAGGCGATCAAGCCAGTCGCCTTATCGCCCTGGCGAATTTGAAGGGGAAAAAGCATGGCAAAGCCCAGATCGCAGAGAGCAACGCCAACTATATTGTGAATGAAGGAGGAGCTCCTGCATCTGATATAGCAGCGTTAATGGTGGAGGTACATCAGCGTGTTCTCGATCAGTGCGGGGTGGACCTGGAGCTGGATTGTGAGTTACACGGGGATTGGTAATGATCGTGGTGATGTGTTTGTGATAGCAGTGACTTACAACATACATACCCTTGAGAGAGTCATATCACGCGATCAGTAACAGACGGACAATCGCGCGCCACCAACAAGAAAAGAAGACGTGCAAAGCTATTCCAGCTAAAAGGTGGCATTCACAGGCAAACCAAGAAATGCTCCATAGCGGTTTGCCGCTGCAGCAAAGGCGCGAGTTTCATCTTTGTTCAGTGGAGTAAAGAGATTTGGAGTGATAATGACTGCGTCCTTTTTGATCGTGCGCTTCCAGGTGCCGATAACCTGACCTCCCAGAACGATCGTGTTGCTTAAGAGGTTATTGTCACGAGAGTCCAACTTGTGCGTGTGCGACGGGTCAAACACGGCGCTGCGGTCTGTATAGCCAACCGTGTATTCGTCAAAATACGGTAACAAGAAGGCAGTCTGAGAGAGATCCTTTGCGGGCAGCACAGGTGGTGCAGGGATCGCAAACCAGTATGTTTGGCCGTCTATTACCTCGTGTATAAGTTGGGATGTCACCATATCGAGGGCGGCTCTTGCGTCGGCTACCGACAGTCCTGACCACCACACAAAATCTTGCAAGGTTGCGGGGCCGTGGCTGGTAAAGTAGCGCCTG
Source organism: Ktedonobacter sp. (assembly GCA_003450555.1). Taxonomy (GTDB): domain Bacteria; phylum Chloroflexota; class Ktedonobacteria; order Ktedonobacterales; family Ktedonobacteraceae; genus UBA11361. The sequence continues at coordinate 2,967 of DMFQ01000283.1, forward strand.
GCGAATTCAGCAAGGGCTTCTTCGCGTTCTAACGTTTTGACTTGTGGCACGCGCTCATCAAGCAAAGCATAGGTGAATTGCTTTCCTCTGCGCGCGCCACTACAGACAAGGCCGTCTAGTTCAGCACGCATGATACTATACACGAATCCCAGGTTCTCAGTGATAATGCCGACTTGCTGAAGCATAGGTACAAGTTCCAATCGTGTAAGCTGTTTGCCGCCTTGTAATGCTTTTGCCAGCGCGGCGTTACTACGCGTAAAGGTGGCGTCGTCTAAGCCAAGCCTACGGCAATAATAGGCGCTCAAGGCTTTGATACGTGGGGCGGTGAGGGCAAGGAGCCAGCGAATATCGGCAGGTGAGACAAAATGCCAGGTTGGTCGCATTACATGGGTACGAAGAATAGTTCCATCGGCGAGTGCCTGGTCTATGGCGGCATCAGTAGCGCCTTGCAAGCGCAGACCGAGCGCCCATTTTGCAGACGCGTAATCCTGGGCCTGGACAGCGCCCAGCCACTGCACCACATCGGCTGGCTTTTCAAATGGAGCCCCCGCAATGTGTTGGTTGAGGAGTCGCTGGTGCGCAATGTCGAAGCTTGTCATGAGTGCCACCCCTTTTTGAATAGTATACCGTAAGCAGGCTCGTTTTTCGCTTGACATGTTTCATAC
>DMFQ01000342.1:0-11528 GCA_003450555.1 Ktedonobacter sp.
CCTTACCTGCAGGCTGTTGTGGTACAGACCTACAGAGATGCGCAAAATTGCCTACTGTATTTGCAGACGGCTAAGCTGGGAAAAGCGATGGTCGTGTGGATGGAGGGAGAGCAGGCAGGGGAAAAGGATTACGACGAGCGCCTTCAAGTGCCAGAGGAAACGATCAAGCGCTTTCTTGAAGCGAGACCCATCCTAAAAGAGCGCGTTGTCGGTTTTGCCTGGCGTAGCATGCAATGTGAACCGCGCTACTTGCCTCTTTTCCGCACAATGTTACGGGGCGTTGTCCTGGTGAGGGATGTGGAGGCGGGGCGTGAACTCATGGCCTGGGTTCTGTCATATACGGTCTCGGATACTGGCGACCTGCCAATTGAAATGGTGGTAACGGGTGCAGGCGAGGTGCTGCATCATGCTGGCTGGCTGGCCGCTGGCAGCGGAAAAGAGGGGAGTCAGCAGGGCTTGTTGACCTACGAGCGAGAACTGCATGAATTGCCCGGGCTGTTGAGTGAGCATGTGGCGCTAATCGATCAACTCAATAGTATGATTAGCGAAGTACAGCGTGCCCAGGAGGGGCGTCGTATTGAGCAGTCTGCTGTGGATAGAGAATTGCAGAAAATTCTGGCGCGTGTCAACGAACTGAACAGGGTGGTAATGACTACGCAGCGCGAACAGGAGCACATACAGACAGAGCTACGCCTGGCTGATTCTCTAGAGCAGCAACTGGCTGCCGAAGTTGTTGGATTGGAGCAGGAGGTACAGGCGGCTCAAGAGCGCGTTCGGGTTCACGAGAAGTCACAGCGAGAGATGGCAGGCCTGGTTGAGGAGCTCCAACACGAAATGGAGGAGCGTGCCACTGTCTTTCGGCGCCAGCAGGACGAACTTGGTCGAGGACGTACAGCCGTTGCAGTGAAACGGCAGGAAGCCAGATCATTACGCCAACAGTTGGACACGCTCCAGCTACAGGCGCAGGAGCACAAGGCACAGGTTGAGCAACAGCGAGGACGAATTAAAGAGACTGAACAGCAACAGCAGGTTCTGGTGGAAACGATCAACTCACGTCGCCGGGAACTTGAGGAGGTTCGTGCGAAGTCACATACATTAGGGAATGAACTGAACCTTGCGGAGGAGCAAGCAAGTGAAATTGAGCGGCAAGTGGGGACCCTGGAACAACAAACAACGCAGTTGCGGCAGGCGATGACCGGATTAGAGGGAGGATACCGCCGCTGCTTGCTAGAGAGTCAGAAGACCAGGGATGCTGTTGACTCGTTGTTGGAGCAGTTGCGCGAAGAGATGGGCGTGATGGATCCAAAAGAGTTGAACAATTACGCTGCCTACGTTACTATAACTCCGGGAGAAGCAGCATCGCAGAATGACCAGTTCGTCTCTGAAGATTCGGGGGCGTTATCGGAGGAGGAAGAAGCGTATCTGCGCAAGCTACGGAGACGGGTTGATAGTCTGCGAGGGCGTTTAAAGGTATTGGGGGGATGTGACCCTGACGCGCCTCAACAATATGAAGAAATACGCACGCGTTTTGAGTTCCTCTCAACGCAGATAGCAGATATGGAGCAGGCGGCATCACACCTGCGCTCGATTATTGGGCAGCTCGACGTGACGATGGCGCGACAATTTGAGGCGACCTTTCAAGCGGTTAATGCCCGTTTTCGCGAACACTTCATCACGCTCTTTAATGGCGGTAACGCGCGCCTTGAACTGACAGATGCGAAGACTGGCGAAGACGATAGTGATAAATCCGTTCCCGCACATATGCCTGCTGGCGTGGAGGTCATAGTGCAACCACCAGGCAAGAAAGTCCAGGATTTATCACTGCTCTCCGGTGGAGAGCGCGCCCTCGTCTCGGCGGCCCTGCTCTTTGCGCTACTGGAGATTAACCCTCCTCCATTCTGCCTACTTGACGAGGTAGATGCTGCTCTAGATGAGTCAAACGTGGTGCGCTTCTGTGATATATTGAAGCGCCTGGCCCAGCGCACACAGTTTATCATGATAACTCATAACCGGGTGACCATGACATCGGCCCAGGTCATCTATGGAGTCTCAATGGGAGGAGATAGTATCTCGCGCCTGCTTTCCATGAAACTCGAAGAGGCGCCTGTTGCGGGCGATCGCTAAGAAATATACTTATTCAATACGGAGCAATGCGCTTCAAAAAATGCTTGACAGAACGTGACATGTGTAGTAATATACGTCCTGTCAAGAGAACCGCCTGTATGTGCAGGTGAACCGGTGATTATAGCGAAGAGGGTCCACCCGTTCCCATCCCGAACACGGTCGTTAAGCTCTTCAGCTCCGATGATACTGTAGGGGCAGCCCTATGGGAAACTAGGACATCGCCGTTTCACCCGCCCACATAGGCGGTTTTTTTCGTGACTACGCCTCACGCAAAGCTTTCACCAACGTATCAATTTCCGCTTCTGTGTTGTAGAATCCTGTTGAAACGCGCAGGCTTTTCATTGAGGGGATGTTACGGATAAAAATATTGTGCTGATCCTGTAGTTGCTTTACAACCTTTTCTTCGTCACATCCCTCTAATCTAAATGAAATCAAGCCACTTTCGCCCGCTGTCGGTGTAAGCATCGTGAGATGTGGGATAGTTTTGAGTGCGGAATAGGCATATCTACTTAGCGAAGCAATGCGGTCAAATAGCCATGGGTAGCCGACTGTCTCCTCCAACCATTGCAGAGCCGCCGCCTGACCTGCTATTGCAGCCGGGTGGCGACCACCCATTTCGAAACGTCGCGCATTCTCGTTCAAAGCCCAGTCTATCCCCTCTTCATGCTTCATGGAGGGATAACCTACGTAGGTAGACTTAATGGCGTTTAGGGCTTCACCACGGACATATAATGCTCCGGTGCCATCGGGGCCACAGAGCCATTTCTGCATGGGGATAGCATAAAAATCCGCTCCAAGCGCTTGCACGTCGATTGGAATTGCTCCAGCGGACTGCGCCCCATCGACTAAAACGGGGATACTATGTTCGCGGCCCATGTGACAGATGTCTCTCACGTTCACCAGTGTGCCTGTTGTCCAGAGGACATGGGAAAGAACGATCAAGCGCGTACGTGAAGTGACGAGGTCCGCTATTGCTTTGAGTGCCGGTCGTTCGCCAATCGTACCGAGATCAGCAAAGCGAATGGTAATGCCATAGCGATCACGAATCTGGTAGAGCGGCCCGAGCGCATTATAGTGTTCATGGTTGGTAGTGATGATCTCATCACCCTGCTGCCAGTTTAAACCATAACTGATAATATTCATGCCTTCTCCGGTATTGCCGGTAAGGGCAATCTCGCTTTCATCCGCATTGAGAAGGTGCGCTACTCTCTGGCGGGCATTATTTTGAATGGCACGCATAGCATCCCACGCAGACATGCCCAGGCGTCCGTTAAGATACTCACTTTGAAGACGTTCTTGCATGGCATGTAGAGCGCTGCTCATCAGGGGACCAAAAGTTCCTGCATTAAAATAGAGATGCGAGGTGGCAGCGGGCATATCCTGGCGAATACGTTGAAGGTGTGTCTGAGCGGTGTGGTCGGGCAAGGTAAGACTCCTTTGTGTGTTACTGGTAGTGTATCTCTTTCATATGCTAGCATGTAGCAGTGGATTATCTAATCCAGCTTAGGCCTACTTGCAGTATATCTTATCGAAAGGCGTTACGTACACTCTTATGCGCATACGAAATTTTCGCCAGGGTGATATCCCGATCTTATTTGATTTACAGCAACTGGCCGCTGAAACAGATGGTTTCGCAGTCAATGAAATGATAGATTTTATGGCATGGTCAACGCAACCAGAGCTAGAGTCCACCTATAGCGTGTTTGTGATTACCGACGATGATGAGACGAACGAATGGGGACAGGCTGGAACACTGGAGGGAGTCGAAGGTGAAGTTGTAGGCTTTACCGCTGTAAGTTTGGATCAGGATACACGAGCCTATCATTTTCTCTGTAAGGGGACAGTACATCCGCAGCACCGCAGGAGGAATGCTGGTCGCGCTTTATTGATTTGCGCGCTTAACCACGCGCGTATCGTCTCTGCCGAATTTGAGTTTGAAGCGGAGCAGGAAGGGCAGCCTATTTTTCTCGAGGCGCTGCTTCCCCTACATGACCCAGCTGCAAGCCACCTGGCGAGAAAATGCGAAATGCAACCGGTGGATGAGGTAGTGACGGAAGGGATGAAACTGTACAGGCGCGAACTATAGATCGGGGTAGCTCACGCCTGTACAGCCTCAAAAGAATGATGATATTCGGTACGAGGTACCTCTTGCTATGTCTAGACCTTCTCGAACTCGGTCTTGACGGTAAAGGTGCCATCGGCTAATTGTTCTAAATGGTAGTCACCAAAGAGGACTGGATCAACAAGGCGCAGACAGAGAAAGATACGCACTGCTAACTCCCGTATTTCAATCTCCGCGTGAGCGCTGGCACGCATTTCAATGAAATGGCGCCATGCACGTGCATTCCCCGTAGTGACAATAGGGGCCTCGGTCTCATTGGGCAGTACGGAACGCGCGCATTGCTGTACCTTCTTACGCAGGTCTGTACGCACCTCCGCGCTTAGTATATCAATACCTGCCTGTTGCATCTCCAGCAATCGATTAGTGAGAACAGCATATTCGCTGGCCGCACGCTCAATACGTTGCAGAAATTGGTCATGCAAAAGCGGATCCTGAGCGTATTCAGGCCGTTCCACAAAACGGAGCACTCGACCTGAAACGTAGCGTTGGCTCACCTGGGAAAATCCAAAACCTGCCCTGTGTCGTACCAGTTCGTGCGTTACACTACGCGAGACTCCATACAGCAGGAAGCTAAAGGTGGCATGCTCAAAAACAGAGCCATGCCCAGAAGACTTGAGGTTATTGAAGTATCGCTCGGCGTGTTCGTTAAATGTGCGTTTGGGGCCGAAACTCATGTAACATACCTGACCAGCGACCTTGCATAACTGCGCGCCATCGGGCAGTTTCGTTGGATCATCCAGATACTCTGTAAAATGGAGTGCGGGATCAAATCCATCCAGGAAACCCGTTAATGCTCCCAATTGAAAACTTGGACGCGCAAGTAAAGCTACTCCTGGCTTGGATAGATAGAGAACACCCCCTGGAGAGTGGTGGATAGGGGAATGAATAGCGGTAAAGCCAGAATGTTCACTCCCATTGAGCCGTTGGAAGAGTGTCTCTAATTCGATTGCAGTCACCGTTGTCTCCTTGCTACTAGCTGTGTTCTATATCCACTAGTCTAGCAGGTTAGAGTTCTTTTGGCTACTAGCTCACCGGCAATTGTGATGAGTTAAGCAGAGTATCTAATGTAGAGCGACGGATACGGTACGCCTGGCGCGTTCCCCTGTGAGGCAGGGTAATCGCCTCTAATACTCCATTTTTAATCCAACGTCGCACTGTGGTGTCATCCACGCGTAATTTTTTTGCAACCTCTCGGACAGTGAGCAAATCCTCTTCATCTTGTACCACTTCGTCCTCTTTCTGGTCTTTTCCTTAGTGACCTCAATTAGGCGCTTAGTTTTGAATGCAATACGTACTATCTATTTGACTATAACGACGAACAATCTCTTTTTTAGTAACTCTTTACGTAAAAGTCGTTTTGCACTGTAAATGTAGGTATTGCACGTAGATGGTTAAAGGCATGTACTGTCTAGAATAGAATGCAATTACACTTTAATCACTTGCGCTTGTTAGCCACCGATCATGGACATGCTGCGGTTCGCCCTTTTAAATCGTTTATCGCCAATGTAGTGTTTGAGTTCCTTCTTCCATACGGCACGGCGAATTGTGGCGGCTAAAGCATCATCAGAGGCATCAGAGCGGATGACGGCACGCCGGTCGGTCTCTTCGGTCGCAAAGAGGCAGGTACGTAATTGGCCGTCAGCGGTCAGACGGATGCGGTCACAGGAGGCACAGAATGGTTCGCTGACAGGATTGATAAAGCCAACTTCACCGATTCCATCACTGAATGTGTAGCGGCGTGCAGTTTCGGAGGGATCTCCAGTGGTAATTTGTACGAGTGGGCCATATTCTGCTTCAATAATGGCCTTCAATTCGGCGCCCGTTAGAATATCTTCCTTACGCCAGATTTGATCAGCATCGAGTGGCATAAACTCAATCCAGCGCATTACATACGCTTTGCGCCGTGCCAGGCGCACAAATTCGAGCGCTTCTTCTTCACTATAGCCGCGAATAGCTACTGCGTTGACCTTGATGGGGTGAATAGTAGGATATTTTTCGAGTTCTTCCAGGCCTTCAAGCACCCGGTTTAATTGATCACGCCGGGTCAATTGAGCAAACTTCTCGCGCATCAGGGAATCCAGGCTAACGTTAATGCGATTAAGCCCTGCTTCTGCTAGCGCGCTTGCCTGCTGTTTCAGTAGAATCCCATTGGTGGTCATGCTGAGGCTGCGCAATCCTTCGATCTTCCGCAACTGGCGTATAAAATCCGGGACATCTCGACGAACCAGTGGTTCACCGCCAGTAAGGCGAATTTGCTCTATACCGATACTGACGGCGACGCGAGTGATACGCTCTAATTCCTCGTAAGAAAGAATCTCTGCCTTTTTCAACCATGGTAGGCCTTCGGCAGGCATACAATAGGTGCAGCGAAAATTGCACTTATCTGTAATGGAGATACGCATGCTTTTTATATGGCGGCCATAACTATCGACCAGTAATTCCATTGGTGTTGCCTCTTTGCATTTGTCTATGACATCTTTTTGTATGATTTACTATAGCACACGAACGCCCATTTTGTCATATTAGAATGCCTGAGAGAGTTTGCCGCGCAAAGATGCCGGAGAAATGCAGCAAAAGTTGCTAACTTTTGCTGCATTCTCCGGCATTCTATCTGCCTGCTCAGGAACTAGACATCATAGTAGAGTGCGAACTCGATGGGGGCCGGGCGCAAGCGTACCTCATCGGCCTGAGCTCGTTTTAATTCGACATAATGTTCCAGGACATCTGTAGTAAACACATCACCCTCAAGCAAGAAGCTGTGGTCGTCCTCCAGTGCATTCAAGGCGTCGTGTAGCGAGCCAGGGACGGAGCGAATCTCGCGCAACTCTTCTTTCGACATGTGGAACAGGTCGCGGTCTACCGGACCGTAACCGTGCTCACTTGGCTCGATCTCACGGCGGATACCATCGAGGCCTGCCATGAGCAGCGCTGAGAAAGCCAGGTAAGGGTTCGCCGTCGGATCTGGTGGGCGGAACTCGATACGTTTAGCTGATGGACATTCAGTGAGCGGGATACGTACAGCGGCGCTACGATTGCCCTTGGAAAAAACCAGGTTAACAGGTGCTTCATAGCCCGGTACGAGACGCTTATAGCTGTTGGTGGTGGAAGCGACAATGGCCATCAGGGCCGGGGCATGCGTCAGCAGACCACCGACATAGTAACGGGCCATTTGGGAAAGACCTGCATAGCCTTCGCCATCATAGAAGAGTGGCTTTTCGCCGCTCCACAGGCTTTGATGGACGTGCATCCCCGATCCGTTGTCACCGTAGATGGGCTTAGGCATGAAGGTGACGGATTTGCCGTGCTTGCGTGCCGTATTCTTCACCACATACTTGTAGAGCATCAGATTATCTGCGGTCTTCAAAAGCGTGTTGAAACGGATATCGATTTCTGACTGACCAGCTGCACCGACCTCGTGGTGTTGCGCCTCGACCAGTACGCCTAGATCTTCAAGGAGCAGAGCCATCTCACTGCGCAAATCTTGTAGGGTGTCGTTAGGGGCAACGGGGAAGTATCCCTCTTTCACGCGCATGCGGTGTCCCAGGTTTGGCGTGCCATTACGTGAACTATTCCAATGAGCTTCCTCTGAATCTACCTCCGCGTATTGGATATTATCGGAGGAGTTGAAGCGCACATTATCGAAGATGAAAAATTCAGCTTCAGGGCCAAAGTAGCTAGTTTCAGCGATGCCACTTGAGCGAAGATAAGCCTCGGCCTTGCTTGCAATGTAACGCGCGTCGCGGCTATATGGCTTTTTGCGCCTGCCAGGACCGGGATGAGCAATATTACAGGCCAGGCTCAGTGTTGGTACGGCAGTGAAGGGATCCATAATAGCGGTATCAGGATCGGGGATAATGAGCATATCGCTTTCATTGATGGTCTGGAAACCGCGCACGCTCGAGCCATCAAAAGCTTTCCCCTCGATGAAGGTTTCCTCTTCAAGTTCACGCATAGGTACGCTAAAATGCTGCCAGGTTCCCGGTAAATCTACAAATTTGAAGTCAACCATTCTTGCGCCGCGTTCTTTGGCGAATTGCAATACTTCTTCCGGTGTCATGCCTTTTGTTCTCCTTGTCGCTCTATCCCGGCTCCATTGCTGGAATGGTTGGCATCTTTTGCCTTCTCTGGCGTTTAGATATTTTATACAATAGTCTGAAAATTCTCAGCACTTTGCTGATTGAATATACCTGCTACTATGATAATACACTCTTCTATTCGTTGCTATAGATAGTTTGCCAGAAAGTGATGACGTGAAATTTGGGCACCTTGCACAAAAACACTGTCGATCACGGGTGAAGCACAACAACTATTGTTTGCTTGCGTCTGACAGGGTAAGAGAGTAAAATAAGCTGCATTACAACCTGGAGGAGGAGCTAATGGACAGACAACAGTCGTCTCACTCAATGCCCTTACCGCAGCAGCCAGCTCCCCGTCAATCGCGCGGTAAACAATTGTGGCGCATCGCCATTCCCACAAGTTTGTTCCTATTTGGCATGGTATTTGGGATAATAGCTCTGTTAATCTCTCTGTTAGTAATTTCTGGTAATCGGCCAGTACTTTCTACAGCGCAATCTCCCCAGAGGAGCGACATTCTCGTACAGGCTGGCAATCAATACATTACCCATCTTGTGCAGAGAGACTTGCAGGCTTCGGGGTTGGTGAACGCCTCAGATGTAGCAGTTACTATGGCACAGGGTGATCAAATGACGATCAGCGGAGATGAACAGATACTTTTTGGGGTATCCAGACCCTTCAGCGTTATAGTCCAACCCATTATTCGCTCCTGTCAGCTTGAGATGCACGTGCTTCATGCTGATCTCGCCGGTATTCCGCTAACCAGCTTTATCGCAAATTTTGAAGGTCGCATCAATCAAGAGTTGTTCGCAAAATCAGGCAGTCTGCCAAATGGCTTTGAATATTGCAAAACGAGTGTACGTACCGATCCCCAGCAAGGCTTACTGATTACGTTTTCTGCAAAGCCTGTGTAGAGGAGCTTAGTAGCCTATGCACATGCGGGCAAGTTTTTTTTACTTTACAAAAAGCTAGCTACCATGTATACTTGACATATAACATATGGTCAGTCGTCACGAGGGACGAGTACACATTGGTGCGATGAGCAGCGAGTTGGTGATAGTGAGAGTCCAACATCCGTTGCCGTGTGGAATGCCTCCCCCTGGTTTGGCGAGCAGAGTCCGCCAGACCACGACGCAGGATGAACGCAGTCAGTACTTGAGAGTACTGGCAGCCGGTAGTTCTTGCCGGAAGCCCCCGTTACCATAGGGCAAAGCATCGAATGTGCGCCACGTATGAGCTTCATTTCCTTCTGAGATGAATTGCTCAGTCGAATTGCATTCCGTGCTTGTAGAGTGGGAAGCTGTACTGCGCCTGGCGTGGTTCACTTCCAATACGGGTGGTACCACGGGCCGCAAACAATCAAATCAAGCCCGCCCCGACATTATGTGTCGGGGCGGGCTTTTTGTTTTGAACAATGTTATGCAAGGTCAGTTTGTTAAAAAAGCAGAGAGGATTCAACGTTATGAAGAGTAGTGACATTCGACAGACATTTTTAGATTTTTTTGAAGGCAAAGGTCATGTAAAGCTTGCCAGTAGTTCACTGGTACCCACACATGATCCAACGTTGTTGTTTACCAATGCGGGCATGGTGCAGTTTAAAGATACATTTTTAGGGGTAGAGCAGCGACCTTACAACCGAGCTTGTACTATTCAGAAGTGCCTGCGTGTTTCTGGCAAGCATAATGATTTAGAGAGCGTTGGTCCATCACCGCGACACCACACCTTCTTCGAGATGCTGGGGAACTTTTCATTCGGGGACTACTTTAAACGGGAGGCAATTCGCTATGCCTGGGAACTGATGACACAGGTGTTTCGGCTTCCAGTAGAGCGCCTCTGGATCACTGTCTATATCGATGACGACGAAGCCGTGCAGCTCTGGCAAGAAGTAGGCGTTGATAGGCAGCGCATTCTCCGTTTTGGCGAGAAGGAGAACTTCTGGACCATGGGTGAAACAGGGCCTTGTGGACCATGTTCGGAAATTCACTACTATCAAGGATCGGACATCAATGCTCAAAAAGCGGAGAGAATCAATGCCGATGACGATGACTATATGGAAATATGGAATCTTGTCTTTGTGCAGTACAATCGCGATGAGCAAGGTAACGTGACTCCTCTATCCAGTCCTTCTGTTGACACTGGTATGGGACTGGAGCGCTTAACTTCCGTGCTCCAGGGTGTCAAAACGAACTATGAGACCGACCTGTTTCAACCCATAATCCAGAGACTCATGGAGTTAACCGGTAAAGATAAGGACCACTATCGAGGGCATTACGCGTCCTACAACACAATTGCTGATCATAGCAGGGCGATTGCGTTTCTCATTGCAGATGGCATTTGCCCTGGCAATGGCGGGCGGGATTATGTCCTGCGGCGTATTATTCGCCGCGCTGCTTATGTAGGGAAAACACTTGGCTTTGAGCGTCCATTTCTTGCAAGTATTGTTGATGTGGTGATTGACACCATGAGGGAGTGGCATCCAGATTTGTGCAGTAAGAGAAAGATCATCGGCGAAGTGACAACTGCCGAGGAGGAGCGTTTTAATCGCACTCTGTCAACTGGCCTACGCTACCTGGAAGTGGTGATTGATCAGATGATGAAGCAGGAGGTGACGATGTTACCAGGGAGAGAAGCCTTCAAGCTTCACGATACCTACGGTTTCCCACTCGATCTGACACAGAAAATTCTTGCCGAGCGTGGCCTGGACGTCCAATGTAGCAGAATATGAAGAAGGAAGGCGTGAACAGCAGGAACGTTCGCGTGTAGCGATGCAGTTGAAACGTAGTAGGAGATGAAGGCTTGGCCGTACTGTTAGAGAGGGTGGTACAAGATTGACTCCTCTCTAACAGTGCAGTGCTGGTCCTTGAAACTATTTCTTCGCTACAGGTATTCGATGATGTTTTCGCACTTCAAGCGCAAGGTGATGCGCTGCTCTTTTGAGAACTGCTCCTCCATTTGCCGTTTAGCAGTCTCCTCGCCGTGATAGCGTGCTGCTAAACGATAGATATCATGGTGTGCAGTCTCTTGATCCTCATTCATTTCAACAATGCCACTGATCGTCACGTAGGTGTAGCCATTCTCAACACAGATTGAAATACGCGGATCGCGTTTCATGTTGAGGTCTTTGACACGGCCAGCCTTAGTGTTCATCATAATGGTATCTCCTTCAAGGAGGTACCACATAGTGGTGAGTTGTGGCGAGCCATCTTTA
>DMFQ01000342.1:11591-25653 GCA_003450555.1 Ktedonobacter sp.
GGTGAGTTGTGGCGAGCTATCTTTATTGAGGGTAGCGAGCACAGCGAAACGTTGCTCTTGCAAGAAAGCGCGCGCTTTTTCAGTTAATGAGCCTGACATGCATGTTTTCCTTTAGCTATATCAACATAGGCTAGGCCTGAGCATCTTTTCCATGCAGAGCGGGGATCACAACCTCTCCATAGGCACGGATAAATTCCGTCTGGTTGAGTCCTACGTTATGAACATGAACTTCATCGAAGCCAAGGTCGTAGAAGCTCTGTAGATGGCGGCGATGCTCTTCCAGGTCGGTTGAAATAAACACCCGGCCTTTGAAATCTTCAGGGCGTACTAACTGTCCGAAGGCGGCGAAGTCTTCAGGAGAGCGAATGTCCTGTTTAGGCGCTTTTATGCCCCCGTTTGGCCATTCCTTCATAGCCTGTTGTGCGGCTTCATCATAGGTGTCTGCCCAGGAGACATGCAATTGTAACAGCTTGGGCATAGTACTCGGCTCTTTACCCGCCTCTCTTGCTCCCTTCTCAAAACTCTCGATGAGCGTTTTGAGCTTCTCAGCTGGTGCTGCGGGAGTGATGAGACCGTCGCAGAGACGCCCGGCTGTTTCGGCTGTTTTCGGACCGGAGGCTGCGACAAAGATGGGGCAGGGAACTTCTGGCCGCGTATACAGGCGAGCGCTTTCCATCCTGATATGCTTTCCGGCGTAGCGTGTCTTTTTGCCTGTAAACAACTGTTTGATGACCTCGATAGATTCGACCATGCGCTCCAGTCGTACAGGCGCGTCAGGCCATTCTCCGCCGACGACGTGCTCGTTGAGCGCCTCACCTGTGCCAATACCCAACCAGAAGCGACGGGGGTACATAGCTGCGAGCGTAGCCGCTCCCTGGGCAATGATTGCTGGATGGTAACGATATGAAGCACAGGTGACACCTGGTCCGAAAGTCAACTGCTTTGTGCTGCTGCCAAGTGCCCCCATCCATGACCACACCAGGGAACTTTGTCCCTGTTGCGGGATCCAGGGGTGGAAGTGATCGGCAGCCATCACTCCCCCGAATCCTGCTTGCTCGGCCTCCTGGCACCAGCGGATGAGTTCGTTGGGATGAAATTGTTCCAGGGCTGCTGAATAACCAAGTATAGGCATAAGATATCTCCTTTGTTTGATCAGACCTGTGTTTGTCAAGAAAGTGTTCTCTCCTCAGAGGCACAATTACAGTGCCGTTGGGCGATGCACCATGCTTTCTTCGCGGTCGTTGCAGTGGTATTCCTCATAGTTTCCTGGTCGGCTTTGTATGTTTTCGCCGCTCAAGACTTGTAGCTTGTATAAATCATTTAGATCATCGATGGTATCGATGTCCAGTGCTAGACCATCGCTCTTATATATATTACTGTCCAGTTGCCACTCCTTCGCAGCTTGCACGTATCTTTGCAAGCTGTTGGCCCCGAATAGGTAGGGGAGCGCCAGCGGTGGGCGTACAAGGATCGCGTTTGTGCCAGTACCATCGCACGATGCTGCGAGTACAACTGGATAGCGCATAGATCGTTCAATGAGGGCGCAGATGTCGCTGGATTGAAGTAAGGGTAGATCTGCTGCTATAGTCAAAAGGGCGGTAGTGCCTGCCTCTTGTTCCTGTAGAGCGGCGACGTGGAGAGCCGCGTTATGTCCTGGCAACTCCTCGATGAGTGCGCGTGCTCCCCATGTTTGAGCGTATTCGAGCACCTGTGTGTCAGGGCTAACCACAGTTATCTGTTCCAGTATATTGCTTTGATGTAACACATATATTACGTGGTGAAGCATATCTAATACCAGGTTTTTACGTTGGGTTAATGTTAGGTGCCTTGCCAGGCGACTTTTTGCTTCACCCAGTGCTTTGACGGGGATCAGTGCTCTATATATCATTCTGCTCTGTTTTCTGTATGCATCCGGCAGTTTAAAAACTCAGCCCCGCAGCCTCTAGGACCTTTCGGGCGAGGGCTGCTTTGCTCTCTTTGTCTCGCATAATAGTATTCGTCGTCATTGCAGGGATACCCAGGTCCTCAATCTCACCTACCAGGTGAGCATCTTGCTCGTCAATGACCATCACATCCAAGAAATCGCGGTAGCAACGAGCGACACCTACAGCAGATACCTCCATACCAAGACCGCTCATGAGTTTATCGGCCGGGCCTTTGATGGGCGCTCCTCCGATGATTGGGCTTACAGCGACAATCATAGCGCTGGCTTCATGAAGAGTGTCATGAATACCTGGTACAGCTAAAATACTGCCGATGCTGACGATAGGATTACTTGGTGCCAACAAGATGGCATCAGCCCCCTTCAGAGCTTCAAGGACACCCGGTGCGGGTCGTGATTCCCTGGCGCCTACAAATAGCACACCCTGTACTTCGTCGGCACAACGGCGTTTGACCATGTATTCCTGGAAGTGAAGCTGCCCAACTGGCGTACGGATGTGAGTTGCTACCGGCTGATCTGTCATAGGCAATAAGCGTATGTCCAGGCCGAAGCGCTTGCGTAGGTCATCAGTTGCATCGCTGAGTGTTTTCCCCTGCCTGAGGAGGTTGGTGCGGTGGATATGCGTGGCAAGGTCGCGGTCCCCGAGCATAAACCAATCTTCATTGCCATATTGTGTTAACTGACTCATGGTATGGTAGGTGTCGTTGCGTACGCCCCAACCATGTGTTTCGTCGATGACGCCAGCCAGCGTGTACGTGACTATATCGAGATCAGGCGAGACGTGTAAACCGTAGAACTCGCGATCATCGCCCGTATTGCCAATAACGGTAATCTGATTTTGGGGAACAACCTGTACCAGCCCCTCTAAAAAACGTGCCGCGCCCACTCCGCCGGCTAGAACAACAATCATAACATCCTCTAATCAAAACGAACTATTAACGTACTCAAAGGGAGGCGTTCACGCCGTTGCGGATTGGCGGCAGCGTATCCCACCGGTATGAGAGCATGAGGGATGAGCCGCGTATCTAACTCAAGGGCCTGACAGACGATCTCTGGGCAGAAGAGTGGAGCGCACATCCAGCCGGTATCCAGCCCCAGCTCATAGGCCATCAGGAGCATATTTTGGATGGCAGCGCCAAGGCTCTGAATCGCCATCGTTGTTTCATCGTTCTGTCTTTTCGCATCTGGGTAGCGATCCAGATCTTCTAGATACAGGCAAGGGATGATAAGTGCAGGGGCGTTGAGTATGCGTTGGCGTGACTTTTCCAGGCGGGTATTGACGATCTCTGCGTCCTGCCCATCCATTTGTAGATTCTCTTGCCATGTCGCACCCATCTGCTCTGCTAGACGCGCCTTGGGTTCTGCTTTTGAGAGCACGACAAAACGCCAGGGTTGTCTCCCATGTGGTGAAGGTGCCCAGCGTGCTGCTTCTAACATCTGCTCGATCAACTCACGCGGAACGGGTTGAGCTTGAAATTTCCGTACACTACGCCTGCCTTTTATCAGCTCGGTCAGGTTGTCTGCTCGGACAGGAAGCCCTGCCTGTCGAGAAAAGGAGTGAGTTGTCACGTTGGCGATATTCCCTTTTTTGTACATCAGCGAAACATGTCTGTCGAGGTATCGCGCAATAAGCTTCTGGCATCACTCTCGCTGGGTATGTATTCATAGCCACGAATGAGCGCCACGGGGATGCGATCAATCTTACCCATTACCAGTTCCGCCGCTGCTGCCAATTCGTCAGCTACTGCAATGGCACTGGCCTGCAGTTCGTATCCATAAGGGTCGCGTTGACCTCGATAGTCTACAATCGATTCTAATCCAGCTACCCCTATAGCTGTATTAACTTGTCCGTTACGCCAGGGACGCCCCCAGGTATCAGAAATAATGATGGCGATATCAAAGCTTGCATCTTCTCTTGCCAACTGCTGTAGCCGCGAACGTAGATTATAAGCTGAGCGGTCAGAATCGATTGGTAAAAGGGTAAGCTCGCGTTCACCGTTGACATTTGACTCATCAACGCCTGAGTTGGCACAAATGAAACCGTGTTTTGTCTCTGTAATCAGTACACCGTGGTCCATGCGCACAATGCGACGACTCTCACGTAATACCACCTCTAGATGTTGAGCGTCCTTCTTGCTTTGAGCAGCTGCAATGCGGGCGAATTCGGAGGGCTGCACCTCATCAAGATTCACGATTCGTCCCTCTGCTTTTGAGACGATTTTCTGTGTTACAACGAGTATATCGCATTGCTGAAGGACCAATTTATTTGTTTGTAGTGCTTCATAGATGACAAGGCCCAGGTCTGTGCCTGGGGGAATCTCTCCAATGCCTCTAATGGGCACGATACGTAGTTCTGCGCTCATATACCTCCTGCTGCCTTCATTATATCGTTTGCTTTACAATACTGCAAATTGTAAAGTATTGAGGCGAAGCATGGAAGCATCTTGCTGGTGAAAGGCGCTGGATAGGCAAAATCAGGCTACCTGTATCCTTTTAGTGTGTTGCGATGTGATTAAATGTAAGAGCACCATTAGAGGTGCCTGACTTTCATTTTCTCACTTTCATATTTTGCAACTTCATTTGAAAGGGGTAACACAAAACAATGTTAAGAACGCTTAGTCACACACTTTTGGCCGGAATCTTCATCGCCGGAGGCTTTGATGCTTTTGCGAAGCCCGGGGGGCGTGTCAATAAAGTAGCCGCTTCTGGCATACCTGAGGCAGATCAGGCTGTTAAACTCAATGGGGCAGCTATGGTAATCGCGGGCGCTGCCCTGGCTTTGAATATTGCACCCAAAGCTGCCGCAACTGTGCTCATTGGCTGCTTGATACCAACTACAGTTGTCGGCCATGCATTTTGGCAAGAGCCGGAAGTGACTGGCCGCAAGAATCAGCAAGTGCAGTTTCTCAAGAACCTGGGATTAATTGGGGGCCTGTTGCTTGTTCTCACCGAGAAAAGCAAATAAGCAAATAAGCAATTAAGAAGGAAGACATTTTGTGATTGAACAGGAACAAAACAAGGTTGCGATGGTCATTGTGGCCCATCCAGACGATGCCGAGTTTGGCGCTGCAGGCACTGTTGCTGCCTGGATAAAAGAGGGATGGGATGTTTATTATGTCATCTGTACTGACGCGGCAGGTGGTGGCCCTGACGATGCGATGGATGTAGGACATGAGGCGCGCCTGGTAATTTCGAATATACGGAAGAGCGAGCAGCGAGCAGCCTGTGCAGTGCTCGGCGTGAAGGACGTTATCTTTCTCGATTACCATGATGGTCAGCTACAGCCAACGCTTGAACTACGACGAGACCTGGTGCGCGTACTGCGCCAGTATAAGCCATTCCGTGTGTTATGCCAGTCACCTGAAAGAACGTGGACTCCTGTCTATGCAATTGGACGCTACCACCCGGATCACCTGGCTGCTGGCCAGGCAGCGATCGCAGCGATATATCCTGCATCGCAGAATGGGTGGGATTTTCCCGATCTGCTGAAAGAAGACTTGCTGCCACATAAAGTGCGTGAAGTCTACTTTATGGGGGCGCCCAACCCGAATTATGCAGTCGATATTACAGAACAATGGGATCTCAAGGTAGCTGCGTTACGTGCCCATGAGAGTCAATTGGCTGAAAGATTTCCGGAGTTGGAGGGTTTCATTTCCACACGTTCTGCAGAGTGCGGCGCGAAATATGGAATGGCGTTAGCCGAGGAATTTCATCGTGCCGAAAATCGATAATGAATAGTCGTCAGTAAGAATGCGAACTAGCATGGGTGAATACCCCTTGCAATGGTTCCAGCTTTTGTGACATACTTAGAGCAGAGACCTTCGGGGCAGGGTGTAATTCCCGACCGGCGGTGAGACGAATAGTTGATGCTTTCGTCAAGCCCGCGAGTCAGCAGTGTGCCAGTGTTGTCACGCTGTTTGACAGATTCGGTGTGAATCCGAAGCCGACGGTTATAGTCCGGATGGGAGAAGGTTTAGCATAGATACGGATTACCCTACCTTGTTGCGTTGGAGCAACAGGGTCTACTGGGCTATCTACGATGCTCTTCTATTGTCTCCCTCACAAGCCTCCCCGAGTCAGTTGAATTGACGTTTTCCCGTTATTTGTTGGGAATACCTGTCAATAGAGCTATGACCGAGGGATGTAAATGAGTGTAACAACCTCTACCAGGAAAAACGTATCTGTAAGGATACGAGAATACGCGCAAGGCGATACAGAGATGCCTGTATCTGAAAGAAAACCTGCGCGTGCAAACGCATTAGCTGTCGTACAGCGTATCTTGTCTTATGCTCCGCCTCTTGTTTTAGGGCTATTCTTCCTGATCAGTTGGTATGTGGGCACAGTTTATGGACATATCAATGGCCTCATACTGCCAACGCCTGGAGATGTCTTCAGCAGCTTGAGTGATGGCCTCAAGTCTGGATTGTTTCTGAGTAACGCGCTGGTGACGATTCAGGAAAGCCTCTTCGGCTTCCTACTGGCGTTGATTGTGGCGTTACCGCTGGGGTATGGATTGGCAAAATCTGGCATTATCGCATCCGCTGTCCAACCCTACCTTGCAGCTGGACAGGCTATTCCAGCGATTGTCATTGCCCCGGTACTCGTCTTCTGGCTGGGCAGCGGGCTTGTCCCCATCATGATTGTTTGTATGCTGGTGGTGTTTTTCCCTATGGTGTTAACGATAGCCTTTGGTGTGCAGACAATCGATAAGACGCTCACTGATGCGGCGCGCGTCGAAGGCGCTTCGGGTTGGCCTTTGCTGACCTTCATTGAATTTCCCCTGGCACTACCTGCCATTCTTACAGCCGTACGCACGGGACTCACTCTTTCTATAACAGGGGCGCTGGTCGGGGAATTTGTCAGTGGCGGAGACCAGGGCCTGGGCGCTCTCGTGCAGATCGCCAGGGAACAATTCAACACACCACAACTGTTTGCAACACTGGTTGTCCTGGCCATGCTGGCCGCGGTCTACTACAGTACCACCTGGCTCCTGGTAACACTGGCAGAGACTGTCTATTAGCGTCATGGTAGGTTCCACAAAACAAAAAGGCTATCCACCGAAATGGAGTAGATTAATGCATCAACGTTATCGTATATCTTTTCTGTTGCCTTATTCATCCCTGTTGATTCTGCTTGTACTGGCGCTAGCAGCATGTGGGGGGTCA
This sequence comes from Ktedonobacter sp., assembly GCA_003450555.1. Lineage (GTDB taxonomy): Bacteria > Chloroflexota > Ktedonobacteria > Ktedonobacterales > Ktedonobacteraceae > UBA11361. The sequence goes on from DMFQ01000342.1 coordinate 18,699, forward strand.
ACCTCGACGGGTCCTGCGTCATCTTCCACTGCGGCATCGCTCACAAAAGTTTCCATTGGTCTGGGTTATATTCCAGATATCCAGTTCGCGCCATTTTACACGGCCCAAAGTAAGGGATACTATCGCGATGCAGGCCTGGATGTGACCTTTCATCACGGAATCGTCAATGATCTGATTGGCTCGATGGTCCTGGGTCACGACAACTTTGTCTTTGCCAGTGGTGATGAAGCACTGGTGGCGCGTAGCAAGGCACTGAAAGTGGTCGATGTAGCGACGATCTTTCAGAAGTATCCTGTAAGCCTGATTGTGCCTGCTAATTCGCCAATTCATACGCTTGCAGATCTGAAAGGGCATTCAATCGGTGAGCCGGGACCTTTTGGTTCAACCCATGTAGGCCTGCTCGCCTTGTTGTATCAGGCGCATCTGACACCCAATGATGTGCATATTCAATCAATTGGCTTTACACAAGTGTCGGCTTTGATTGGGCATCATGTTGACGCTGTCATCGGTTACTCGAACAATGAGCCACTGCAGTTAAAAAAACAGGGCTTCGACGTTCGTACCTTTAACGTTTCCGATTATCAACCGCTCATCTCCAATGGTATTATTACTACTGAAGAGACCCTACACAGTCAACCTCAAATAGTGCAGCGTTTTGTACAGGCAACCTTGAAGGGATTGAAGTTTGTCATTTCCAACCCGGCGGACGCCGTACAGCTCAGCAAAGGTTACGTGCCAGGGATGGATTCTGTGCGGGCAATGGCTGTTTTACAGGCGACGATCCCCCTCTGGCAGAGCGCGAATGGTCAGCTTGGTTATAATGATAGCGCTACCTGGCGGGTAATGGAACAGTTCCTGGTGACACAGAACATCATTCCCTCAGGACAAGATTTTTCGCAGGCCTATACCAACCTGAATGTTTCATAGGCTTAGTAGGGGTGATGCCAACATGGAATTGAAAAAAGGCAGCCCAAAAAGTTAAGCCCTTGGACTGCCTTTTTTGTTTACGAAAAGACTATTTGGGCAGAGCGTAGATTGCCAGATTTCTGAAGAATACATCGGCTCCAGTATCTGCTGCCAGGCCAATCGTGCCGCTAGGATAGAATGAACTGCTGGCCTCTCCCTGCTTGTGGCCATTGAGGTAGAATGTGAATCTGCTCCCGTGTACCACTATGTCGATAGTGATCAAACCGTCGAGTGGCGTGGTAACCTGATCTCCAAAAAGTAATGTTCTCTTGCCTGTGTGATCATTATAGACACTGGTTTCCCATCTACCTCGGGGGAAGACCAGGAAAGAAAACGTCCCCTGGTGAATGAGACCGGGCTGATTGCGGAAAAAAACGCCGAATCCTCCCTGGGAGTTCGAACCTTCACTGACCTGTACCTCTAATACGTAATCATCTGGTATGCCATAGCCATTGGGAAATTTATCCAGAAATGTTCCAGCTAAATATGAACTACTGGTATTGAACAGTTCAGTTGCTGAGGTGCCACAGCTGACCATGGCGTTCGTACTTTTGCTCCAGAGCGTTTGCTGTGCATCACATGCCGGAAGGTGGACACCGTAAAGAAGTTCACCAACGGGTAGCAGTGCTGTTGGAAGTTGCTGACCTGCTTGAGAGGTAGGCGTAATAGTACCGGATAGGGTTGATGTTTGCACGGCAGAGTTGCCTGACAAAAAGTGCAGGTAGGTTGCCGCCCCACCAATAATCAGCAACAAAGCCAGTGTTCCGCCGAGTAACATCATCCATAGAGGTTGGCAACCACCGCGTTTCGCGTCTTGTGGAGAGACATGCGCGGGAGCTGGGCTGAAACTCTTCTCCCATAGGGGAGGAGTACGTGGTGCTACTGTTCTCATGCTCATCGTAGGAGCTTCGTGTGACGATATAGCGGGAACCTCCAGGATGGTATCGTTACTTGCTAATACCATAGGCGTTGTAGGCTCAGGCCTCACTTCGTGTGCTATCTGAGGAGTCTGTGATGAGAAAACGTTAGGAGGAGTAGCTGCCCTCAGCGCGCGCGCAAGTTCGCCTGCGCTGTTATAGCGTTGAGAGGGCTTTTTCGCCAGAGCCTTCATCACTACTGCCTCGATGCTGTGAGATATGTCGGCATTCAGTTCAGAGAGCGGGGCAGGCTCCTCTATGCTATGTTTGACGGCGATGGAAACGGCTGTGGGACCTGTAAAAGGGACGCGGCCACCGAGCATCTGATATAACACAATACCGAGGGAATAAACGTCTGTCCGTTTATCGACTGGATTGCCGGTAGATTGTTCCGGTGAGAAATATTCGGGAGTGCCAATGATGGCACCTGCGCTTGTAAATCCCGATGTAATTTCGTGATCAGCTTCGCTTGTCTCATTGAGAATTTTGGCGAGACCAAAGTCAGCCAGCACTAAGCGCCCATCGGCATGAAATAGAATATTGCCAGGTTTCAGGTCTCTGTGAATGATGCCCTGCGCATGGGCATAATCCAGAGCTGCTGCTGCCTGTTCAATAATCGGTACAGTTTCAGAGAGAGGAAATCTTCCGCGCTTTTCCATCGCTTCTCGCAGTGTGCCGCCGGTGACATTGGGCATAACGAGATAGGCCAGTTCATCCTCTTCCCCGTATTCATAAATTGGCATGATGTTGATATGATCAAGGGCTGCAATTGCGTCTGCCTCGCGGCGAAAGCGTGCCAGGAATTCAGCGCGTACCCTCTTCTCCAAAATGAGACCTGGCAACAAAACTTTTACGGCCACAGTACGACGTGGACGAGACTGTTGTGCGAGGAAGACCGCGCCCATGCCTCCACGTCCAAGCAGGCTCTGGATAGTACAAGTTCCGAGGGTGTGCCCGAGTAGCTGGTTGTTTTCAATGACCACGCACGTCCTCATCCTCTCAAAAATAAGTTCATATCAAATTACCCTAATCATTTAGACGAATAGGGATGGCTGAATGTTCCATAGTTGGGCTAAGAGTAGTATTATTCGCTAAACTACAATTGGTCTGAGCTTGTAAGGCTGAAATGTTGTGCCAAATTACGGTTTCAAGAATGAAACTGACATAACATTATGTCTGCAATCTCTGCCAATCGCGCAAGATGTCAGCGTCAGTGGGAAAAGCCAAAGGAGGAACTGTTTCCGGAGCAAAAAAGGATAGTTCGCTCACTTCATCTGGCTGAGCAACCATGTCGCTCACATCATAATTGATCACGCTGGCCCGGTACGCTATCACGACATGTGGATTGCCATGTTCGCTATAGACACCAATCAAGTTTTCTAAATGGACATCCAGGTTAGTCTCTTCTTTGACCTCGCGGATGGCTGCCAATTCGACCTGCTCTCCTCTTTCCATATATCCGCTAAAAAAGCTCCATAAGCCTTTGCCCGGGTCTATATTACGCCGACCAAGCAGAAGATTACTTTTGTGCTCCACCACGACCACTGTTACTACCTTTGGCTCTAAAAAGAAGACAAAACTGCAGGTTGAACAGGTGAGCCGGAGAGCATGATAGACGTGTTTTTCTGTCAGCGGCGCTGAGCAGACGGGACAGAATTTAAAGACGGGAGTGGACAAGCTAAGCACCTCCCTAATTCTTCATCAACCACTGTAATAAAGATCGTACATTCATATCGTGTGCCCAGACGTAGAATGTGCGATCAATTGGTACTGTCGAGCCTGCTATGACTTCGTCAAAGGAATAATGGATGATCTCGGATGCGTGTTCCAGTTCATCTTGTGTCGGGCGATGCTTCTGCAAGAGGTCACGGCTCCGGCGCTCAACTTCACGGAAGTATGACAGGTTCTCTTCTACCAACTCAACTTTAGTCGACTTACCGTGAGAGCAAAGCACCTGTTTGGGCTGCAGCGCTAAAAAATGTTCAAGCGTAGCAAACATTGATGGAACTGCCTCTGCATTTTCCATGAACGGGATAGGCTTCTCCACAGCATCGAAAGCCAGTAGTAATCTCAACTCGGGAAGCCAGGCTGCAATATGATCGGGATGATGACCAGGAGCAGGAAGCAGTTCAATGGTCAAATCACCACCATGGATCGTGAGGTGCTGATCGAAGGTGATCGTCGGTGTTACCAGTGACACGTTTTGAAAGACGGGATAGCGCTTCTGATAATCTAGTAATTCTTTATGCGCCTCTTCTGACTGCAACCGTGTGAGACAAAGGTCATGGGCAATAATGGGGGCGGCATGTTCGCCGGTAAAATAGGCATTCCCCCAGGAATGATCCCAATCGGCGTGACTGTTCACTACGAGTAATTGCCGCCCGGGCAATTGATCTTCGACCATCTGTATCATGATACTGACGTCTTCAGGACGGAGTAAGGTGTCAAAGACGACGACATAGCGCTTGGTGATTACTACATAGGCGTCCACCTCCATTCCGTCAAATCCCTCTATTCCATTGAAATTGCGCCGGAAGACTCGAACACGGGGATCAGCGCTCATCTCAGGGATGAAAAAAACGCCATCGGTTGTTAACAAGGCGAACCTCACTTTCAGGCAGGGTAGCTTAATGGTGTGACCCGATAAATGCCACAATCAGATAGAGTAGATAGAGCGAAACACAGATTAGCAGAATGGTGCCGTAGCAGGTTAACGTCCAGGCTCGGCGACTATTGAGCGCCTGCCGTAGCTGCTCTCCCATATCGGGTGGGTCAAGTTGTAGATCGGGACAAAATTCGGTAAGATGCGGGAGCATGGCTCGGAAATCACGCGCGTTACTCATCCCTTCCGCCAGGATAATCGTGGTATCGTCATCCAGGTCGGCCATCAAGACTAATTTCGCTGGATTCGGATCTCCGGGTACGAGGGTAAGCCGTTTGATGGCATCTAATGCTACGCGTATCTCCTGGTCTTCTTCTTGACCGGTCACCACCAGTTCATCGGTATAGAGCCGTATCTCCTTCCCCATACCAAAGCGCACTGTACTGATGGGGTCTTTTTTCAAGTCGTTGCCGTTGTTATTACTCATGAATATTCTCGAAGTTTCATTGTAGTATTTTGTTTCAACGTTTAAGATTGTACAGCAACTTGTGGTTAGCGTCGAGGTTAATTGGTATACCTATAACGCCCGAAAACTTGACAGATCATATATGTAACTACTACAATTTGGAAGTAAAAGTTGCTAAAGGAAACAAAGGATCTGTTTACTTATGGCTCTGGTTGGTTTGCTGGAGGATAACGATCGCATAGCAAAACTCTGCGCAACATTTTTGCACTATGCTGGTCACCAGGTTACTATTTATGATACCTCTCTGGATTGTTTGCAAGCGTTATTCTCACATAGAATATCGCAGGATAGTTTGCGCTCATTGTATGAAACGGCGGGAGCACACTCATTGCCGGTGGAGATCCTTATCCTCGACCTGTCTCTCCCCGATATTAATGGTATAGAAGTACTAGGCTACCTCACATCCCACCCCCACACACGAGCGCTGCCCCTTATCATCTGTACCGCCGCCCCTGGTTCTGATATCGCGAAGGCCAGGCTCATTGCACCCCATGTAAGTATTGTGGAGAAACCATTCAGGTTTCAAACTCTGGTCAATGCCATTTCTTCTGCTCTGGGAACCACAACGGCACATTAGGCCGCTATCAATCTCGTAAATGTGGCATCACTTCGCGCGCGAAACGTTCTATCTGCTCTACTCGCTCTGGCCAGCGCGGAACCATGAACTGAAGGGCGAGATGATCAACGCCAATCGCGCGATACGCTCTGAGAGCCTCCAATAACTGCTCTGGATTGCCGCGAAGATGCTCTTCGTCTTGGGGTACGGGCCTGGACGTTACCTCGATCTGACGGCAGCATGCCAGGCGAATCTGTGCTGGATCGCGTCGGGCGGCTGTTGCCAATTGTAGCACATTATCGTAACCAGCTTTGAGCTCGCGGGGTGTGATCTTTACAAAATAGGGAAACCAGGCGTCGCCGTACTGTGCTGTACGCCGTTGGGCATGGATGCCTTCGCCTCCCACCCATAGCGGGATGCGTGGTTGTTGCAACGGTTTGGGGTAAAAGGCCACGTCCTGGAAGCGATAGAACCTGCCGTTGAAGCTTGCATGTTCCTCTGTCCAAAGTTTTGCAATGATTTGCAATTGTTCATCGGTCATCCGCCCGCGATCTTTGAATGAGATTCCCAGGGCCGCGAACTCCTCCTCCATCCATCCGACACCGACGCCCATAATCAGGCGACCTTTGGAGAGCCGCTCAATGGAAACTGCCACGCGTGCCCAGTAAAGGGGATGCCGGTATGGCAGCACTAAAACGCTAACGCCGAGCGTGATTTTATCCGTGCAGTTCGCCAGAAAAGCCAGGCAGGTGAGCGAATCGAGGAAAGGCCGGTCTGGAGGAACAATGAATGCGTTGTTCTCGCTATAAGGGTACGAGGTGTGAATTTCCCATGGTGTAACCACGCGATCGGCTGACCAAACAGCGTCAAAACCTTGTGTCTCTGCGCTACGTGCGGCTTCTACGAGCGTCTCTGGTCCCGTTGCTCGGCCCGAAATTGGCAAAAAGACACCGAATTTCATCTCTTTTTACCCTTGACCCTTTCTGGTTGCTGTACCTATCTCCAACTTCAACGAGAAATAGTCTTTATGCTGATTCGTTGGAACGAACAATAGCTTCTTGCTCTCCAATCGGAACTAAATTTGTGTTGACCAAGGGGACAACCATATCCTGGGCCATGGGAACTTTCCATGCTTCATTGATCGCGATCAAGGGAGCCGAATGAAGGGTAAAGTAAAAGCGACTACCTTGCCCTGCTATACCTGAGCTTTCCACCCAGATGCTTCCTCCCATAGCCTCAACAAGTTGTTTGTTGATATATAAACCCAGGCCTGTTCCTCGTACTGAGCCAACAAGGTCTCGTTTGAGACGCACAAATTTTCCAAAAAGCAGGGGAATTTCTGAAGGTGGAATGCCAAGACCGGCGTCTTGCACACAGATACATACCTC
>DMFQ01000342.1:25709-31259 GCA_003450555.1 Ktedonobacter sp.
ACAGATACATACCTGTGATTCATGGTCACCTTGAGCATCGAAGAAATCGCGAAGCTGTGCTCTTATGATTACTGGTGAGTGCTTCGGGGAGTATTTGAATGCATTGGAGAGCAGATTCAGTAGAATCCGCTGTACATATTGCTTATCCGCTCTGACTGTGAGCGTGTCAGGAATATCCAGACGAATAGTATAATCTAATCGTTTCTGTGGCTCGAAGAGATCTATCACTCCGCTTGCAATCGCGGCAACAGAAAAAAAATCAAATACAGGCGCTTTCTCTGCAATATCACCCCGAATAGTATCGAGAACATTATTGACCAGGTGCTGTAGCTCCTCACATCCATGAACGGCCTGGTTGAGCAGGTTGGTTTGCATGGTGGTATCGAGCTGACCGTGATATTCCCGTAGCAATTCGAGATAACCATAGATGGCTGTCAGCGGCGTACGCAACTCATGATTCACATTCAGGAGAAACTGGTCCTTCAGTTCATTTAAGCGTACCTGCTGTTCATAAGCTGCTGCCACCTGCGCAGCCTGCTCCTCGAGGCGCTTGTTCGCTGCGCTGAGAGCTTGATTTTTGTGATGTAGTTCCTCCTGTGTGCTACGCAGCTCCTTATTGTAGAAGGTGGTTTCCCTTATCGCGAAGAACTGCCTCAAAAGAAGCAGTCCGATAAGCACCATCCCTCCCAGATAGACACCCTGGACCAAGACTCCATTTCCACCTGTACGCCATGTATAGGCGCTCAAGACAATAACGGCTGGGATAAACGCATAGGGCAGGAAAGAATGCTTTCCCAGAGGAGCATCGAAAGCTGCATCTTGAGAGGCTGGCTCTCCCTCAACCGGTACTGTTCTACTTAGAATGTTCTGCTGGTCACGGGCTAAACTGATACATTGAGCAGCCAGGCCAATAAGCATATACCCAACTGGCCATCCTACGTCCTGCAGTCCATTGGCGTAGATGTTTTGTAATGTCAGGTAAGCATAAATACTATCGGTAATGACAACAATGGTTAAACCTAATAGAAGGAGCCGCACTGTTGGTTGCAATAAGGGGTCACTTGAGCGGAACCAAAGAAGAAGCATGAAATAGATCAAGACCAGGTCAAAAAACGGATAGGTGCTGCCTACTACCTCAGCAAAGCTTGACTCGTACCCCTGGAGCATCGTTGGACCCAGGATAAAATACCAACTGAACGTGACCACTGCAGTCATAATAATGAAGCCATCCAGTAAAAGTCGCGAGCGAGTAGCCCCTGAAAGCGGTCGTGAGGGGAGAAGGAGAATACCCAGCAGGAGGAAAGGAAAGGTACTCAAGTAGCCCGCATCTGCCCAGGATGGAAATGGCGGCCAGCCGTGCATATCATAGTAGGTATAGATTACCTGTCCAATGAACTGGCAGAAGATACCGAGAGCGAGTAAGATAGGCACCCATTGTTGTGCCATCGGAATCGATGGAATAGTATTTGAGCGAGTATGGCGTCCTTGCCGTAGCTTTTCAAATCCCACAAAACAGAAGAGCGTCGCCAAGAGCCAACCCAGCGCCTGTCCCATGTCGTCCGCGACAACAAACTGGTGTTTTGTGCCTGGTTTAATCAGTACCAAGGCAAGGAACAAGCTGTTGAACAAAACGGCAATACCTACACTGTACCAGAAGGATCGCGGTAGAGGTCTGCGTCTAGTACCCATCCTGCATCTTTTCCTCGTAAACTTTGACCGCACCTTAGCGGTGTCTGTTTCCTACTTATCCATATATTTCTAGTGATATTTGCCAATGCATTGAGACCGAAAATCGGGTCTTAGAACAGGGATACCCTATCTTCTCCTCACCCTGTACCACCCCTGAGATATTGCCTTGATACTCACGAATTAAACGATTGATCTACTGTCTACTAGCTGTAGTGGTTCGTATAAGTTTATTCGTACAGTATGCCATGTTTTTACCTTCCTAACAAGTAAATAGAACCATTGGATTCAAGTAAAGATGCCTTGCAGGAGTAGACTATTAAGCAGGTAATGCTGTTACTTGAGCTATTAGGAATTACGTTAACGATGCTACCTGAGAACAGCCTCGCATCATCTACTGATAAGTTGCAGAGCAACCGCTGCACCGTTTTCGAGTGCGAGATGGACGCGCCCTCCTACGAACGCATCACCACAGAAGGCCAAGCCGAGAGGTAGTGTCAAGGCGTTGAGCAGTTGCGCATTCGCCTTTTCCACGGGTAATGCATGACGCCAGTGGTAGGTATCAGTAAAGACTGGCGTGGTCAGCGGCTCACCGAGTAGTGCTGCGACGAGGTTAGCCACTTCACTGATGACTACATCATTGGGCGCCTGCCAATGCTCCCGGCTATAGTGTGGGGACATCTGTGCAAGTAACAGACCTGCATGTTCGGGGACACGCTCGGGAGCCTTCTCATGTTCCCAGGCCAGCCAGGAGATAGCATGGGCCTTATCCGTATTCACAAGCGCGTAATACGGGCGAGGTTGCGGTGTTGGATGGTAGCCAAGCATGACCGAGATGAGCGGATTATAGCTCGCCAGTCGCAGTAATGCGCAGATGCTCTTCTTTTGCCCATTGGCTATCTGGCTGGCCTCGATCAAATCGACAGTTTGGCTTGCGGGGATGGTGATGAGGACTTGCGCAAAATCACTGATAAGCTGACCCGATCCATCGAAAAGATTCCAGCCTGCGACGCGCTGCTGTAGATGACTTATAGGTGTCTCAAGCCGAACGTCCAGCCCATCGGCCATACGTTGTGCCAGGGCACTCAGACCGCTTCGATAGGTCCACTTTGATCCCATATTCTGAAGGGGATCGCCCTCTTGAATATGTCCGTGCTGATCAAAGACCCAGACAGGTTTGCCAATGTCAATCAGGTCAGGGAGGCGGAAGCGCCTGGTGATCAAGTCCGCGCTCACTGAAGCTGGATTGTCTCCCTTGATGTACTGTGCACCATAATCATAGATNNAGTCACACTATAGCCCGCATTGCGTAGTTCATGTGCGGCTGAGAGTCCACTGCATCCCGCGCCGATAATGGCTACTGATTTCGACGATCCATTCTTCCCAGAAAGGTTCATCATTGCCTCTTTTTTGAAAGTTCAAGGGCTATGGCATCCGGAATGACCATGACATCCTGTCCATACCGTAAGACCCGTTGAGCTTCAAAGGTTGGATAGTGTCCACTGATACGTTCGCGAAGTCCAGCCGCCATTTCAAAAGCAGCCACATGAAGGACTCCTGGTGTACTCAAATCGAACAACATGTTTCCTATTGTACCCACTATTGAACCACCTTCGCTCATAACTTTATAGGTGAGCAAAGCCTGACCCAGTGGCATGGTAGATAACTGCGCATCATTTTTTTCCTTGATCAGTGCATTATCTCCCGAGGCGGTAATAGCATCCTGCCCAAAGGCTTGTATCGAGCTAACCAGGAGTACTTGATGACCAAACATCCCAGTTTTAATCAACAATGCTCGGACAGAGTTTGTTTGTGGGTCAAAGTAAAAGTCTTCTACCGTTCCGACTTTCTTTCCATCGGTCAGGGTGACGACCGCCAGGTTGCGTATCTCAGACCATTTACGCGTGGAAATATTGTCCATATGCTTGCGTGCTCCTTCACTCAATGACTTCTTTAGTATAGCATATAGCCCGTTTATCCAGTGGATTGCACTACGATACACGGGCTATTGCTGAACTGGGTCTGCTATTTTGAAGGGCGCAGAACCTTGTGGAACAGACCGAAGAGGAGGAAAGTCGGAGGCCACTGGCCGACGAAATTGCTCCAATCGCGCTTGCCCATCAAAAACAGACTTGCTGAGACAATGATAGAGCCGAGAGCTGCCCAATACCAGACCTCTTCAGGAACCTGGTCGGTCACACGGAAGTATTGGTCCTGTGCATCCTGAGCGGTATTTTTAGCGGTATCTACGTTTGTTGCCATGAAATGTATCCTTTCAACTTATACTGATCTATTTACATCATCTCGTTACCGTTTAGCGATATGCTATGAATTAAGACGTTGCATCATAGCTAAACGGGTAAGGCGGACAAGCATTTTTGCTGACATAGAGATGGAAACTCACGAAAAGCCATATGATATGCAAGGAAGCCCAACAAATGTGTTGCTTTTTTGCGGATGTGATACAATTCATATCAAACTCATTGAGCCGTAGTCTCGCACGCACGTAGCACTGAGTGGGTTCCACAGGAAAGTATAGTACTGATGATGAGTACACATGAAAACGATGCACAGGCTCTGGATGCCTATTCGTATGCAGTAACCACAGCGGCTGAGCGTGTTGGGCCTGCGGTAGTCCGCATTGATATAGAACGGGATGCTCAGCGTGTTGGTCCATTTAATGTACCTGCCTTTGGCAGTGGTCTTGGTTCTGGCTTCATCTTCGCCTCAGACGGCCAGATTTTAACGAATGCCCATGTTGTATCACGGGCGCGGCGCATCCAGGTAACCCTGGCGGACGGACGGAAATTTGATGCCGGCCTTGTCGGCAGTGACCCAGAAGTCGATGTTGCTGTCCTGCGGATCGGCGCTGACCATCTCCCTGTAGCAGAACTTGGCCGTGCTCCGCTGCGTGTTGGCCAACTGGTGTTAGCAGTTGGTAATCCCTATGGATTGAACTGGACGGTTACAGCCGGGGTGGTCAGTGCATTGGGACGTGAACTGGATGTCCCAGGGTCGCGCAAAATGACTAATCTGATCCAAACCGACACCTCCATCAATCCTGGCAATTCGGGCGGGCCGCTTGTCGATAGCTTTGGGCGTGTTGTGGGTATCACCACGGCGATGATGCCCATGGCGCAGGGGCTGGGTTTCTCTGTACCACTGGATACCGTGAAAGCGACCATAGCTAAAGTTACCAGGAAACGTGAGACAAAACCCGAGGGGGTCTCCATGGGAGTTGGTGGGATGCGTGTGAAAATCGATCCGACCGTACAGAAAAACCTCAACCTTGCGCAGCAATTCGGTATGGAACTGCTGGAGATTCGGCGTGATGGTCCCGCCGACCGCGCTGAACTCAAGCGTATGGATATCATTCTTGCAGCCGCTGATGAAGCGGTGACAGAGCCTCGCGATCTCCAGCGCATCGTGCGCCGCCACCGCGTTGGAGAAAAATTAGCGATTAGCTTCCTAAGAGGAGGTAAGCAGCGTAAAGTGACTGTAGTTCTGTAATATCCCATGCCTTCGCGATAGATTGCTATGGCATTGTACTGTTGATGGCTTCTCGGCTGCTTGTAGTTGATATCTACAAGTACAGCTCTTCACCTGGAGAGGTCATGATATAGATAGAACGTAGTGGAGACAGAGGTGTCATCTTTCTTTTAAAGAAAAACGGCACCTCTTTTCATTCTTGAGAGGAATTCTTGGGAGCAAAGGTAATTGCTTTCAAGCACGTCAGTATAGGCAAGGCGGCCCCTTAAATGTAGAGTTTTGTCTCCGATTGTACTCTTTGTTACGTGTTAAACTGCGTAGGCTCGTGAAGCCAAATTGGAGATTTACCGAGTGTTACGTCTAATTCAAGGAGAG
>DMFQ01000330.1 GCA_003450555.1 Ktedonobacter sp.
CCATGGCGGAAATCCGCCGAGGAGTAAGAAGTGGCCATCACATAGGTCAGTTCTTTGAGCTTGAGTGCTAGCTCGAATGAGGTGGCGTAGTTATAGCCACGCCCGATGACGACGCAGCGATCCATATAGCGGTAGCGCTCTACAGACTGTGCTATGCTCGAGGCTCCTCGCAGGGTCGTCTCAAGTGCGGCAGGTAGCGTTTGGATTTCAGCGAGCAAATCCCGGTCACCGTTCCATATGGCTGCAAAGAGGGCTACCACGGCCAGTTGTGCTGTATATGTTTTCGTGGCGGCGATACTGCGCTCGAGACCGGCGTGTAACTCGATGACGTGGTCGGCCATAGCGGCAAGGGGAGAAGAGCCATCATTGGTGATCGCCAGAGTCGGTCGCCCCTGTCTCCTTCCTTCTGCAAGCACCGCAGTGATGTCGGGCGACTGACCGGATTGGGAGATACCGACGACGAGGGCATTTGCCATGCGAGGAGAGGTTTTGTAAAGTGTTTGCAGAGATGGGGTTGCCAGTGCGATGGGATAGCCTGCAAGCGTTGCCCAGGCATACTTGGCGTATGTCGCGGCATGGTCTGAAGAGCCTCGAGCAGCGATCACTATGTAATCAAAGGCGGGCAACTGCGCGACGATCTGGCTTATGTGTGCTGTTTCACGTTCAAGCAAATGGGCAATAACACCTGGTTGACTCTGTATTTCTTGTTCGAGTAGCGAGGGCATCTTTTTTCTCCATTCAGCTATAGCAGGGCAATAAAAATGATCTTCCTGTCCTATGAATTTTACAACAATCTTGTCTAGTGGTCTAGACGTCCAAAGCAGAGGCATTCCTCGTGGTTGCCCTCAAATGTCTCTTTTTTTACTGGTAGACCAGAGTGCCCAGCAGATAAAGACGGCCTGGAACGGCAGGCGTATCCAATGATAGAGGGGGTAATCTGTTATTCCTCCGAGTTGTACGTGCTTGACCGAGTGGTATACATTGGCGGGGAAGACGGTGATTAACAGCGCGACGAGGCCCCAGGCAGCCGCACGTTGAAAGCGTGGAATGAGTAGTCCAATGCCGCCCAGCAATTCAAACACACCTGTAATGTAGAGCGCTTCTCTTCGCCAGGGTAGAAAAGTTGGAATGATCTTTAACTCCGTATCAGAGATGAAGTGGAGGGTGGAAGCAGCGATGAAGAGGAGCGCGAGTGAAACTCTTGCTATGTCTTTTTGTGTTTGTGGCGACGTAAGATTGAACTTCTGCAAGGCAGCATTTCCTTTTCATGTAGTGAGTTATAGCGCCAGTTCGTGCTGTAGTTGTGCCATATCGGCGCGAAAGGTTACCTCTAAGGCGCTCTTCTCCTCCTGAGGAAGAAAGCTATGGCGGACACCATTGAGCAGGATATCGTTTGCCGTCTTGACATCAAAATTGAAGACATCGAAGAGCAATCCGACCTCGTGGGTCAGGGTTGTGTTGAATAGAGGCGGGTCATCAGAGTTTATGGTAATGGGTATGCCCGCGGCGTAGAGTTGTGGGAAAGGATGATTGCTGATAGCAGGGTAGACCCCGAGGCAGATATTGCTCGTGGGACACACTTCCAGGGGAATCTGTCGTTCTTGCAGATATGCTATGAGGTTGGGGTCTTCGATAGAACGCACGCCGTGACCGAGGCGTTCCACGCCCAGTGTTTGTAAGGCCCCCCAGACACTGGCGGGTCCCACTGTCTCCCCGGCATGAGGGGCGCTGTGCAGACCCGCTGCACGCGCTTTTTCAAACCACGACGCGTACTGCTCGGGCGGATGGTTGATTTCTGCTCCGCCCAGTCCGAGCGCCACCACGCCATCTTTCATGCCTTCCTGTGCCACCGCTACTGTATAGGCGGCGCGTTCGCGATTGCGTGTTGCATCTGGAATATCGCGTACGATATCGAAGATCCACCCGATCTTGATGCCGAATTCTGACTGTGCGCGCTTGCGTCCCTGTGTCAATCCGGCGAAGAAGGTGTCGAATGGCACGCCTAACGAAAAGTGATGGGTGCTGGGCGAGAAGGTGACCTCGGCATAGCGCACGTGTTGATGAGCCATATTGGCGCCAAACTCGTAGGCGATAAGCTCGTAGTCTTCAGCCGTTTTTAGACAGCGCGAGATGGTGAAGAAAATTTCTACGAAGTGGTTGAAGTCACGAAAGGTAAACCAGCGCTGCATTTCCGCTACTGTCTGTACGGGCAATGGCACGCCATTGCGCTGCGCAAGGGTGAGGAGCGTTGTAGGTTGGATCGCGCCTTCGAGGTGGACGTGTAGTTCAGCCTTTGGGACTGCTGCGATGTAGCGTTCGATCATGGTGGTAGGTTCCATATTTTTTCCTATTCTCCTCGTAGGCTGAATTGATCTACTGCACAGTCTAGCATAGAGGAAATGTGGCGTCTAGATCAGTTGTCGTGTAGATCAAGGCAGCACGTGCTATACCGAGATCAATGGAATGGCAACGAGGGCGACCAGAATCCCTAGCGCCTGCAGGCGTGTCACGCGCTCTCTGAGGATGATGCTGGCCAGCACAACCGTGACTGCCGGATAGAGCGAGGAGAGGATTGCGGCGACATCGAGACGTCCGGTATGCGTGGCGAGCACGAAGAACGCATTTCCCACTACATCGAGCGTTCCTGCCAGCAGCACGAGAGGGAATACCGCCTTTTTGGGAAGGACCTCCTGGCCCCTGATACGAACAATAGCCAGCATGAAGAGAAGCGAGGAGAGTCTCGCGGCCGCGAGGGGCCAGTATATGGCGGTAGGACTGACTCGACTGATTAGAATGAAGAAGCTGCCGAAGCCAAGTCCCGCCAACAATGCTAACCCTACCCCTTCAGGACGCGCCATAGTTCTTTCAGGACGCGAGATGAGCCATACCGCCATCAATGCCAGGGCGAATCCAGTAAGCTGGAAGAGGTTGGGA
>DMFQ01000083.1:0-4188 GCA_003450555.1 Ktedonobacter sp.
CGTTCAGTAACATTTTCATTTGACTTAACACTATGGAATTACCAAAGTGAGAGCTATCCAGAAAAAACCATCATTTGACAAAATTGTCCACATTATGCTAATATTTCAATATACATTGAAATACTGGCCCACATTGGCAGGGAATACATGCAAGAAGCCTATAAAGCCATCGCCGACCCCACTCGGCGGCGGATATTAAAATATCTACGCGGAGGAGAACGCACCGCGGGCGACCTGGCGGAACAAGCTGGCGTTGGCCGTACCGCCCTTTCACACCATCTCATGGTACTGAAACTCGCCGACCTCGTGCGTGTAGAGCGGCGCGGTCAATATCAAGTCTATTCACTGAATACAACCGTCTTTCAAGATTTATTGACCGAAATAATTGGCTGGCTGGGAGGCATAGATGATGAATCAATCAAAGAACCTGATGCGACCGAGGAACATGTTACCGACGCTTGATGTATGAGGAAGTAAATAGATGAACTCTACCGACAACACGAATGCCCTGCCGTCCTCACAATTGACTACTTTCTTCAACCGCTTCTTGCTCTTTAAGCGCCGCCATCTGCTGCGCCGCATCCCGTCGTAATCGTGCCTGCTCCTGCCGTTCCTTCTGTCTCTGCCTTTTTTCAGCTGCCTTCTGCTCGGCCTCCGGATCGGCATTGACAACATTCATAGTTGTCGCGAACCCCTGCGTTACAACCGCCTGGATTGCCTCAACCGCCCTATCTTCACCTGCCTCCAGCAAGATACGCTCATCACTTGTAGGAACTCCAAGTACATAGTCAATGGGATCCATACGTGTATTTGTTGGACGGCCTATACCGACCCGCAGACGCGGAACCATATCGGTGTGCAGGTAATGAAGAATATTATCCAGGCCGTTCTGTCCGCCCGCGCTCCCCTTCGTACGCAGCCGCACCCTACCAACTGGCAAATCGAGGTCGTCACAGATAACCAGTATATCCTCTGGTTGCACTTTGTACCAGCGTACAAGCTCACTCACTGCCTCGCCGCTGCGGTTCATAAATGTAATCGGCTTGACCAGGACAACCTTCTCAGCCCCAATTGTGCCGCTGGCGAGAATTGCTCTGCTGCGCCGTTCCGCCCATTTCCAACCATGTTTAGCCGCCAATTTGTCTAAGACACGAAAGCCCACATTGTGGCGTGTATGTTCATATTGAGGTCCGGGATTCCCCAGCCCAATCAGCAATTTCATATTTCCAAGTCCAATAACCAGTTTCATCTCAATCGTTAGCGACCAACGGCCAATCGTATCGCCAGGTATTGTGGCAATCCGACCTTAACGATCTTCTCCTGTGTCTGTTCAAACGCATAGGGAACGCGATAAAATTCGTATCCGGCTTCGGTATCATAGATCATGAATGCTGCTCGCGGATCTCCATCGCGTGGCTGTCCCACGCCTCCTGGATTGATAATAGCTCGGAAGCCTGCTAGCGCCTCCCAATGCCCTTCTGGGGGAATGATCATCTCGTTTGATACCTGTATCATACTCTCGCTAAAACCCAGCAGCGATAACAACTCTTCAATTTCGCTATTCAGACGATCTTCTGCACTCAGAATGACCTCCTCTGGCGTCACTTCGTCACTTTTCACCACGCCATCACTTTCCTCTTCGCCTCCAGCAACATCTTCAACTTCAGTCGCGCCATGTTCTTCTAAGTCATCAGTATCATCTATAGGTAAGCCATCAGTCTCATCTACAGAGGGAACGTCATGAAGCATTCCCTCCTCTTCGGCATCCTTGCTTGCGGCTTCCCCTGTCTTCCCCACATCATCCAAGCCGTCTACCGCGTGAGCCTGGGTCTGGTCAACCTCATTACTTGCATCGCGAGGTGCATCAATTTCTTTTTCGATCGTGGGAGCGTTCTCTGAGTCGTTACTATCCTGATCGTCCTGCCTATCTGAACCTTTCTTGCCACTCTCGATTACCGTATTTGCATCTTCCTCTGTCAATGATTGACCTGTTTCTGGGTCTGCATATGCGCTCTCTGCCTGTGCCGCAGTCTTGGATGATGAAAGCGTAGGTTGAATCATTGCCATCTCTGCTTTATCCTCATTATGCGCTTCACTAGCGGGCTCCTCCTCATGTGCTTCATAATGCGATAAACCGTTTTTCGTCACATCAACCAGTGGTAAGGTCGGAGCATTTGCAATAGAATCTGGCTGTTGGAAGATGACGGGTACATGCGTATGCCCCACAAAACAGAAACGACTGCTGAAGTACTGAAAACTGCGTTCTGCCAGCACTTCAGAGGTCAGATACTCCCAGAGCGGCCCATAGGGACTACCATGAACCAGTGTACACTCATTTATTTCCAGGCGTTCCGGGAGATTCGCCAGAAATGTGCGGTGCTCTTCCGTCAATTGCTCCGCTGTCCATTCTGCTGAAACGCGCGCTGCCGCGCTAAAATCTTCCAGATCAATCTTTCCTACCGCTGCCCAATCATGATTTCCTGCGATGATAACATCAGTGCGTTCTCGTAATGTGGTGATACATTCATTTGGATTTGGACCATAACCAACGAGGTCACCAAGAAACCAGATCTGATCAATAGGTTTCTCACGTGCGATTTCATCAATCTTTTTCAGCACAGCCTCTAGAGCTTCCAGGTTGGCATGAATATCAGTGAATATAGCGTAGCGCATGATAATGTACTCTATTCAAAATAGCTAAAATGGCATCAGTTCAATAAAACGTGTGAGCGTATTCTATCATGTTTGTTTTATCCTTGCTAGTGCCACCAGAAATAGGGAAATACCCTATCCCCTCTCGTTCTTTCTTGTAACAAACCTCTTGATTGTCTTTTTTGTGCTAATGTAGAGAGAAAGGTACTCATGGATTCGCAGCAGTGGTTCAACATCCTTCAATCCCGCCGTCAGATGTTGCAAAAACTCGGTATTATTGCTGGTGCTGCACTCACACTCGATCTAAGTATTTCTTCCGTCAGCAAAGTCCTCGCCTCGATGGCTGGCCCCAACGTTAATCCAATTAACCATGTACTCATTGCCTGCCAGGAAAATCGCAGTTTCGACCATTATTTTGGCTATTATCCCAAAGCTGGGTCATTTGGCATTCCCGCGCACTACACACAGCCCGACGGCAAAGGAGGCACTGTCACCCCCCATCATGATTTTTTCCCTATTTCACTGGATCTCTCACATACCTGGCAATCCATTCATAGCGAGTGGAACCATGGAGCGATGGATGGATTCTACACCACCGACGATTCTACCGCGCTCTACTACTATGATGGCTCAGACCTCTCGTATTACTATGCCCTTGCCGACGCCTTCACATTGTGCGGCAGCTACTTCTGTTCCATGCTTGGTCCATCCAACCCGAATCGTTTAGCCCTCATGTCGGGAACTGCGGGCGGCAACACGACCAACACCATGGATCGAGGCAGCCTGGATTGGCCAACCATCGTAGACCTGCTGGATGCCCACAAAATCACCTGGAAGTGCTACAACCTTGGCATTGGCACGGGCACCTCGCTGGAAGATTTCAATCCGCTTGCCTATTTCAAACGCTGGCAGAATGATCCTCGGCTCAACTTCACCGAGGACGATTATCAGGCAGATCTGGACGCTGGCACGTTGCCCCAGGTCTCCTTCTTGATCACCGAATCTCTCATCAGCGAGCATCCCCCGGCAGATATTCAAATGGGTCAGCACCATATGTCCGAGGTGATCAGCGCACTCATGTCTTCGAAGCTCTGGACGAGTGCAGCTCTCTTCTTCACCTATGATGAAGGCGGCGGCTTCTTCGATCACGTAGCACCCACCCAACTCGACTCCTACGGTCTGGGTTTCCGTGTGCCCACCCTCGTAGTCTCGCCTTGGGTCAGGCGCGGTCACGTCTCGGGACAGCTCTACGAACATAGCTCGATCTTGAAATTCATCGAGCGCCGTTTCGGCCTGCCCACCCTTGCCAGTATCAACCATCAGTTTGACGTGCAGACGCCCGCGAAAAACAACGATGCCGCCAACGGGAAAGCCTTTGGCCCACCATCTCCCCCGCGTGACGGCCTCTCACAAATCGGAGATTTCTACGAAATCTTCGACTTCACCCAAAACCCGGACTATCATCCAAAACTGTCTACACTCTCCTGGTTTTGACCGGAATTTTGTGTTCATAGCTGAGAGACAAAAGGAAGGGCT
>DMFQ01000083.1:4211-5330 GCA_003450555.1 Ktedonobacter sp.
AGCCCTTCCTTTTGTCTCTCAGCCTGGTTTTCGCTACCCACTGGTCACCTTCAACGGCAGTCCAAACCCCCAGTTCAACAGCGTAACAGCGTCCAGGAAACGCGATGTCCTGTCTGCGCTGCCGAGCACCACACCGATCAAATCATGCCCATTGCGTGTCGCAGAAAAAACCAGGCAGCCACCCGCCTCGACTGTATACCCCGTCTTAATCCCCGTTGCCCCCGGATAGACCTTAACCGTAGGAGTTTCTTTGACATACGTGAGCAAAGCATTAATTGTCTGCCATGTATAGCCGTGGTGGTGAGCACTGGGTGCCAGGTTAAATTCGTTCGACTTCACAATCTCTGCGAACAAAGGCAACTTCATCGCGTACTGTGCCAGTCGTACCAGGTCATACGCCGTAGTATAATTTCCAGGCACCGGTCTATTGGACGCGTCATAGTAAGTCAGGCCATCGGAATTGATATAGTGTGTCTGAAACAGGTGTAGGCGATAGGCGAAAATATTCATCACCTTTACAAACGATTGAGTGTTCCCACTGATCCCGTCGGCAATTGCTATCGCTGCATCATCCCCTGAAGGTAACAGCAGCCCGTAAAGCAAATCCTTCAGCGTTATCTGGTCTCCCACCTTCAGTTGGGCGCTGCTCCCATTATTATTGTTCACCTCGTTGATCGCATCCTGCTTAATCGTGATCTCCTGGTCAAGGTTACCCGCCTGGATCGCAATTACCGCCGTCATGATCTTCGTGGTGCTCGCCATCGGCAGCGGAACCTCCCCGTGAAAATCATCCAGCGTATGACCCGTATCATCGTCTAGCAGGTAAGCGGCCCCCACGTGCAGCGCCGGAGCAGCGCCCACTACCGTCAGAACTGGCTTAGGAGGCGTCGGCGTTGGAGTCGGAGGAAGGGGCGTCGGCAACGGTGTCGCCGTGGCTGTGGCCGCAGCGAACGTATGTAACAGACCTCTGCCTATCGGCGTAAAAGCCAGCACAGGCGTCATAATCGCAATACTGATCGCCACCACCAATAAAACAATAGCCAGAACACGCCGTCCCATTGAGTGTATTACCACCTATCCCAAGATAATAAGTATGTATACGATGTTCAGGGAGGTGGG
>DMFQ01000083.1:5481-17316 GCA_003450555.1 Ktedonobacter sp.
CCCACCTCCCTGAACATCGTATATTAAATCTTTGGCCACCGCGTATGATAATCCGTCACACGCTCAAAGGCATCCGCCACCTTCAGGATAACATCCTCGGCAAAAACATTGCCCAGCAATTGTAGGCCCACAGGCAATCCATCGCTGAACCCACCCGGTATAGAGACTCCACAGATACCGGCCAGGTTCGCTGGCAGCGTGAACACATCTTGTAGATACATCTGGTAGGGATCGGATATCTCGCCCAGCTTGAATGCCACCGAAGGCGTAGTTGGACTGACCAGCACATCAAAGCGCTCAAACGCCCGGTCGAAATCCTGTGTGATCAGTGCGCGTACCTTCTCCGCTTGTTTATAGTACGCGTCGTAGTAACCAGAAGAGAGCGCATACGTCCCGAGCATAATCCGCCGCTTGACCTCTTGCCCGAAGCCAAACTCCCGCGTCTTCTCCAGTGCCTCCCACATATCGTCGGTGTCACGATACGAATAGCCATATTTCACGCCGTCGTAGCGTGCCAGGTTCGCACTCGCCTCTGCCGGAGCGATGATGTAATATGCGGCTATGCCATACTTGGTATGTGGCAAGGAAACCTCGCTCACCTCGGCCCCCATCTCGCGCAAGATCTCGATATCCTCGCGCACCGCCTTCACCACTCCCTGTTGCATGCCGTCTACCCAGTACTCCTCTGGCACGCCAATGCGTAACCCCTTGATACTACCCTTCAATCCCGTGCTGTAATCAGGCACAGTCTGTGGTGAGCAGGTTGCATCACGGGGATCCTCTCCCGCGATTGCCTGTAACAGTAGGGCAGCATCATGTGCGCTGCGTGCGAACGGCCCTATTTGATCGAGTGAAGAGGCAAATGCTACCAGTCCGAAGCGAGAGACGCGTCCATAGGTCGGTTTTAGCCCCACCACGTTACAGAGCGAGCCAGGTTGACGAATTGATCCACCCGTATCACTCCCATAAGCTCCCATCGCCATACCAGCTGCCACTGCCGCCGCCGAGCCGCCACTGCTGCCCCCCGGCGCGCGTTCCAGGTCCCATGGATTGTGCGTTGGAAAAAAGGCCGAGTGTTCTGTCGATGACCCCATTGCGAACTCGTCCATGTTCGTCTTCCCCACCATCACGATGCCCGCCGCGTTCAGCCTCTCCATCACCGTAGCATCATAGGGCGGCTTGAAATCCTTCAACATATTCGAGCCACAGGTCGTCGTAATCCCTTTCGTGCAGATAACGTCCTTGATGGCAATGGGAATGCCTGTCAGAGGAGATACCGTATCTCCATGTTTGAAACGCAGATCAGCCTCTTCCGCCTGTTCCAATGCCAGTTCGTCAGTCACCAGTGTGAAGGCCTTTACCTTATCCTCCACCTCCCTGATGCGTTCCAGGTGCGCGCGCGTCAACTCGACCGAGGAGATTTTCCCTTGCCGCAGCAACTCTCCTGCCTCGGTAATCGTTAATTCATACAACTCGGCCATAACTTAAGACTCTCCTCCATCTAACACTGCTCGCACCTTGAGACAATTATCTTCCTGGGCTGGTGCATTCGCTAGCAATTGTTCAGGGGGATAGGAGGGCTCTACTATATCAGCGCGCATCACATTCGTCAGCCGCGAGGCGTGGCTGGTAGGTGAAACGCCGCTCACATCAGCCTCTCTCAATATCTCGATATTCTCTAATATTACGGAGAGCTGGTTCCCAAAAATGCCGATTTCTTCTTCGTTCATGCCCAATCGGGCCAGTTTTGCAACGTTTTTTACCGTCTCTCGATCAATCATGCTATCTCTTTACCCTCTTCAACACTACCAGCGAACATGAAATCCGCTAAAATGCTCAGTTGGTTGCCTCCACGTAGTGATCACCTCTGTGACATAAGCCGACGTTGGACCTTGTCGGAGCAATAAAAGGAGGCGTTCAAGCGCGGGACGCGGTCCCTGTGCCAATACTTCTACGGTGCCATCACTCAGGTTGCGCGCATAACCCCGCAGGCCAAGCGTCAGGGCGCGTTCAACAGCGAAGTAGCGGAAGCCAACTCCCTGCACTTGTCCGTGTACCACCGCGTGAAGTTCTTCTCTATCATTCCCGGCGCTCTGGTTCATGAACATCATAATAGCATACTCTCGCTACTGAGCATAGTACTCAGAATTCAGCCAAAATTCAGCATAAATCCCTAAACTGTAGTGTAACACGCAACAAAATCGTTTTTGATGACGTAGTAATGAGTACAACCTCTGAGCTACTATTTTTCGAGGACCCTGGCACTTGTGCTTTGCCGTGGACGTGATACACTATGAAGTACTCTATTCACTGTCATTGTATGTGTATCAAGTAGTCAGGCCTCAAATTGAATTGGGGAGAAACGCATGCAGTCGGTACAAGACCTGGCCACCGCAGTCCAACGGGTCGTCGCGAATGTCGAAAAAGTTATCGTCGGTAAAGGCGAAACCGTGGCTTTCAGCCTCATCGCTGTTATCTGCCATGGACACGTATTAATCGAAGATGTACCCGGTGTGGGCAAAACCGTCCTTACAAAAGCTATTGCTCGCTCCATAGGATGTACATTTAAACGTATCCAATTTACCCCCGATCTCTTGCCGAGCGATGTCACAGGCACATCCATCTATAACCAGAAAACCAGCAATTTTGAATTTCGGCCCGGCCCAATCATGGCCCAGATTGTCCTCGCCGATGAAATCAATCGTGCCACGCCAAAAACACAATCTGCCTTGCTGGAAGCCATGGAAGAATCACAGATCACCGTCGACGGTATCTCCTATCACTTGCCAGAACCTTTCATGGTCATGGCTACCCAGAACCCTATTGAATATGAAGGAACCTTCCCACTACCAGAGGCCCAACTTGATCGCTTTATGATGAACATCAGCATCGGCTACCCTAAATCTATCGATGAAATGAACATTCTGGACAGCCATCAACACCATCACCCACTGGAAGACCTCTCTCAGATTATGACGGCGGAAGAACTGGTCCTTATTCAGCAGCAGGTACGCAATGTACACGTCGATCCCACCATTCGTGAATATATCGTCAGCCTCGCCAACGCGACCCGCAGCCACAACAACATCTACCTTGGTGCAAGCCCCAGAGGCTCCCTGGCATTATTCCGCGCTTCCCAGGCCCTTGCTGCTATGCGTGGTCGCGGGTATGTCA
The DNA here is from genome assembly GCA_003450555.1 of Ktedonobacter sp. Taxonomy (GTDB): domain Bacteria; phylum Chloroflexota; class Ktedonobacteria; order Ktedonobacterales; family Ktedonobacteraceae; genus UBA11361. The sequence goes on from DMFQ01000083.1 coordinate 8,656, forward strand.
TTCCCGACGATGTAAAACTTCTGGCAAAACCGACACTGGCTCACCGTATTATTGTCACTCCGGCGGCACGCGTGCGCTCTATAACCTCTACCGCCATCCTGGAAGAAATGCTGCAAAGTGTGCCCGTGCCTGGTGCATGGGTTAGCGGTGGAAAGGGGCGCTAGTCTATGCGACCCTGGCAAGCAATCCTGCTGATTCTAGCCCTGCTGTTCTTCTCTATCAGCAGCGGCTGGAGTCCTCTCTATAAGCTGACCTACGTCTTACTGATCTTGTTTGTCCTCTCCTGGTTGTGGGCACGCTATAGTCTGCGTAAACTAACCTTTCACCGCAACAACACCAGTGGCCGCGTACAGGTTGGCGAGACCTTTGAAGAGCGCTTGATGCTCGATAATAACAGCGTGTTGCCCAAACTCTGGGTACAGATTGTTGATGGTTCAACGTTACCTGGACACCGTGCCGGTTACGTAGCCAGTTTGGGCGGCCGCAAACGGGCTATGTGGAAAGCCCGTACCGTCTGTAGCAAACGTGGACGGTTTCAATTGGGGCCTGTCACCGCCAGTAGTGGCGACCCATTCGGCCTCTTCCGTCGCCATATTTCTATGACCGCCGCTCATGAAATCCTGGTCTTGCCACAGGTGCTGCCAATCACCAATTTCACCCTCTTTACCGGCGGATTACCAGGGAGGGGCCGCACTTCGCAGCGCGCTCTGCAAACAACCACGAACGCAACCACTATTCGTGACTATAATGCCGGTGATGCTCTCAGTCGTATACATTGGCGTTCCAGTGCGCACTATAATAAATTAATGGTGAAGGAATTTGATCTCGATCCTTCCGTGGATGCCTGGATTATCCTTGACCTGCATGACTCCGTTCAGGCAGGCCAGGGCGAACATTCGACCGAAGAATATGGCGTAACAATTGCCGCCACGTTAGCAACGTATTTCTTGCGCCAGGATCTCTCCGTTGGCATGATTGTCAATGGGCAGCGACGCGAATTTCTCTCTCTCGACCGCGGCGATCGGCAGATTGAGCGCGTACTTGAACTCTTATCAGTAGTCACAGCTGGCCCCGGCCCTGACCTCAAGGAAGTCCTGGCCTTAGATGCCCTTCACTTTGGCAGAAATACGGTTGCAGTTGTGATTACCCCATCTAACTCACGGGATTGGCATGAAGGTCTGCGTCATTTGCAACGCCGTGGCGTAAAAGTCGCTGTGGTGGGACTCGATGCCGCCTCTTTTGACAAAAGTCCATTGGATGAAAATACATTAGCCTTGTTAGAAGGTGCAGGGATACCTATAGCGCGTGTCACATGTGGGGAGTCGCTTACTCAAGCTCTTGAGAGCAGCCATGAAGCGCGTTACGCACTACGGAGGTCATAGCCATGCAAGATGCAGTGCGAGATTCTCGGGTTGAGCGGTTAACAAAAATAATCTCCGAAACGAATCAAAAAGGTAGAGGGGTGGGGAACAATAAAAATACAGGCCCTCGTAGACCAGCTTTTCGCATCCATATTGGTTTGGACGAGGGGTGGTTTTCGCTGATCTTACTGACTATAGTAGTGTATAGTACCATCTGGAGCGTGCAGGCGGTTAACTGGGTTGATCACCTCAATATCCTTTCCCTCACATCGCTGCTCGGTCTCATTGCTGGCGTATGTGCTGCCAAGCTGCAGCGTTTCCCTCGTCTGACTATACACCTGGTTGCTGTGCTGTTAGCCATATTGATCGCCTTCTGGCAAACTGCTGGTGCCTTTGATGGGGGAAATACAGCCCAATTGGCTCATGGTATGCATCAATGGTTTGTTTCCGTAATCGCAGGTGGCACGGGCGAAGATGATTCGATCTTTCTCTTCTTCATAACCGCGCTGGGTTTCTTGCTTGCCTATAGTAGCGCCTGGCTCGTCTATCGTACGCGTAACCCCTGGCTCATGATCGTTGCTAATGCTGTGGTGCTTCTCATCAACCTGAGTAACGTAGACGCAGGCTACACCATCTTCCTCGTCGTTTTCTTGATGGCCTCCTTGCTGCTCCTGCTCCGTTTTAACCTGTTCGAATCTACCAGCCGTTGGCGACGACAGGGCTTGCGATACGCAGATGACCTCGGTTGGGATGTAATGCAGGCAGGTGCGCTTATCTCCATCGCCATCCTGGTCTTCTCCTGGTTCCTGCCGTGGGGCTACATCAATGATTCCGCTTCTCAAGTCTGGAATGCGAATGCAAATCCCTGGGTCCAGCTTGAGGATACCTGGAATCGTGTCATCTCTCTTAGCGGTGGCGATATCCCCAATAACCATGGTAACTTCAGGGATACGCTTGTATTAGGTGGAAACCCTAATCTCAATAACGATGTCGTTCTCACCGTCCAAAGTGATGACTCCACCCAATACCTTGAATCTCTAAGCTATGATACCTACGATGGACGGGGTTGGACTGACAGTCCAACCTTTAATTTACCATTGCAGACAAGCGCGGTCATTTCCAGTGAATCTCAGATAGCGCATACAGTCGTGCAACAGATTAGTGTGGTAAATCCCCCCGGTGAGCAATATCCCTACATCCTCGGTGCTTCACAGATCGGTTCGGTCAACCTACCTGCTACGGTACTCGGTATCAAGGGCAATAATTCACTGGTCGCTCTCCTGTCAAAGAATGGTAAGCTCACAGCCGGACAGCACTACACAATCACATCGTACGTCTCCTCAGCCGATGTAAAGTCATTGCGCACTATTCCCTTGCCAGCTGATTCTCCCCACTTCTCAGATAATTATGACGGTCAATATCCTTTGACCTACTTTAACCCTTCGGTACTCAACGCTAACTTGCAGTTGCCGAAAGACCTGGATCCTAATATTGCCTTGACGGCACAACGAATCACTGCGAATGCTCCAACTATGTATGACAAAGTTGTAGCGCTCGAGACATACCTGCACACCAATTTCAGCTATGATGTGAATATACATCTGCCCCAGGGTCAGGAAGGCGTCTCGTGGTTTCTCTTCCGTAGTGGCAATAGAGGTTTTTGTAACTACTTCTCTACTGCGATGGCCGTGATGGCTCGCTCGCTCGGCATGCCTGCACGTGTTGTCGTTGGCTATACCAATGGTCAACTAGATGCGAAACATCACCAGCGTGTCGTTTATGGCACCGATGCGCATAGCTGGACACAGGTATACTTTGCTGGCTACGGTTGGATCAATTTTGAGCCATCCGCTGGCTTCTCTTCGTTCGTACGCCCTACTACCAATCAATTCCTTCCAGGATCGTCGAGTATCGTTCCAACCGGAGGAGTGAACCCGACCGTTGGCAAAAATCGCAAACTAGGCAGGAATGAAGTGCCTGATCTGGGTGGATCAACTTCAACGGAAACACAGGGGCAATTTGCGGCTCAGTTACGCCAGCAAGCAAGCATCGTGTTTGGTAGTGTCATCCTGCTCCTTCTCTTCAGCTTGCTGCTGTTTAGCATTTGGTGGCGTCGCCTCTTCCACCATTACAGGTTGTCAGCTCAAATCTATGGACGTATGTGTATCCTGGCGAACTGGGCGGGTATTCCAGCACACTATTCTCAAACCCCCCATGAATACCTCCAGGCCATCACAGTAGCTGCGCCAGACGAGGCAACGACGTTAGAGCGTTTTGAAGATATCTACGTTCGCGAACTATGGGCAAGCCCCACAAGTGCTGAACACCCGCGCAATAGCGGGGAGGTCAACGAGTTGCCCAGTCTGTGGCAGCGTCTTCAGCCGCGCCTTTTCTTCTACGCCTTCAAGCATCCCCACGTTTTAAAAGTCCTTCCCAGGCAGAGTTGGAAATTGCTGCGCCAACTGTGGGCTAAGAGACGTGCTCGTCGTACTATAGAACAGGACTTGTAGCTAAATCATTTGACGAAACAGCTCTACTCTCGTACACTGGTGCAGGTAGAGTTTAACACGAGACCTGGCATCTTCTGTGATGCCAGCTTCAGTATGCTATAAGAATGATATGGCTGACCCAGGAAGAGAGCGCAACATGCCTAAAAATGACGCGACAAGTAATGATCAACTAGCGAGCATATCTGCTCCGCGCACGCAAGCCGTTGAGATAGCCAATGCACTACCTATCCGCTTACACGCCTTCGACCTCGCTCGACATACCGTCATCGCCCCGGATGGAAAGCGTTTTGTCGTAGCCACCTCCAACGACGTGCACCTTGGCCGTGGCTACGTTACCGCCGTTCATCCGCAGCAAAACAACTATCTCACCCTCGTGCGTCTGACCATCCTAGAAGTTACCACTAAAACACCTGAAGAGGCCATCAAGCGTCACACCAACGTGGCACGCGCCATCCAGCAAGGCAAACTAAAAGAATTGCACAAATTTGACTGACACCCTTACCCACCTGCGAAACTCATACGCAAAAAGCAACTACTGCAAACGTCTCTTCAAGTGTAATCAATCAAACCACCAGTCGAGTTTCAGTCATAAAACCGAATAACGCAAGTTTAAAAATAACGCAAGTTCAAAAGGGAAAGCGGCTTCGTACAAAAAAACCACCAGTCGAGTTTGCAGTCATAAAACCGAACAACGCAAGTTTAAAAATNNGCCACGGACTGCAAACTCGACATTATAAATCTCTCCGGCCCGCTTGCGGGCCGAGGAGTCAAAAAGAAGTATCGTTAAAAGCTTGTTAAGAAGCCAAATAACCCTTGACAAAAAGCTAAATCATCCCGTATACTCACAACAACGGGATTGCAACAGCAATCCCTGCAATTGTCTGGTTAAAATCAACAAAACGAACCAAAAATCTCACGGAAGGAGATGGCGAGCATGACAAATCGAAGCCAGTGGCTCAACACGGCACGACTGCGCGATAAAATCGCTGGTAACGGCCATGCTATGCCCATCTGCCGGGGTGAGCTGTGCAACAGCAGTGAAGTGGGATACATCGCATCCCGTACCTTCGCCTTCGCCCAAAGTCGCAGTGTGCCCATCTTTATGGGATCTCCACCTACCTACTTCAGAGAAGATGAGTGAGTAGGAAACAGTAAAAGAGAGACCCTCAACCGTGGGCACTGGCAGAAAAATTCAGTCCCACGGTTTTTTGTCGTCTATTTTAGGGTCAATAAAAAGAATATAGTAGTGTTCTCTATGTACTCTTTGAGGTGAAGCATGTAATGAGAAAGGTACTCATTCGCATCAACATCGGCGTCCAATTGAACGGCTCTCGACCTATTCTGACAGTCAAAAATGTGCAGTTTGCTACGGAGAATATCCTGCGGATAACGCTCCTTAGCCATCTCAAAGGAGGAAATAAAATCAATGGCTATACATGTAGATATACAACCAACAGTACCAGTTGTTATCGACGATACAAAAGACGCGGTCGTCATTGACGGCGTAACCAAAATATTCAAGAAATCACGATCCTTACTGCGTTGGCGTAAAAAAGATGCAGAGAAAAAAGCCGAAAAGCGTGAGGTACGTGCCGTCGATAACGTCACAATGACGATCAAGCGGCGTGAAATCGTTGGTATTCTTGGCTCAAATGGTTCTGGCAAATCGACCTTGATACGTATTCTTTCGACACTGCTCATACCCGACAGCGGGCGCGTATCCATCTTTGGCTACGATGTCGAGAAAGACGAGCGCACAGTCCAGCAACTCATTAACCGCGTCAGCGTGGAAGCCTCGTTCTTCAAAAAGTTGTCGCCCATGGAAAATCTCATCTATGCGGCGCGACTCTACAACATGCCTGCCAATGAAGCACGTATCAAAATCCGCAGTATTCTAGCGCGCCTGGGTATCAAACCGGACCGCATTGGAGCGCCATTGGAAAATATGTCGCGTGGCATGCAACAAAAGGTTGCTATCGCCCGCGCCTTCCTCACCGCTCCCATCGTACTGCTGCTGGACGAGCCGACAACAGGACTCGATCCTCGTTCAAAGATCGATGTTCAGACCTTTGTCAGAGAGTTGCGCGACGATCATGATGCAACCATCATGATCACAACCCATGATATGGACGAAGCCGAGGCATTGTGTGATCGTGTCGCCATTATCGACCAGGGTCGCATTGTCGCTCAAGGTGATGCGCTAGAACTCAAGCGCGCTGTCGCCTACATTATGGGGCGTTCAGAGCCAGTCACCATGCATGAAGTTTTCATGCACTATACCGCGGACCACAAGATCACCGAAGCCGATATCGAGCGCTACGGTAGCTGGGAAAAGGCCTTCGAAGCCTACGAAGCACAGCGCGAAGATGACGAAGAATAAAAAAGGAGTAATACGACAATGTCTTCATTGATGCATCAGGGACGCGCAACCTACGCCTTCTTTGAACGCAACTGGAACCTCACCAGGCGTTACTGGGGCTGGGAACTCGTCTGGCTGGTATACAACATTGTCAACGCAATGTCCGTAACCTACATCGGTCTCAGCGCGCAGTTGATTACCGGTGTCAAAATAAACACAAACTTTTTCATACTCTACCTGTTGATCGGTACCGCGGTCTGGTCATACCTGAGCGTAACCTTCGATGGTGTGACCGACATCATCAACATGGAGCGCTGGGAAGGCACCATCGAATACACCTTTATGGCGCCTATCTCACGCTTTACGCACATGATCGGTAGCTGTATGTACGCTGTTGTTCATGGACTGCTCTTCACAATTTTGCAGTTGCTGATAGTTGGATTTTTCTTCCATATCGATCTCAGCCACGCGAACTTCGTGACGGCCTTCTTCAATGTTGTTGCTCGGCAGCGTCTCGTTTATCGGCTTTGGTATCGGAACCGCGGTCTTACCGCTGCTCTACACCGAAAAAGGTATGCAAATGTCGTTTATCGTGCGGGCTGTCATACTACTGGTATCGGGAGTCTACTATCCTATAGAAGTGTTGCCAGCATGGATGCAACCATTAGCGCGTATCTCCCCCGCGACATACGTAATAGAAGGTTTACGTGCGGGTCTGATGAAAAACCAGTCCATCTGGTCACCAGAAATCTGGAGTTACACCTGGCCACTCCTGATCACCGGCATCGTCAGCATACCACTTGGCATATACATCTTCGGCATCGCCGAACGCTACGCCAAAAAAACCGGCAAATTAAAAAGAAACGGCTAATAAAAATAAAACGAAAGGATAAACAAAATGACAACAATAGACATACTTCCGGGAAAATTTCTCGTGCGTCCACCCAAAATGGACGACCTTGAAGCCGTCCTTGCAGTGATAAACGCCTGTGACCTTGCCGACGATGGCATGCTCGACCACACCATGGATGATCTACGAGCCTACTGGCAATCAACTGATTTCAACCTGGATACTGATGCCTGGCTTGTCTCCACGCCCACGGGTCGCATGGTTGGTACCGCGGATGTGGCCGCCAGGCACCATGTGCGTATATACGCGTTCATTCGCGTGCATCCCGATTACCGAGGTCAGGGTATTGAACCCGAACTGCTTCGGTTAACGGAAGCAAGGGCACAGCAGCACATCGCTCTGGCTCCTTCACATGCGCGTGTTACGCTCGGTAACTGGATCAGCCCTGCAGACAATACGACCAGGCAGTTGCTTGAACAGGCGGGTTACAAGTTAGTGCGAAAATTCTGGCACATGGAGACAGATATGGATCGAGTCCCGTCTGTACCGGCGTGGCCCGCGGGCATCACTGTCCACACCCTCGTCGCTGGCAAAGAAGAGCGGACCGTCTACGAAATGATGGAAGAGGCCTTTCATGATCACTGGGGACATCTGCCCTCGACATACGAGGAGTTTGAGCACTGGCACATAAAGCAGGATAGCTTCGATCCCACTCTCTGGTTCCTGGCCTTTGACGGAGACCAACTCGCTGGAGGCGTTCTCTGCGAATACCAGAAGGAGCTGGACCTCGGTTGGGTAGGACAGTTGGGGCTACGGCGTCCCTGGCGCCGTAAGGGACTTGGCAACGCCCTCCTGCTCCACGCTTTCGCTGAATTTTATCGTCGTGGCATCCACAAAGTTGGGCTGGGTGTCGATTCACAAAACTTGACGGGAGCAACCCGACTCTATGAAAAAGTCGGTATGCACGTTGCTCTCGAACATAATACATACGAAAAAGAACTGCGTGCCGGTGAAGAGCTGAGTACACAGTCGGTCGCGATGTAAACAAAAAGCATCTTCCTCCTTTCTCAACGTAGAGCGTAGGATTTGATGATTTACATCGCGGTGCTCCTACAAAAGAATGGAGAAATCATCCATGGCTATCTTACTACAAAACCTGGTAGCTCGTCCGCCCAGCTTAAATAATCTGAGTGACGTAACCAGGTTACTCATAGCATGTGACATCATCGAAGATGGTATGTCTGACTACACGGAGGAGGAACTGCTTGCGGACTGGCAAAGGCCCGGTTTCAACCTTGAAACCGATGCCTGGGTAATCACTACCACCAAAGGGCAAATTGTTGGCTTTGCCGACGTCTGGAGTTGTGATTATACATCGATCAACATGAGAGTACGCGTACATCCTGAATCTCTAGGCCGGGGTATTGGCACCCTTCTGCTTCGCCTGGCGGAACATAAAGCTCGCCAATACCTCAGAAAAGCTCCTTCCGGCCTGCGTATCGTCCTACAGAGTCCGGTTAGCAGCGGCAACCTGGAGGCAAGAAACCTACTCGAGCAGGAAGGGTATATACCTGTACGCCA
>DMFQ01000145.1:0-534 GCA_003450555.1 Ktedonobacter sp.
CTACACGTAAGGAGTCGTCGGCAGCGTCAGATGTGTATAAGAGACAGGCCTGAAATAGCTCCCCTGCTGCCAGAAATGAATGGCACCGGCGGCGAACAAATAGCGTAAATTAGCAAGACGCTAACTCTGTAGGGGCGCAATGATGAACATTAACTATGAATTGCGCCCCTACGTCTTCTCCCCCATTATGTTCTTCATTTGTAACTACCTAGAAGGGCTTGCTTGAACTGAATCCATCTCTGATAGCCTTTTCTCATTTTCTTCCTACTCGTCTCAAATGTGGTGAAAGAAAGTGATGATACCATATACGAGTAAAGTAATACTTTATGAGAGAGAATCCTTTCTTACATTTTTATCTCTTAATTTTCTGAGCACTCTTTCTTTTACCTGGCCTTTCAGCCTTCGCTTGGTGTGAGTGTATCATACACATACATATCGTTTAAGAAATCTTTCATCGGGAAATATGGCTATTTTATCATTGATGCTGTATAGTATAAAATATTACCAGGAGGCGCCATTGCTAACGTGTTGGGA
>DMFQ01000145.1:666-4555 GCA_003450555.1 Ktedonobacter sp.
ATTGTTATTGCAAGATGAGGTGAAGAGCATGGTAAAAACGGTCAGCAAAGAAAACGTTACTTCGTCCCCAAATGGAGCAAAGAAACAACGTAAAAAGCAAGCCAGGCAAGAAGCGAAAGCTATGCTGAAACTCGAACAGGCAAAGAAAAATGAGCAAAAGGCCGTAAAAAAAGTTAGCACGGCACAGGAACAGCTTGATGCTCGTCGCACGCGGATACACAAAATCGAAGCGAGATTAGCTGAGATGCGCTCCTCTCATGATGAAACGAATGCACCCGAAACGTCTCAAAATGGACAAGTGCATCAGCCTGATACAGCGAATACCCTATCCAGCGCGTCCGAGCAAGATAGCTCCCCAAGTAGTTCTGAGAATCACGCCTCTACATCATCTTCTCAGGACAACGAGGAGGCTTCTTCACCGCAGGGAGAAGACGGCGAAAGTGCTCATGAGCAGGAAACTGCCTCGCCGGAGGCGGAAGATCATACAGGTGCCTGGCAAGAACAAGAAACATCTTCACCTGCTGATGACTACACCTACATTCCGGGACATGCAAATATAGAGACTTCCTCCGCAGATGAAGGCCAAAGGGATTAACCATTGGGCTAAGGAGAAGCAGCGCCCCGGCATAGCTTTAAGAATTATGCCGGGGCGCTGCTTCTCCTGCTCAAAGGAGTTTGCAATGGTTCATGCCTGCGGCGCGGCCTTTGGCGCTTTCTGATCTTTCTTCGACAATACTCCCCTCTCTTTGAGCTTGAGGTAGATCCAGAGCGTCACTCCCAGCAATGCCCCTCCTATCAGGTAAGAACCCAGTACGTCGCTGGCCCAGTGATCGCCAAGGTAAATGCGTGAAGGTCCCACCATTACCACAAAAAACGCTGAGACAATTAATAGTGTGATGCGCCACCAACTGTTTCCCTTAAAAAGAATAATACACAGCGAAAACAAGAACCCCCAGAAAGCCACGTAGGCCATGACATGCCCGCTAGGAAAACTCAACCCACCGGCAGCCTGGAAGATATCGACGAGACGCGCCGTTGGGCGTGGACGTTCCACAAGTAATTTTAAGAGACCATTCAGTATGGCACTGATCACTGAGAGAACCACTAGTGTGACAGCCTCCAGTTGAAGATGTACTAACCAGAGGATGACGGCAGCCAGCACGACAAGACCTACTGAGAGCAAGAATACGTTACCCTGGAGACTAATAGCAACCATGATAAACTTCAGCCAGGGGGCCGGGTTCTCTTGAAATTCGCGAGTTATCGCAACATCGATCGGCAAAACGGGATTGAAATGTACCCACAATGCTAGTACGCCAAAGAGCGCTAACTGTATGGTATAGAGAGCGAGTAAGAGACGTCCGCGTTTTATCGAGCGATACCATGGTACTCGAGCGGCCTCTACTTCCTTCTGCGCTCCCTCTATAGCCTCCTGAGTACTGGCCTGGATAACCTGGGAGGCCGGTTTTTGTTCATTATCCTGCTCTTTATCATGGGTAAATTTTTGCGACATATGAGGCTCCTGCATGTGTAACTAACCAGTCTTATCCTATAGGATAGTAGTTATAATACGTTTGAGGTTAGTTATCTGTTTCGGCGCAGAAGTTCTACCTGAAGTACTGGCGTCCTGAACATAGTGCATATTGACGAAAAACGTAATTCTCGCTACATTCAGTATAAGACAACGAGAAGGAGAAATTATGCCTGAGACAGAAATACGTCCCGCCCGAGCAGAGGATCGCGAGGCAGTACTCGCGTTTTGCCGTCAAACCTGGCAGTGGGGAGACTATATCGAGTATGTTTGGGACGAGTGGCTACACGATCCACAGGGCCTTCTGTTTGTTGCGACCTTCAATGGTCAGCCTATAGCGGTGTCCCATCTCGAGATGCTCAATCAGACGGATGCCTGGCTTGAAGGGATGCGTGTCGACCCGGCCTATCGACAGCATGGTCTTGCCAAGGCGCTCGATGGTGCAATGCTGGCGGAGGCAATGAAGCGTGGAGCGACGAATGCGCGCCTGATCACTGAGTCCGCCAATACCGTGGCTATCTCGCTGGTAGAACGAGGGTTTTTCCGTAAAATCGGTGCCTTTGCCCAGTTCCGCGCAGCGCCAGAGACTGTTCCAGCAAAAAGCCAGTATGGACTGGATGCGCCACAATTAGCTACCGAGGTGGACCTTAATGAAATTATCGACTACCTCAATACGTCAAATATTTTTCCAGCTAGTGGCGGTCTGTACTATCACCGGTTCACTGCCTACGCTGTTACCAGCGACTTACTAGAAACAAAAATGCAGGCGCAACAGATCTACATCTTGCGCCGCTGGAATCGGCTGGATGGATTGGTTATCGCTGAGCCACAGCAGGGAATGTCTGGCTCTCAACTCTCCATCGGCTATATCGATGGCACGACCGAGTCGATTAGCCTGATCGCCTATGCCCTGCGCGGCCAGATAACCAGCATGGGCTTAGAGAGTATCACCGCCTATGTACCTGACCTGATGATGGTGCGGGATGCTTTTGTGGGAGCAGAGTATGAATGGGATGGCAAGCTTTTTTATACGTATGAGCGGAGTTTGACATAATATGAGATGTGCTATGCCGCGCGGCATAGCACATCTCATATTATGTCTCTTTGGAGCAGAACGCTTGCATGCGTGCAAGCGGTTCCAAGATGTGGCTAAGTGGGATTTAAAATAGCCTCAGTGTTCTTTAGTTCATGGAAGGGTAACAGCCAGCAGCCATAATTCATGCCGCCGCCCACAGCGGGGAGCGCTATCCATTGGCCCTCGTGGAGCTGGTTCTGGCGTAGTAGTTCAACCATAGCGGTGGCGATACTGGCATTGGAGAGATTGCCATAGTAGCGGAAATTATCAGCCAGCTTGTCCATGGTAGTCTCAGGCCAACCATAGTCATTGATCAATAGTTCGCCCATACGGCGTGTAATGCGTGAATTGGCCTGATGTGGCACGATATGGGCCAGTTCATTGGGACTCAATCCCGCGTGACGGCACAGGGCATCGACCGACTCCGCCATAGCGCGCGGGGCCTCGCGGTAGACCTCTTTCCCGTTCATTTTGGTATAGCCAACCATGTACTGCGCGAGCACATGATTGAGTTCTTTGCCTTTGCCCTCTTTGAAGAGCGTCTGTATCTTCATGTCAACTTCCGCCATCTCGATGACGTCTTTACGTAGAGGCGTCTGGTAGTAGAGGGAAGGACCCTGGTTGGCGTCGGAACCATTGATGACGTAGGTATCTTCATCGTCGCTCCGTTCCAACAGAAAAGCCGACGCACCTTCGCCAAAGAGAGAACTCGTTTTCCAGTCAAGGACGTTCATGATATTGGGGAGAAGTCCTTCGGCTGTGACCATTAGCACCAGTTTGGCGGAACTGGCGGTCAACACTTCGGCGCACATTTGAAATGCTTCTGTTTGGCAGGCGCATGCCCCTTTGAGCATCGTTGCGCGGATGGGTCCTAATCCCAGGCGCATTTGAACCAGCCCGGCAATAGTGGGAAAGGCATCGTTATCGGAGGAGGAGGCTCCTATCACCGTGTCAATTTCGGAGGCGTCGCGGCCAGCACTGGCGAGAGCTCGTTGAGCCGCGATAACGGCCATATCGACTAACGACTCATCCTGTGGGGCATCTGGTCCGTCAATCAATCCTGGTGCGTCGGCGCCAGCCACCCTGCGGCAGAGATCCATGGTGCTGGCACGAACGTGACGTGTGCTCAGGCCGGTTACACGTTCCAGATCATCCGCGCTGCGCGGATCGCCCAGGCGAGTAGAAATGTAGGCAAAATATTCGTTAGTAATAGTACCTGTTGGGGCATAGTTTCCTAAACCAATCAGACGTACTTTTGCACGCGTATAGATATGCGGAACGAT
>DMFQ01000212.1:0-2230 GCA_003450555.1 Ktedonobacter sp.
GTAATAATGGCTTGCGTCAATTGATCTACTGTCATTGTCAAACTCCTTATTCACATGAGAAAAGACACCTTCAAGAGCGTTTCTTTGCGGCCACTACCATCTCAGGCGTAATGACTTTGACAGTGGGGCAAAGGTAGGCCACATCACAACGCAGGCAGCGGTTTGCTTCACGCCGCGCCTGTTCTTCGGTGAAACCCGTGGCAAACTCTACGGACCGTTCACGTGCCGGTTTGCCAGTACTCAGTGGCATAAGCTCACGCGGTGTTGGTCGCAGATCGAGGTTCACTGTGCCCTCAGGAGGCAGCACCGAGGCCATTGCCGTGGCATCCTCTGGCATCTCGCGCACGTCACGCAGCGCGCGCTTGCAAAGAAAAGCATGAATGGAACGCGCCGCTTTCCGACCATGTGCGGCCGCGTGAATAATGGACTTGGGTCCATAGGTGACGTCACCAGCAGCGAAGATGCCCCGGGCTCCGGTGGCCAGGCTCTCTTTGTTAATCAGTAATCCTCCCCAGGCGGCTACCTGGACACTGGTACCTTCGGGAAGGAAGGACGGGTCGGGCGCCTCGCCAATGGCGATCAGTACTTTGTCAACCGTGATCTCAAACTCTGACCCCAGCATGGGCAGCGGACGACGACGTCCCTTCTCATCAGGAGCATCCAGTTTCATCCGCTGGCAACGCAGACCGTGCACGTTTCCTTCTTCCGTCCCCAGTATCGCTTTGGGAGTGACGAGTTCCAGGATCTGGATACCCTCTTCGAGGGCTGCCCGCACCTCTTCAGCCTGCGCAGGCATCTCGGCGCGCGTACGCCGGTACAGAATCTGAACGGTGCTGGCACCAGCGCGCAGAGCTGAGCGGGCGGCATCCAGAGCGGTACTTCCGCCCCCAATGACAGCCACATCGCCAGATATCCGTGTCCCGGGATCCAGGTTAAACTGCTTCAAGAAGATGGTCGCGGGAATAACCCCATCCAGGTTTTCGCCTGAGACCCCTAAGCGCTGACTCTGCTGTGCGCCGACAGCCAACAAGACCGCATCGTAGGACGCTTGCAGTTCGTCGAGACTGATATCACGCCCAATAGCCGTATTGAGACGGATTTCTACGCCAAGTGCACGGATAGCGTCAATATCGCGATTGAGCTCGGCCCGCGGCAGGCGGTAATCGGGAATACCCACCCCCATCATGCCACCGGGGACGGGCATGGCATCAAAGATCGTCACCTGGTAGCCACGCCGGGCGAGATAGTAGGCTGCGGAGAGACCCGTCGGGCCCGCACCGACGATGGCGACTCGCTCAACATACGTGTCTTTCGGCGGAGTGACCTTGCGTGGCGCTGGTGTGCCATGATCAGTCGCGAAGCGTTTCAAATCGCGAATGGCGATTGGAGCATCGAACTCACCCCGGCGGCAGACATCTTCGCACGGAGCTGTACAGACACGGCCACAGATACAGGGGAAAGGATTCGGCTCTGCGGCGACCTGTAACGCCTCGTCATAGCGTCCCTGCGCAATGAGGCTCACGTATAAACCAGCATTCGTGCCAACAGGACAGGCGGCCTGACAGGGTGCTCGTAGGTCTTCTTTGCGCTCACCCAGCCAACTGCGCCAGCTTTGCCAGGGTTCCTGGCGCTCGGAGACGTGCCAGGCGCGGCCCTCTCCCCATGGAGTGTCACCGGGTTCCTCCGGCGTAGCCCGTGTGTAGGCATCCAGTGGCTGCCATCCATCTTCGGGCGGAAGATAGGAAACTGGCCCGCGCTGTGCATAGACCGGCTGTTGCACATGACTTTCAATGGTGATCGCGTTGGTGGGACACTCCTGGGCGCAGACCTGGCAGCCAATACAGGAGGCCACCTGCGTGGGAAACAGCATCATCCAGGAACGCTCCGCCCATATTCCGGGAACAGGGCTGTGCCGTTCCCTCTCCCCTCCTCTTTCTCCCGCGCCAGATGGACGGGTCATGTCGAGACAGCGTACAGGGCACAAATCCATACAAATGCCACAATTGATACAGGTGTTTTCATTCACCTGAAAACGATAGGCCATGTTGACCTCCTCTCGTAAACATTTCGGCGTTCCCGCTGGCGGCTGCCTGCGAATGGCGTGTGCGCCAGCGGGATTGCTTGCCTGTTTGTAGAGTAGAAGAAGCGTCTCACACACACATCACATTCGAGGCATTGCACATCACAGTGCGCACACATCCCTCGCGAAATGTAGGGGCGACGGCTTGTC
>DMFQ01000212.1:2336-10503 GCA_003450555.1 Ktedonobacter sp.
GCGACGGCTTGTCCTCGCCCGCTCCATCCACTGCTTTTGTGATGTGTTCGTGAGACACTTGTCGTTTTTGTGCTTTCTTTGTGAGCTTGCTGCTCTATAATACAAAATACAGTTGTCATCGCCCGCTACAAGGCGAGAACACCTGCTAGAAAGGAGAGTTCTGATGCCTCTCAAGAAATCGATGGTCCTGACAGCTGATGATGACCCTCACCTGCTTCGCCTGGTGATGCGCAATCTCGAATTTGAGGGCTACGAGGTCCTCACGGCCAGCGATGGTAAGCAAGCGCTTGAACTGATTGAGGCCCGTGAGCCCGATCTGGTGCTGCTCGATGTCATGATGCCCAAAATGGACGGCTTTACCGTCTGCCAGCGCGTCCGTGAATTTTCCTCGGTCCCGATCATCATGGTAACGGCGCGTGGACAGGAACAGGACAGAGTGCGCGGCCTTGATCTGGGAGCCGACGACTATCTCACCAAGCCCTTTGGGGTGGACGAACTGCTGGCGCGTGTGCGAGCCGTCTTGCGACGATCTCGCTTTACGGCCAGTGATCAAGCTTCCGCCTCGCCAACATTGACCATTGGAGAGATAACGATCGACTATGCTCAGCACCTGGTCACGATGGGTGGTCAAGAAGTTGAGCTGACGCCAACGGAGTACCGCATCCTCGCCTATCTGGCCCAAAATGCTGGTCGTGTCGTCACCCAGGACTTATTGTTAGAACATGTCTGGGGAGCGGAATACGTGGGGGAAAGTCACATCCTCCAGGTGAACGTGAACCGCCTGCGGCACAAGCTGGAGCCTGATCCTGTCCACCCGCGTTATATCCTCACCAAGGTCGGGATCGGCTATCTCATTGCCGCACAACCTGCTGTGCAGGTCATACAATAACTTCTTCTCTGAAAGAAGAGAGGACATGTATTCTGTGTCACAACTGTGATAGATGTCCTTCTCTTCGTGATGCTCCTGTGAACAGGTCAGTATATGCTTTTATGAGATAAGAGTATCTATTCGATAGAGCTGTGATGCTTCTTTCTGACTGGCATTGAGAGAGCAAAGCAAGTCAGAAGCGAACCATCACAGCGAGGAAATAATTCACCTGGAAAGGAGTTCTATTATGTATCAACGGATTTTAGTGCCTCTCGATGGATCAGAGCGTGCTGAGCGGGCCATACCTGTTGCTGCTCGCATCGCTCGCACTTCTGGTGCATCCATCGTCTTTGTACATGTCGTGCTGCCTGCGGTTGAGTTTGGTACTTATACAGCGGACCATCTCGTTGCCTTAAAGCCGGGGGCTTTCAAAAGGCGTTTAGCCAAAGCAAACGACTACCTCACAAATGTAGTAACGGCTTATGCCAGCAATCTGGCAGGCATCGATGTAGCAACGGATATCGTCTCTGGCGCGGCATCTCCGGCCATTTTTTCTGCTGCTCGCTGGGACCAGGTTGACCTGGTCATTCTGTGCAGTCACGGAGAGACCGGCCTGAAACGCTGGCTGTTTAGTAGTGTGGCTCAGGAAGCCGTGCGCCACAGCCCGGTGCCGGTGCTCGTGCTCAATGAGAACAACATGGTGCCGAAAGCGTTAGAGGAAACTCACCCCTTGCGTGTCCTTGTACCATTAGATGGCTCACCGCTGGCAGAGACAGCTCTGGAGCCAGCTGCGCACCTATCCTCCCTGTTAGCGGCTCCCGCGCCGATTGAGTTGCACCTGTTACGAGTAGTGGACCTGCCTGTGACTGGTGGAAAGTTCCCAATCAACTCTGATGCGGCTCTCCGCAAAGAAGCCTGGCAGGAAGCGGAGGCATACTTGAAGGAAGTCACCGATCGTTTGCAGGAAAGCCTGGTCGATGTCAAGGTAAACATTGCCTCGTCCGCAGTAATGAGCATCGACATCGCTGGAACAATTATACAGCAGGCACACGAGAGTGGTTACGATCTGATCGCGATGACAACCCATGGTCGAAACGGTTTACGACGCTTGATGATGGGCAGCGTAACTGAGCACGTTCTGGGCGCTACCAAACTCCCGCTCCTGATAGTGCGACCGCATAAGGTAGAAACGCAAGTTCAGCGTGAAGCAGGGACGAAGACGGAGGAACGCTCGCTTACCGGTAACACTGAGCTTGAGGTGATTACGTATGCGATGTGATGCCTGATTACCACCGTGAAGGAGTGAGGCGCCTCTGTAACAGTGTTCGTGAATGCAGGGACATTGTATGCAATAGGAACGAGCAGGAAGGTCATTCCTANNAGGCTGGATACCCTTATAAATAGCCAGCCTGGTGACGTGTGATGAGGTTCAACTGCACTGCGCTTAGCTTTTCGTTCTAAACAGCATAATATTGAACGTGACGTTGACCAGCACCATGGCAAGGCAAACCAGGCCTATGCCAATCAGCACCGCCGCAATCCCCAGGAGCGTCAGATCCCCAAGGATAATAGCAACCAGCGGGATCATGAGTGCTAGCGAGACAATCGCCAGCGCAAGGCTCTTCCCGAAAGGATTGTCATGTTTGGAAGCAGGCACTGCTGCCCGCACGTGGTACAGAATCTCCGGCATGAGCCGCGGCACCAGTCGCTGTGCAAGTGCTTCAATGAACTGCTCATTGAACTCAGGACCTACCTGCTGTTGTGCATGTGCTGCTGGTGGTGTTTCAGGCCCAGCCACCTGTGGCGGTATCGGATAGGTTGTTTGTGGTGATAACATGATCGGTTTCTCCTCTTTTTCCACACAATTGGAAGAGATATCCTCTCTCCTCTGTTCAAAGCATAGAACACGCGCATCACCAGAAAATCACAAGAGGCTGTTCCATCATCAAAGCCTGATCACAGTTTTGCACTATCTACCAATCGGTCGCTGTGTGTTGCGCGTGGCCGTTCTTGCTGGCGCAACACAAAGAGGCGGTATTATAGTCGATAGATGTCTGTGTCATATGGGTTCAGTCCACAGACTTCTGCTTCTTGATGCAACAGGTCCCGCGGGGGTATTCCACGAGAGAGCGCTGAACAGATTTTGATGCCTCTGTGATATTTGGCCCTCTCTCTGTGACCGGAAAGTGATACAAGCATCCTATACTACTAAGTGGAAGAGGGAAACCTCTTAGGGAAGAGGGATTTCTCGAGAAGCGAACCTGCCGCGAGAAGGCGAAGGGTGTACATAAAGACGAATCGCTCCACACGAGCCAACAGACTCGTGGAGCCATGCGAGGCCAGCATATAGGCCGCTTGGTACTACCTCTCCTGCCTTCAAAATGTACGGGCGATCCCTTGCGGTCGCCCTGCATGAGGGTACATCGATGAGAGCAACTGGAGAAGTCCCCTGGACAGCAGCAGGCCGATTAGCTTTCAACAAGCATCGATTTCATGCTAGGAAAGCCGGGAGAAAATATGATACTTCATGTAGGACATACAAAAGCCAAAGATGAGGAGGGCACAAGAAAAACCGTTTCCCATCAGGCGGTCACCGGTGATATTGCCATCATTATTGATGGCAAATCGCTCGATAGCGAACTGGTCAGGCTAGCGAGTCTGCTCGCCAGCCATGGCAGATGCAACATTCATCTCATTCACTTCATTGAAGTGCCACGCACCCTGCCTTTGAGAGCTGGTCTACCGGAAGAAAATGAGAAGGCCGACAAACTCCTTGCGGAAGCCCTGGCCATCACCGGTAGGGCTGGTTGCCATGCCGTGGCCGAAGTCGTGCAAGTCCGCGACGTCGGTCTGGCCATTATCGAAGAAGCCAGGGACCGCGAGTGGTCATTGATTATTCTTGGTGAGGTGCGCGACGTGCACCACAGGGAACACTACGATAGAGACACAATGATTCCGTATGTCCTTGCACATGCTCCCTGCCGTGTCTGGGTTGTCCAGGATCCTCCGGCGGAATGGGCCGCTTTTTTTTAGCGGCTCAGCTCTGAAGAAAGAGCGCTGCTACCGAATACATATCTCAGAAAGCGAGGCAAGCCGATGACGAACTTCAACTTCACTACTGAGCACATATCGATTGTTGATGCAGAAGATCAGAAGGTGAATCTCAGCCCACAAGAAGCCTTGAACCTGCTACAATGGTTATTCGACAAGAGGGGAGCGTTGCTGAGCCTCACCCATCAAGATGCCGATCAGGCATCATACAGTGAAAAACGGCTTGAGATTTTCCTCTCCCAGGAACACTTGGATCAGCTGGATACACTGAAAGCCGCCATCCCCCATTTGCAGGAATACCCGTCCGCCGCCAAAGTCCTCACTGCCCCCTTCGACTCGGTGACTGAACGAGCCATTCAATTGCTCAAAGAACTCCAAGTCGAATACCGGATTCATCCTTTGCTGGAAGACAACACTGCATTCGCTCAAGGCTAAGCAGGCTATCCGGTGAGGTTACAGTTACCTGTGTAGTATGCTCAAGCCGTCACAACTTCTAAAATGTACGGGCAGGGCTTGCCCCTGCCCTGTGCCAGGTGACATCACTTAATGGTATCTCTCCAAGAAAGACGGGGAAAAGGAGGAAGGTTATGTATAAGGCTAAAGAGCAGTCCGAATTAAAACAGGATGTATCGTTTGCTAGCATGTTACACATGCTCGCATACCCGAGTGCATTTCCGTTTGCCCCCCCCGATGGAAGGTCTCTATTGGTTTTTCCGGTCATCCAAACCCATGCCTCGGCAGTAGTGCTGACGCCTGAACGCGTCTATAAGCTCAAGAAGCCGAAGAACTTTGGTTTTTTTGATTTCTCAACCCCTGCTCTCCGCCGCCACTTTTGTATACAAGAGGTACGCATCAATAGCCGTCTTGCACCTGAGGTATACCTCGGTATTGCTCCTGTTCTCGCGTTCTCTGATGGTCGGTTCTGCTTTGGCCCCGTCTTTTCGCTCGATGACGTGCCGCTACCAGGTTCTCCACTCGCCGGAGGCTCGGTCGTAGATTACGCCGTCGTCATGGTACGCCTTCCTGATGAGGCCATGTTGGCGTCGCGGCTTCGAGAGGGAGTAGCTTCCTCTTCGCTGCTTGCAGCGATAGCGCGGTACATAGCTGCTTTCCATACCCATACGCTGACGAATGAGCATATTGCCAGCTTTGGCAGTCTGGATGTTATCCGAGGCAATTGGGAAGAAAATTTCGAGCAGATGAAGCCATACCTTGGTCGCACACTTGACACTTTCACCTATGACCGCATTGTTGAGTACGTCCATCGCTTTCTCGAAGAGCGGGCAGCCCTTTTTGTCAGCCGTGTCCAGGATGGACGCATCCGTGACTGTCATGGTGACCTCCGCTTGCAACACGTCTATATCCTGGACGAGCAGGCCGCTTCCACTCACCCCTTCTCGCACCTGGCCATTCTTGATGGGATCGAGTTTAATGAGCGTTTTCGCTACAGTGATGTGGCCAGTGAGGTCGCTTTTCTGGCCATGGAATTGGATGCTGCCGGTCGACCTGACCTGGCCCGCACATTCATTCACACCTATGTCACAGAAACGGGCGATCAAGCTCTTCTCGAATTACTGCCCTTCTACAGCTGCTACCGGGCCTGCGTGCGCGGGAAGGTGCTCTCATTCCAACTCGATGAGCCAGAAGTACCTGAAACGCAGCAGGAAGTTGCGCGTCAGGAAGCTGGCTCACTGTTTGCCCTGGCTGAGCATTACGCCAGTGGTCCAACCAGACCGACAGTGATCATGATCGGGGGGCTGATGGGGACGGGGAAAAGTACCCTGGCACTCGCCCTCAAGCGTGAATTGGGCTGGGAACTCTTTTCCTCAGACGCGGTCCGGAAGCACCTTGCTCAACTTGATCCCGCACAACCACAGGCTGATGCTTTCGGTCAAGGGTGGTATAGCTCTGGCTGGACCAGCCGTACCTACCATGCCTTACGTGCACTGGCCAGTACAGCCCTTGCCAGAGGCCGTTCGGTCCTGCTTGATGCCTCCTATATGCGCAGGGCTGATCGCCAGGCCCTGGCGCAAGCAGCAGCAGCGTATGGTGCCCCTGTCCTCTTTGTCGAATGCATCTGTGCGCGAGAGGATGCTCTGAGCAGGCTTGCCCAACGCTGGCGCATGCGCGTGGATGCCAGGCAATTGCCCCCTGAAGAAGCATCCGCAGCCTCAGATGGCCGCCCTGATCTCTACGATGCTCAGTGCGCTGGATGGGAATCCTTTGTGGCACAGGAAGAGCCATATATAAGGCGCGCTGTAGTTACGACCATGCTGCCACTCGCGGTCGGTGTTGAACAGGTTCTCGATGCGCTACACTCACCCCGTTTGGCCTGCTGGCTGGCTCTCAGTAAGAGTGAGGCCTCTCTTGAAGAGAGGGAAGCACTTCTTGAGCACTCTGTGAGATGATTTGGCGGCGGATGAGCCTGGCGCGACTAATGCATAACGAATACAGAATCGCAACGAGCTCATACCTCTTCTTCCCTCTGACTGTCTCCTACAGTGACCTGGTTGTGATGTGAGCATTGAACAGCGTGACGAGATCGTGATGTGAGGAGTGTATCTTTTCTCTAGAGAGCTACGCGAAAGCAACTACACAGTCAAGGAGAAGAGCTATGATCGTACGTGACATCATGACAACAAAATTAGTGACCGTTGAACCTGACGATACCTTAAGCCACGCCGCCCAACTGCTGCGTCAGTATCAATTTCATCACCTTCCGGTGGCGCGGACAGTGCATGTGGCCGAGCCGCGGAGTACGGAATATACTGTACGGCGTACTCTCCTCCTCTTCGAGGGTTTAGTGACCTCGCAAGACATTGAGCTGGCAGCCGCACTTGCCAATCAGGAACCTTCCAGCGACACAGGGCGTCAACCCTGGCAAGAGCGGAAAGTTCTTGAGGTGATGCAGCGGGATGCTCTCCAGGTGGCACCCATCACTTCTGTGGGGGCAGCAGCTCAGCTTCTTGTTGAACGCGGTCAGAATTGCCTCCCTGTTGTAGAGTATGGTCAGTCAGAACGAGAAACACAGCCTCTTCTCGTAGGGTTACTGACGCGCAGTGATCTGCTTCTTGCTTTGGCCCGCGCTATGGGCACCTTTGAACCGGGGATGGATGTGATTGTAACCCTGCCTGCAGGGAATATGTCTCCCCTGGCGGAAGTGTTGAGCATCGCCTCTGCACTCCGCGTACAAGTGCGTAGTATCATTGCTGCACCTCTGAGAGATGGGGTGCCACACGCAGCAACACTACGTGTGGGAACGATCAATCCCGCTCCCCTGCTCGTGCGTCTACGCGCGGCTGGTATTCAGTACACATGTGCGAATCCGCTTGTAGAAGAGGAGATCCATGCCTAATACACCGACAAAGAGCAGAGCCCGCCTCATGTTCGAAGCGGCCGAACTAGACTATGATTTTGGTGCGCAACATCCCATGCAGCCAAAGCGTTTGCAGGCACTCGTAGATCTGCTGGAGATAAGTGGCTTGTGGGAACCCGACAATGAGCAGACACGATTGAATGGGCGTGCTGCCACACCAGAAGAGTTGAGCCTGATACACACGCCTGATTACATTGCAGCCGTACAACGCTTGAGTATTCCTGAAAAAGCTGAGATGAGTGAAGAAGAACGCGGAGAGCGGGCACAGCTTGCTGCCCGCTCTGGATTTGGAGATGGCGATACCCCCATCATACCTGATATGCATGAGATAGTTACACATATCACAGGTGACACACTTGTTGCTCTCAATGCTGTAATGGGCCTGGCAGAAGGCGGTACATTCAACGCAGAGGGCGAACGCCCTTTCCATGTTTTTCACCCGGCTGGGGGATGGCATCATGCCTGGGCCGAGCGAGCATCAGGCTTTTGTATCTACAATGATATTGCTGTTGCCATCGCCCATGTGTTACGCGAGAGTGAAGCGAAAGTGCTCTACATCGACTTTGATGCCCACCATGGAGACGGTGTTCAGCGTGCCTTCTACGATGACCCTCGCGTTATGACCATTTCGTTTCATGAGACGGGACGCTATCTCTTCCCTGGAACCGGTGATGTGCTTGAGTTGGGAAAGGGAGCGGGACGTGGCTATTCGGTCAACATTCCTTTGGAGCCATTTACCGAAGATGATTCCTAGATGAGCCGCCAAGTTCGTTAGCGCTCGCGTTGTGTGCTGTTTGTGAGAGAACTCTTCTCAACTGTGATGTGTTCGTAATCCTCTCGGTGTATGCTACGCATGTAGATGCCAGAGAAAC
>DMFQ01000235.1:0-2057 GCA_003450555.1 Ktedonobacter sp.
GGCCCTGGATGCCTGGTGGAAGCGCGAGCAATTACCCATTTGACACGGCGAAGCAACAGTGTGGCGCAGCGCTGTATTCACATTGCTCCTGGACTGGTACTCCTACCAGTTCCGTAAGCAGGGATTCTGCCAGGCGGCAAACCTCGGGATGACCAGGTACGGCAACTGCGAGAGGACAGCTATAGCCGCGGATACGATAGGTATGCTCATCACACACTTCTAGTTCTGACATGCCGCCTAATTCGTTGAGAACCTCGACGGCCCCTTCGAGCCGCGTATGCAAATCACCTGGTAGCGTATTCCACTTCGTTGCAATGCTACGACCCACCTTACGCAACACTACTTCCATCTCCTCAGGGGTCATTTGCTCTGACAGAACATTTAAAAGCTGGTGCAGAACGGGTCCATACGCTTTCGGAAAAAGATATTCAGCTTCTGGCGTGAGGTCGTAGACATATGCGGGCTTACCACTTCCACGGCGCTCGCCTCGCTGTTGCACAATGCCATCTCGTTCTAATGTTGTAAGATGCGCGCGCACGGCATTATCCGTGAGGGCAAGTTCCTGGGCTAATTCTTCTACGGTGCGGCTGCTTCGCCGCAGCAGCGTCACGATTTTACCGCGCGTACTTCCTAAAAACCGCTGGTTCCAGTTCGATAGTGGCATGCAATTTCTCCCTTTCTGCTTATCAGTGTATACGATATCCAGGTAATTTGTCAAGTAAGTCAAATAAATCATTGACTTTTGTTTTATTCTATGGTATAGGAATAGGTAACAGAGGTTGGATCTGCTTCACTTACTTATCGATCGTACGCTATTGAAGTGCCTGGTGGCTCTGAACCAGGCTCGATTAGACGGAATAGGGATGATGCCAATTCATCATCCCTTCACAAGGGAGAAAAGACTATGTGTGAAACCTGTGGTTACCAAGGAACCACGCTATGACGTGCGTGTGCGCAATGGTCAGGTTGAGGTCAAGCGCATCGGCGATCATTGATCCCTCAATGTTGTCATGGGATGGGGGATGGGAGCCTCCAGGCTCTTTTGTGATGGGAGTCTTAAGTATCAATATGTGCCAATACGCGCCAACACGCGTACATAGACGCGGCAAAGATAGGTGAGAACGAGTATAATGACAAGGCAAGAAATAATGGTGTTTGATCAAGAGAGAGATGATCTGGCTATGCATAGAGTAATGGACTTCCGTCGCCGTTCCGTTTCTGATGAACAGATGCGCCGCTTTGAAGGCTACATGGCCGAAATCTTTGAGACATTTGGCTTAGACCTTCGTACGCAAGCAACCGAGCAAACGCCGAAACGCTTTATTCAAGCGCTGTTTGATGCGACAGAGGGCTACGATGGCGATCCAAAGCTGCTCACGACATTCGACAACGAGTACCGGGATGAACCCCATAGCCGTCTCAGCCAGGTAATAGAGGGACCGATACCCTTCATCGCGCTCTGCGAACACCACGCGCTGCCTTTTCACGGACGCGCCTACGTCGGATACGTTGCGGACGAGCAGATCATTGGCATTTCCAAGCTCACCCGTCTCGTGCGGCTGTTTGCGAAACGCTTCACCATGCAAGAACGATTGGTGCAGCAGATCGCGGATGCCTTCGATGCTATGCTTCAACCGTACGGGATAGCGGTCTATCTTGAGGCCGAACACCTCTGCAAGGAGATGCGCGGAGTGCGAGAGACTAGCTCGCTGACACGAACATCGGTCTGGCGCGGAGAGTACGAAAGCAATTCGTCCTTGCGCGTCGAGTTCTTGCTCGCTATTGGAGCAGATCTATGAGTACTCAGATATGAACGCTTTGACACCGCTGGAGACAATTTTCGCCGTGGAACGTGGCAATGACCTACCGCTTCCACCTGACCTCTTGACCCTCTTTGGCCGCCTTCAATTTCCGTCGCATAAAGTTCCCTATGTCGTAGGCAACTTTGTCACTACGCTCGATGGGGTCGTGGCATTGAATGAACCTGGCCATGTGAGTGGTGGGGATATCAGTGGATACAATCATCACGATCAGATGGTCATGGGACTGTTACGCGC
>DMFQ01000235.1:2181-3253 GCA_003450555.1 Ktedonobacter sp.
TGAGGTTCCCGTATTGATCGTCACGACTCCTGCTGGCGAGCAGCGTATCCGCGCGCAGCATCTCCCAGCGTCAGTTCAACTCTCGTCTGTCCCTGGCGCCGGTTCGCTCAGTGCGCGTGCCATACTGGAGGCGGTGAGCCATGCTCAGCAGAGTGAGATCATTCTGGTCGAGGGTGGGCCGCAGCTGATGGGCGACTTCTTTGCGGAGAAGTACCTGGATGAGCTGTTTTTGACGCTTGCTCCTCAAATTGCCGGTCGAGATGGAAACAGCGAGCGTCCCGGGCTCGTCACCGGAAAACGTTTTGCGCCGGAGCATCCACTCTGGGGCACCCTCATCGGCGTCAAGCGCAGCGAGAGTCACCTGTTTTTACGTTATGCATTTGAATGAAACTTGCTGCTAACTTGCAAAACTAAATCCAGGTTAAATACGCGGGGAGGGCAGAAGACCTTGAATAGTCTGACCACGATAAGTGTAGTGATCAAGATAAATTTGCTGTGTATCTAGATAATCCCCCACCGTTATTCCATAAATGTGACGAGCATCCCAGGCAACTAAACGAGCCGCAAGTGGATTAAACCACCTTCTCATACGGGCAACGAAGCGATCTAAAGCAATACCATTATCTGGCAGACCGCTCTCAGGTATGATGAACAAAATGTGAACATCAAAAGGAGGACTTCCCTCGATTTTGGCTAAACGCACTTCCTTAACCACTCTCAAGGCATCAAGATCAGGGTCGTTCTCCACCTGCATTTGTGAAAGGTTGTCAAGTATCGGCTTGACAACCGCTCCGATAATATCATCAGGAAACGCAGACCTATCGAAGCGATGAGCTACCCAACGAGCGAACTTCTGCTTTGTAGCAAGATCAAGAGCGCCAGACGCCGGCGTAAGGTTCAAGAGCACCGGTTTTTCGAGCAGAACCATTACTGAAGACTCCGCAACCAGTCCTCTATTGCGATCAAGGAGAAAATAATGAGAACTGTTACCATCCGCATAACGCAAAATGCTTGTATTATCAGTGAAAAAGGTTCGCATAGCAACGACAGTTGGTTCCTCACTTACATTACT
>DMFQ01000235.1:3348-4465 GCA_003450555.1 Ktedonobacter sp.
TATATATTCGAAGCTGCGTGTGTATCTCTTCGCTTACTTTCGGCAGTCGCTTGATTTTTAGCAGACCTGGCGATTTTGCTTATAGGGTCTTCAACGTTATAAATTACGCTCCATGGAAGTACGGGTAACAAAACTCCTTGATTCCAACCAGCATCATAAAGCCGCTCTCCAAGATCATTATCAGCCATTATCTACTCCAAAAAGAATCCCCAGGCGACAAAAGCCTCATCGTCCTCATCAAGTTTGCCATGTGGTTCTACCTCATTAGATTGAGGTCTTGATCCCAACCGGTAAAGAGCCTCCTCGCGCTCAACATCAGTTAAATGAGGAGCACCCCAACTAAGCTTAGCCGCAGGACGAAGCCAGCCAGAAAGACCGCTTGTGCGGCGAACAAGATTAGTTTCATTAGATGTAGGCTCGGAGTGTGAGCGCAATGCAAGACCTATTACAGCATTGCTATCTCCATTTGCAAGCAAGTCAATAGGCCTTCCAGCAGGACCAGGAGTCTCTAAAAACTCTTTGAGATTAGACCTTAGTAGATCGTGCAAGGTACAACATGTATTGAATAACTCAGTAAGTCGAGTTTCGTGCTCATCACTGACGCCTTTACCGTCAAGCCATTTATAATAAGCATTACGACTAACATTAACCAGAGAAGCCAAAGTTTCGACAGACAACCCGGTCATCTCTCGTAGCGCAAGTGGAATGCTATCTTTTTCGACCTTGTCAATTACTACTAATGTAGCAGGCATAGCCAAAGTAGGAAAATCTAAACCATGTAGAGTAGGAATACGAGCTGCACGTAAATCAAAGACACTATCAGGAATAGTGGTCATGAAACCAATGCTCCCCAATACCGTCCGCTGTTCAGTTTGGTTAGTAGGGCATTCAGCAGAAGGTACAAGGACGAGAGAAGCGATGCTAACCCCGAGAGAAAAATTGCGCAATGGATTAACCCAATCCAGCACTGTTGGAATTTTTACGCTCATAATTACCCTCTCAGCCTCTGGTAAAGCTCACCGTTACCAATAGACCAGCGAAAAACATTGTAAAGAAACTTATTGTATTGTTTCATTCGTTCGATAGGTGCATCCACCTCAAACTTAGTAGGCGTTTC
>DMFQ01000235.1:4644-5072 GCA_003450555.1 Ktedonobacter sp.
CCACCAAAACCTAATCCAATGAGATTGGCATTGAGAAGGCGACCCCACGTTTCGTACCTATCGCCATCCGGAAAGCGAAACTCATTAATAAAGCGCAACCCAATACGTAACTGATGACGAGGACGTAAATGGGATGCGACGTTTTCAAGTATACTAGCAAAGCGCATGGTTAACTCATCAATATGACTGTATTCTCGTGTTTCAAGTGAAACGGTTTCATTAGAAAGTATGACTGACCAGCGTGAGTCAATACTAGTGAAGCGCAACATGCTTGATCCAGGAGTCTGATTTACTCCTTGAGGGGATATAACAATGTTCATTCCCTGCTCGGTGCTCTCAAGAGGATACTCGTCTGCAAGCGCCTCTTTAATCCCTACCATATACTTTTCATCAGAAAAACGTTGTATAGGTGGGTATTTAAGCTGAAC
>DMFQ01000480.1 GCA_003450555.1 Ktedonobacter sp.
GCCAATGCCAGCTTGACTGGCTATCGCCTACTGTTAGCGTCGCGTTCGTTGTTCCTTGTAGCACCAGCCAGAAGGCGACCAGCAGCGCCATCCAGTCATTCGACTTACGCCAGGCAATGATAGCACCGATCAAGAAGTAGATGAATGACCAGATAAGCAATAGCGCAAGATTGGCCGCGGCATACGAGCTTAGGGAAATACCCAGGTGTTGAAGTGTCTGCGCCGCAGCCGGGGTAAGTTGTTTGTCGGCGCAGGCCGCGCCTGTACACGTCGTTTCTAGTATCAAAAAGTAGACAGGGAGACAGGCTATGAATACGCCCAGAGTAATAATGAGAAGGATCGCCCAGACGGCTCGTGCCTGGACAAGCCGCCGTCCATGCAAGCGTGTGTCGACTTCAGTTGGCTTCTGCCGACTCTGAGAAGCCTGTGTCGAAGCAGCCGGATTCATAGAGTAACTCCTGCGCAAAGCCCTGCTCTAGAAAGACGCCGTTCTGATTCCCAGTTCTTCAGCAATCTTACCACAGATCCGTCCTGAAAGCGTTACGAACTCCTAGACCCGAGTGACTTTCTGCAAAGCAGAGGGGAAGAAGGAAGAGAGAGGACCACCGTAGTTGGGAGTATGATACAATACCGTTACCGTTAAGAAGAGGGATAAGGTAGATGTCTGATAACGTGTTTCAAACATTATGTACCACATCCCTATTGCCAACATGAAACCGCCAACACTTCACCAGATGCATCAGGCCGTCTCAATTATTCACGCATCTTTGACCTTGATTTCAGTAGGAGTGCCAGTTTCTAAAACTCCCTGCACAAGGAGAATGGCATAGAGAACATATCTTCTCTGCTATCTCTAGAGTGAACGAGGGTTTAGAAATAGGCAATAGCTTCCGTATCAAGAAACTTATATGTTTCTCAAGGGGAAGCAGTGGAGACGGGGACGGGAACTGCTAAGATTGCAATTGTTAACGTGAGGAGAATCTGTTCCGATGAAAGTTGCTATCATTACTAAAATCTTTCGCTTCGAGTCTGCACATCATTTACCAGGACACCACGGTAAATGTGCTCGTCCCCATGGTCATTCTTATCGGCTGGAGGTCACTATTCGTGGTCCCATCAAGGATACTCCTGGCGAATCTGACCATGGCATGGTTATGGATTTTGGTGAAATCTCGCAGATCGTGAAAAATTCGGTTATAGAGCGCCTTGACCACCAGGACCTGAATACAGTAACAGAACTGCATACAACTGCTGAGAATCTAGCGCACTGGATATGGGATGAGTTAATTGTCAACGGTCTTTCCGAAGCACTACTCTATCGGATCCGTCTATGGGAAACCGATAGTTGCTTCGTAGAAATCACGCAACTGGAGCGCAATTAGATGAACGTAATGGAGATTTACCGTTCGGTTCAAGGAGAAGGCACACTGATGGGCGTTCCAACTACCTTCGTGCGCTTCTTCGCCTGTAACCTACGCTGCTCATGGTGTGACACAAAGTATTCATGGAGCGTAAGCGAGGGTGGGACGTGGGAATCTATTCCGGTACAGGAAGTGACAGAGCGAGTCCAAGCACTTGGAGCCCGACATGTCGTATTAACTGGCGGCGAACCAACCCTACAAAAGGAGCTAGCCAAGCTCGCCCGACAACTCAAAGAGCGCGAACATCACCTGACCATCGAAACGAATACGACCGTCTTTCCAGACGCCGCCATTCCCCTTATCGATCTTTGGAGTTTATCCCCTAAGCTCTCCAGTGCGGGTGAAAATTATCTACGCTATCCGATCATTGAACGTTTTCTCGAAGAACTTCGACCTGATCAACAACAATGGAAATTTGTCATCCGTGACGAAATTGATGAGCATCTGTTAAGGGAGTTATTAAATCGTTACCCCCTATTTATGGAGCGCCGACTACCTATTATTTTGCAGCCAGAAGGTGATCTCGCTATATCAGATTATCCGGCAGCTTTAGCATACCTCGCCGAACGAGTGAGAGATTCCTTCTGGAACGACTATTTTGTACGTGTTCTACCGCAACTCCACGTCATCGTCTGGGGGAGGAAGAAATTGGTTTAAAGCGATCAGATCTTCCCTTTTTCTTTCAATCAAGAGAAGAAATACGCTTAAAACGTGTTGTTTACCAGCAATAGTGGTGTATAATGGATATGCAGCAGAAGAGGTACATTGCTTTCACGTAGGAGATTGTATTTTCTATTAGGAAGAATGACGACTATGTGTGACGAAATACATACGCGTCAACGTGAATGTTTATAATCTTTATTTCAAATCTCTACATATCATTCCACGTCTCTTCTACGACGGCAAAAGAACTTCTTACTCTTTCACATCCCTCCGCCACGTCAATACCATAGCCACCGCCGCGAAGATGAGGGCGTAGACCAGGGTAACCCAGAGCGTGTGCGCGCCATCAACTGTTACATACGGCTGAGCGCCAATGGTAAAGATCTCCGTTTTGGCCGTGATGAGGGCCTTAGGCATGATATTCAGGTTTGGGCCAAGCAAGTAGGCCGAGACGTTCAGCCAGAAATCACTGTGCGTGAGGCGGTTGGCAAGGATCAAAAAGATCGTGCCGATATTGTCGACCGGAAACCACGCCAGTGCGATACTCAGGCCAAAGGTCAGCGAACGCCCCACGACGGATGCAGCCGCAGCCAAAAGGATAGTTACTCCCATACTGGTCAGCACCGTCAGCACGTACTGCTGAGCCTGCGTCCAAAAATCAGGGGTTATCGCATTATAAGCGTTCAAATTTCCTACCATAATCAGCAGTAGCCCGCTCATCAAGAGGATATTATATAGGATAGCAACAACAAAGACGACCAGCCCAATGATGACAATAGCAGTCAGCTTCGCGGTGAGCAGTTGCAGTCGTCCTACGCCACGCGACAGGAGGACACGGATGGTACCGAGCTGGTACTCCAGTCCAATAACACAGGCCGTTATCACCAGCAGGAATATGCCGATGAAGACGCGCAGCACGGCGAGGTTCTGCGTCATACGGTTTGCGAGAAAGATCAATGGCGTATGGTTAATGGTATCTTTGACGTCCGGCACTGTCAATGTGATGATATAGGGAAGGGCGATAATACACGCGATCAGGACTAACATAATCCATGTTATCCACTGGTGGCTGATCTTGAAAAGCTCACCGCCCAACATGCCGAAAAAGCTGGGCTTGGATGACTGTATTTTCATTTTCTCCGCTGGCGCGGATGTGACGGCTGTACTCACTGAACTCCTCCTGTACCGGAATTGGTCAATTCTAGGAAGACCTGTTCCAGGTCCTGCGTTGATTGTGTGATAGTTTCGGAGACAAAGCCCGCGTTGACGAGGAAGAGGTTGAGGTCGCGACCACGTTTCCCAGGAGCGGATGTGACGAGTGCGCCACGCGTATCAAGTCGTGCATCTTTGCCCCATTGCTGCGCCTTGACGAGCGCGAGCGCCTCTTGAGCACGCTCAACGGTGACGACAAACTCACCATGTCCACTGATGAGGTCTTCGATTGTGGAGACTTTGACCAGTTTCCCAAGATTGATGATGGCGACGCGGGTACAGATCTGCTGCACCTCGGTGAGCAGGTGGCTTGAGATGAAGACCGTCTTGCCTTCTGCTGTGAGACGGTGCATGAGATCGCGCATCTCGACGATACCGGCAGGATCGAGACCGTTGGCCGGTTCATCCAGGATCAACAGATCGGGGTCTTGCAGCAGAGCAATGGCGACGCCCAGACGCTGCTTCATCCCAAGTGAGTAGGTGCGAACACGATCTTTCTGCCTGGCGCGCAATCCTACTAAATCCAGTACAGTATCGATTCTAGCAGCGGAGACACCGCCGAGTACGGAGGCGACGGCGCGCAAGTTATTGCGACCCGACATATAGAGGTACAGGGCTGGTGTCTCCACCAGGGCGCCAACACGCGGAAGAATACGCGACCCATGGGAGGCTATATCTTGACCCAGGATAGCGACGCTGCCCGAGGTGGGGGCGATCAGGCCAAGGGCCATGCGGATTGTTGTCGTTTTACCGGCGCCATTCGGGCCTAGGAAACCCATAACTTCGCCACGGTAGACTTCCAAATTGAGATTATTGACGGCGATACGTTTGCCATATTGCTTGGTCAGATTATTGGTGTGCAGCACAACATCACCTGTAAGTGATGGGAGGGTGTTCGCTGCTGGCACTGTCATTACGTTTTCAACCATGCATTCTTTTCCATTTCTCTTTCATAGTAGATGAATTGCTCCTGAGCTTCCTTATGTAGGACACCGCCCCTTGTGATTTTGTGACATGACCTTATGTTCATAGCACATGTAGCTGCGCACTACTGATATAACTCTATCCAAGTGTAAAGAAATGCGGTGAGAAGGGCAAGCACTCAGGTGCGTTTTGGGTTGTCTTTAACCTCATCACATAGTAAGTTCTAGTGCGTATTTTTCATGCTGTGCCAAAAGTCAGACCTAACTCCTTGAGCCATTTGCGATAAGCAATAGCGGTGCGATCAGATCGAAGGTGCAGCTCGGCCTGCAAGTCGAGCGGAAGGAGTTCAGGCCGTTGGGATTCAACGATAGGGATATCTTGCTTGATGATATCATCCTGGAATTTTCTGACCTGCTCGTCGCTGAGATCGCCGTAATCCATCGCGACATACATCCAGACGATGGATGAACGTTCCGCCACTGGCGTTAT
>DMFQ01000328.1 GCA_003450555.1 Ktedonobacter sp.
TGGGGATGCCGCCGCTCTATCCACAGATAACGCGAATGTTGGTGCCCTATCCATGGATAATGGGGATGCCGCCGCTCTATCCACAGATAATGCGAATGTTGGCATCCTGCCCGCGGATAATGCGGATGCTGGCATCCTATGCTACCCTGTCTGCCAATGCCCTGAATATCGGCGCTCTGCCAGGGATCACCCAACCAGGCCGCCTGCCCTCGTTGCGCGTCGTCGGTCAACTTTCGCAGAGCTACATCGTCACCGAAGGCTCCGAGGGTATGTACCTGGTTGATCAACATGCCGCCCACGAGCGCATTCTGCTGGAGCGCATGGTGGCGGCACTAAAGGCGCGTGCCCCCATTTCTCAGATCCTGCTGACGCCCATACAATTTGAACTCGCCCCAAGGGAAGTGGAGGCCATCGAGGAGCATCTGCAACAATTGGAGCACATTGGTTTTGCCCTGGAAATACTCGAACATAGTACCCTTTCAATCACAGCGGTCCCTAATGTGCTCATCAAGCAAATGAACGCTCGCTCGCTGCATGAACTCATAGCGGATTTGACAGCGCCTGAGCATGTTGGACACAGCGAGACATGGGAGGAACACGCGTTAGCCAACGTGGCCTGTAAAGCCGCCATTAAAGCCAATTACTTTTTGACGGTGAGCGAGATGCGCGAGATGATCGAGCAATTGGGACAGACCAACGCCCCCTTTAGCTGCTGTCACGGTCGCCCAACTATGGTTCATTTTAGTCTGTCCGCGCTAGAGCGTGAATTTGGGAGACGGTAAAGAGTGCTTGCCAATGTGCTGACCAGCGCCGCCAGTTGGGACAGTGAGCAGCCATTGCTCACATACACTGTGCCGGTGGAGCTGAAGGACAGGCTAAGCCCCGGTCAATTAGTGGCTGTTCCCTATGGAGAGCGCCTGGTCGAGGGCATCACCTGGCACACGCACCTCGCTGACGATGCAGGGGACGGACTGGAACTGCGCCCAATTTCTGCCATTCTTGATGTTGAACCGGCCTTGCTGCCGCACCAACAGGCGCTGGCGGAATGGATGTCCTCGTACTATGTAACTCCCCTGAGCAAAATCGCCTTCAGGATGCTTCCTCGTGGCCTGCTCCAGCGTACGCGGGTGGTTCTTCACCTGGCGAAAAATGAAGCACCGGTACCCGGCGAGGGAATACCAGAACAGGCAGGCTCTCTTCGCCTGCAGGCCCTGATTGGCCTGCTACTGGTCGATGAAGAGCTACATGTTGAAAAACTTAAACAGATGCTTGGGCCAAAACGTGCCAGGGAACTGTTATCTGAGGCGCTGGCCAGCGGTCTCGTCGAACGTGAGGCGCAATTTCCTGGTACAAAGAAATTGAAAAGGGTAGTGCGCCTCGTCGCCGAGGGAGATAAGCTGGCGCAATGGCGGCAGCAAGCCGAGGCTCAGATACCACAAAGTCTTCCTTCTGCTACCGCCATCACGATGGCTCCTGACAATGTGCGCCGCCGTCCCAAGAAAACCACGCCCGATCCCTGGGCCATGCCTGCTATGCCTGCTACAGCCGATGTGCTGACGCTTACGCCACAAGATAGGGTGAGCCTGCAGGCCCAGCGGCAATTAGCGGCCATCGACCTGCTACAGAATGATAGAGCCACCAATGGTGGCAATGCCTTTTGGACGCCAAACAAACTCTGTAAAGCCTGCAAGTTGAACCAGGCACAACTGCAAGCTCTGGTGCGCGAGAACATTATTGCCATTGAAGTAGTAGAGGTGCGGCGCGATCCGCTGCAGGGGCGCACCATTCTCGCCAGCACGCCACTGTCGCTCACTCCCGCCCAAGAAAACGCCCTGGCATCTATTTTGGAGACCCTCTCACCTACTACTGACGCC
Organism: Ktedonobacter sp.; assembly: GCA_003450555.1. Taxonomy (GTDB): domain Bacteria; phylum Chloroflexota; class Ktedonobacteria; order Ktedonobacterales; family Ktedonobacteraceae; genus UBA11361. Next base: position 1,875 of record DMFQ01000328.1, read on the forward strand.
ATGCAGGAGGATATCAGGCCTATTCTCCTGCATGGCGTCACGGGCAGTGGCAAGACAGAGGTGTACTTGCAAGCCCTGGCATCAATCATCGCGAGCGGTAAACGCGGCATTGTGCTTGTTCCGGAAATTGTGCTCACGACCCAGGCTGTAGAGCGCTTCGCCGGGCGCTTTCCTGGCCGCGTCGCCATCATTCATGGCGATCTCTTCATGGGCGAACGCTTCGACGAGTGGCAGCGCATTCGTTCGGGCGCTGTCGATGTGGTGATCGGGTCGCGCTCGGCTCTCTTCTCACCGCTGCCGGACCTGGGTTTGATCATCCTCGACGAAGAGCACGAGTCGGCCTATAAGCAGAGCGAGCATAAGCCGACCTATCACGCGCGCGAAGTGGCCATCACCCTCGGTCGCATTCTACACGTACCGGTTGTGCTCGGCAGCGCAACGCCCTCGATCGAGACGTTTTATCACGCCGAACAGAAAGAATATGCGCTGGTAGAACTGCCTGGGCGCATCGGCGCCGCGCTGCCACCGGTTGAAGTGATTGATCTGCGCAGCGAGCTCCACGCAGGCAATACCAGTATTATCAGCCGCCGCCTGCAGAGCGAGCTGGAGCGTGTTTTGGGTAATAAGCAGCAGGCCATTCTTTTCTTGAATAGACGTGGGGCGGCAAGTTGCGTGCTCTGCCGCGACTGTGGCTTTGTCGTCATGTGCGATCGCTGCGATGTGCCGCTGACCTATCACTCGACCGAGCGCATCCTGCTCTGTCACTACTGCAACAGGCAGAGCAAAGTGCTCCACGCCTGCCCCCAGTGTAACAGTTCAGGCATCCGTTACTTCGGACTGGGTACCGAGAAAGTGATGGATACGATCCAGCGCAGCTTTCCCGAGGCGCGTTTACTGCGTTGGGATCGCGATACAGCCACAAACTATCGTGCCCACCAGCAGCTACTTGATCGCTTTGCCAACCGCGAGGCCGATATCCTGGTGGGCACGCAGATGATCGCCAAGGGGCTTGATCTGCCGGGAGTGACCCTCGTCGGCGTCGTCTCGGCGGATATCGCGCTCAATTTACCAGACTTCGCTGCCGCCGAACGGGCCTTTACCTTGCTCACCCAGGTGGCTGGTCGGGCCGGGCGCGGCGCGGAAGCCGGTACCGTAATTATCCAGACCTTCAATCCGCAGCATTTTTCTATCGACGCCGCCTCGCGCCATGATTTCCACGAATTTTATGCCGCCGAGATCGATGTCCGCCGCCGTTATGGCTACCCACCCTTTCGCCGCTTCGTCAAATTTACCTATAGTCATAAGAACCGCCGCAACTCGCAAAACGAAGCCCTGCTGCTGCGCGAGCGCCTGGATGAATGGATCGAGCGTCTCGGCATGACAGACACGGACATAGTAGGTCCCGCGCCCGCCATGATGGAGCGCGTGCAGAACAAATATCGCTGGCAAATGATCGTGCGCGGCCCAGACCTGCACCCACTCCTGCGCGTAATCGACGCCCCAGATTGGCAAATCGATATCGACCCCGTGAGTACATTGTAAAGCGGATATTTTCTAACATAAAAATAGGGTAAACTGACACCAGACAGAGTTAGTTTCCTCGTCGAGTAGCTCAGTCTGTGATGCCCACACTTTTAAACATTCCAGGTATCAACCCTGCAACCAGCATACTTCCGAATGCAAACTCATTGCAGAAATACTTTGCATA
>DMFQ01000001.1 GCA_003450555.1 Ktedonobacter sp.
TCCCTAGCAGGGCAGAGGCAAGCTCTGCCCCTACATTTTGCTGCTTGTCAACTGACATGAACAGTGATACACTTCTTCGGGATGTATAGACCGTCTTATGAAGGTGGGGACAAGCCCTGCCGTACATTTTGCTAGAACGAAGGATATAATAAAGATTATGAACATCAGTAACAATATACGCAAATTGACTCAATTGTTTATCGTATTCTTTATAGCCTTGAGCGCTGTGCTTGTCTACTGGCAGGTAGTAGTAGCGCAGCAAGTAACAGCAAATATACACAATAGCCGCCATTGTTTGAGTGATAACGCCCCTGTTCGTGGACGCATTTTCGACCGCAATGGCGTACTACTCGCCGATTCAAAGCCATCTAACACAACCTGTGGGTATCAGCGTCATTACTATCTGAAGAACTATCCTTCTCTGGCAGGTCTGCTAGGCTATTACATCAGCCCGCTCTATGCCTCGTCGGGTATCGAGTATAAATATGATGACTATCTCAGCGGGCGTTTAGGGGTAACTGCTCTCAACAATTACGTCAATCAGACGTTGCATCGTCCTCCTGTCGGGGATGACATTTACCTGACCATTGACGTGCGTATGCAGGCTTTGCTCGAAAAATACTTTGATCAGGCCGCACCGCCGCCCGATGGAATCAATATCTTTCAGACCGATCGAGGTTCGGCGATAATAGCAAATCCCCATACGGGCGAGATACTGGCTATGCTCAGTCGACCGACGTTTGATCCCAACCGCGTAGCTTCGGGGGATCTCAAGTACTTTACTTCACTTGAGAAAGACCCGGAGCAACCACTGCTGGAGCGCCCTATTCAATCTACCTATATCCCAGGTTCAACCTATAAGACTATGACGCTGTTGGCCGGACTGAACTCTGGCAGTTCGAGCTTGAATGATCCCTTTTACAACGACCATGATCCCAACCATCTACAAGCTATTGGGCCGGTCAAGATCGGCAGCGGTGAGGAGACGGAGATTTTTGGCCCAACAGGCAATAATATAAACACGTATACGCGCAATTTCCCAGTGAACCTGCGCTATGGATACACCCACTCAGATAACATCATGTTCGCACAGGTGGGTGCAAAGATGGGTTCCGCGACCTGGCTAGATTATAACAACCGCTTCTACGTTGGGAGAAAGATTCCCTTTGACCTGCCGGTTAAAATAAGTACCGTCACGCCCGCTAATAGCCAGTCTCTCAAAATCAACCAGCTGGCCGAAAACTCTTTTGGGCAGGGTGTAGATTCGATTACGCCCTTACAGATGACGATGATAGATAATGCCATTGCCAACAATGGCGAGTTGATGCGGCCCACACTCGTCCAGAAGATTGTTGATCCGAACGGAACGACCGTGTACGCTTCAAGCCCACAATCGCTGGGTACCCCCATCACTGATACCACGGCAAGCCAGATGCGTGATGCGATGTACGGCGTCGTGCAGTGCGGTTCCGGTCGCTTTGGTCTCCCGGGCTTGTCTCCAGAAATGTATAACTCGCCATATGCTATTATTGCCAAGACCGGTACAGGTCAGGTTCCCCAGGTCAATGGCAAGACGTTAGGCGCGGAGGGATGGCTCCTGACGCAAGCTCCCTATCAGAATCCACAACTTACGATTGTTGCGATGAAGGAGAATGTCGGTGAAGCTTCTGTCGCTATTGGACCGATGGTTTCGCGCACCTACAATGACATCTTTTCGAAGATAATGAAGATACCTACATCGCCTCCCGCAGACCAGAATTACTGCTTTACGACAGGCCAGTTGCAAGCATAAAGCCAAGGATAGGGGCAAGCCCTACTCGTACATTTAATTATGAGGACACCTGAACAAGAAAAATCGGACAGCATCTATAGTGAGGATGAAGCGCTGGTCCTGAGGCCGTGGCAGAGAGTGCGCCAGCGTATACTCGCTCCGATTGCTTTTGTTCTCTTACGATTAGGGATAAGTCCCAATATGCTCTCCTTTGCCTCCGTTTGCTTTGGCATTGGCTTCTGCCTATTTGTCCCCTTTGAATTCACCATAGCTTTCTGGCTGTTAGTCGCTTCAGTTATCTGTGACGGTCTGGATGGGGTAGAGGCGCGATTGCAGGGGACAAATACAGAACGTGGCGCGTTCACCGATATGTTTTGCGACCAGGTAGTGGTAGCTTTTAGCGTGTCTGGTATGGCCTGGAAGGGATTAATTCACCCGGTATTGGCTATTCTATTTGTCTTTGCTTACACTGCCCTGGTCACTTTTATTGTAATGCATCGACTGCTGGGCGTGACCTCTCATTGGATTGTACGTCCTAGCCGCATGGTGCTTTACGCCGCCATTGCCCTCTATTTCTTCTTTACTATCGATCTACTCAACTACCTCTTGCTCTTGTATCTGTTCGCCTTCCCGCTGTTGGCTTTGAGTTTCTGGCGACTGCGGAAAGCGCTGTAACAGGGAAGCATAGAGAGTCGGCTTAGAGTGGAGGAGGTGAAGCGGCTATTCTGCTTTTTGCTCTTGTTGTACCTTCTGCCAACAAGCGTCACAATAACCGGCGGCTACCAGGTCGAGCGTCAGACCGTGAAAAGTATATTGTTGTTGCAACTGTTCGTGGAGATTGCCGAGTAAGGTGTCTTCGAGGTGAATAACCGTGCGGCACCTGCGGCAGACCAGGTGATGATGCGCGGCACTTTCGGCCGTCTCATAATGAGGTTGTTCTCCTGGCAGGTGATTCTCTCGTACCAGTCCCAACTCCCGCAGCAGTTCCAGCGTGCGGTAAACGGTAGAGAGACTGACGTAGGGATTGCGCTCCTGGACACGCTCCAATATCTGGTCAATGTTCAGATGTCCATCGGCCTCTTGAATAACACTTAAAATCATATGACGTTGTGGCGTCAGCCTATAACCTCGTTTTCGCAGCGTTTCGTTACTTGATTTGACATAATGATGCATCTGCAACCCCTATCCATAAGTGGAAAAATTACTATTATACATATCGTAGCACTGCAACCAGTGTGAGTCAAATAAGGCCGCGAAATGGCTTACTCATCAGCGTTGATTCCTAGCAGACCGGGCAGAAATGGTGAGAGATAGTCGTGAAATCAGGGATATTTCCTCGCGCAAACAGCCTTCCCTATTCTGGTGAAGAAGGACAAAAATATGGTACATTGGGAACATCGATACTTATTAGGCACAATGGTCTTTACCGTAGCGGGTGACGTTGTACGCGATTTTGAAGAAGAATACGAGGCCTGGAGCTGGTTGGAACAGGAGGGTTGGGGATTGGTTGCCATCGAGCCGCCCGATCCTGTTCGTCCAGGAGCATGCAAGTACTACTTCAAACGGCAGCGACCTCCGGAATATCTGGCGAAAGCGTCGACAACGGAAACGCACGCCACGGTGAAACATGAGCGTAGAGAGAAACGATAGATTCTATGGTTCTACCAGGTTACTGGCGATCGCCACTTGACCCAGAGCGTGTTATGCAAGCTGGTGTTACTCATTGGCAAGAACATGAGCACCAGCCGCGCGAGGATGCTCTCTCCATTGAGGAGCCTTTTGAAGTGCGCATCGACCACCGCAGCCTTGCTGTGATCATGCGTACGCCTGGAAACGACCACGAGCTGGCCATGGGCTTTCTCTATACTGAGAAAGTCATTGTTCAGCCTGAAGATGTTCTATCGATTGAAGACGAAAGCGACGCCGATGGGCTGCCCCTTGCCAACGTCGTCAATATCGCGTTACGCCACCGTGAGTTGCTGGATGATGAGCAGCCACGGCAGTCGGCTGTATTCGAGCGGCATTTCGCTGTTTCCGCCAGTTGTGGACTTTGCGGCAAAAACAGTATCGCTGATTTGCTGGTCACTGCTCCATGTATAGAGCAAGGTAAGGAAGATGGGGATGATGTGCGCTTTCGCGCCGCCACCATCTATGAATTGCCCCAGCGTTTACGTGACGCTCAGGCTGTTTTTACGCATACAGGTGGGGTACACGCGGCTGGTCTGTTTAGCCCAACAGGTGAGCTGCTTCTCCTGCGTGAAGATGTGGGGCGTCACAATGCCGTTGATAAAATCATTGGTCACGGACTGCTGCACAATGACTTTCCCTACTCCAGGCATATCCTTATGGTCAGTGGTCGCACCTCCTTTGAGATCATTCAGAAAGCCCTACTGGCGCGCATTCCCTGCATTGCTGCTATCTCCGCCCCTTCCAGTCTTGCCGTAGAACTGGCGGATAGTGCAGGCATTACCCTCATCGGTTTTCTACGAGATCATTCGATGAACGTCTATACTCACGCGGAGCGCGTGATTTGAGACGGTGTTTATAAAGGGAGAGCGTGCCCCACTTCTTGTGAGAACGCTGCTTGCTGTTTGTCGCA
>DMFQ01000470.1:0-777 GCA_003450555.1 Ktedonobacter sp.
GGACAACCCTGGCGCACAGAACCAGAGATTAATGAGGAGCGCCAGAAGGACCTGGCTGAGCGATGCGAGATCGCCCCTGATATCGAAAAAGGTATCTATCCCTTTAAAAACATCAAGCTGAGTCGCGCTGATGTCGAATGGCTTCTAGCGACGCATGAGCATGGGCGTGGGCCCGTGGATTGGGCCAAGGAGCAAGACAGAGAACGCTCTGGATTGGATATGCGCGGGGCAGACTTTCGACAAACAGATTTGCGTGGGCTTCCGCTGGCAAACCTGATTGGAGGGCTTGATTATTATGAGCATCAAGATGCAACTGAAGAGCATATAAAAGAGGCTGCCGTTCACATGGAGGGAGGCGTCCTCTATGGAGCACAGTTGCAGGGAGCCAACCTCGCAGGGGCACAGCTAGAGGGAGCCAATTTCTATGAAGCGCAGCTGGAGGGAGCCAACCTTCGAGAGGCACACCTCGAGGGAACGAACCTCGTAATGACACAGCTCAGAAGGGCCATTCTCGCACAGGCACAGCTAGAGAAAGCCAACTTCCGAGGAGCGCAGTTAGAGAGAGCCGATCTCAGAGAGGCTCATCTGGAGGGAGCCAATCTCAAGAATATCAAGCTTGGCGATTGGCGGCGTATTGGTCCAAGAGTCGCGGATACACAATGGTGCGATGCCAATCTTGCCGTGGTAGACTGGTCGCAAGTGACCAAGCTTGGCGATGAATGGGAAGCCGAGCAGAGAAAGGCGCGTAACAGGAAGAAGAAAGAGAAGCAAACACGT
>DMFQ01000470.1:882-7027 GCA_003450555.1 Ktedonobacter sp.
GAAGAGTACCAGGCTGCAGTGCGAGCAAACCGTCAACTCGCGGTAGCGCTGCGATCGCAAGGTCTCGATGAGGATGCTGCGCGCTTCGCTTACTGTGCGCAGAAATGTCAGCGTATCCTCTTGCATCTCCAGCGGAAGTATATCCAGGTATCTCTTTTCCCAACTCCTCGATCTGTTGGCAGGCTTTGGCTATCGACCGATCCGAACAGTATTCTGGTATCTCCTCGTGGTAGGAGGCTTCGCTGCTGCGTATGCCCTCTTTGGGCATCTTTCAGCCCTGCCCGACGCGCTGGTTTATAGTCTCACCTCATTCCACGGGCGCGGTTTCTTCCCAGGACTTGGAAAAGACATAACGCTACACAATCCCCTGGTCATTCTCGCAGCCGCAGAAGCCGTCATCGGCCTCTTTATCGAAATCAGCTTCATCGCGACCTTCACCCAACGGTATTTTGGAAAGTAGGCATATCTGGTTGTTGGACACATTAAGTGCGCCTCAAGGCGCTTGACCACAGGATCGAGCGAAAAAGCCTTCTGTCACATAATTGTCGTGTCTTATTTCTGAATACTCTATCCACCCGCCGTTGTACAGGTAACGAAGTTCACAAGAGATTTTGCCAGATAACTTGGCACACTTCAACCGAGCGCGGATTAGTGGAAATATCCCCTGGTTCATCTAAGGGGCTGTTATGCGAACCGAGTACTAACCTTTCTAGCTAACCTATCGTATACTGAAGATTGTAAGATCATCTGTCTCTTTCGTTCATTAAAGCTAGAAAATACCTCTACGCTCAAGGCAGAGTCCATGACGTATAAGGAGGTGTGAAGTGCAGTATATAGTTGTATTCTCTGGCCTTGCAACAATCATTGTTGCTCTCTTCACCGCTTATCAATTCATTAAGGGCATCCAGCATCCGATAGCCCGAAGGCCAGGTTGTCGCTTAACACAGCTAGATATTGCCCTTCCGTGAGAAAAGTGATTGGCACTTGTTACAGGATACGAACTCACTTTCTGTGAGCATACATCAAGCAAAAACACACTGATTTTGGGATGATCCTTTGAGGGAACACCTGCCTCCCTTGTTTTTTCTCACCACATGATCTATAGTTGCTCCAGAAGCAGTTCCAGTGACGAACAACCTGCCTACGCGAGGTTGCGAACACTTTTGTCTAGCAAACCGAACGCGAGGCAGGGTACTTGCCAGAAATGAAGGCAGGTGTCCGTTGAACACCTTTTGACAGAGAAAAAACCGCCGTCTCGAAACGCTCTCGCAGGTTGCCTGTCGTAAATCGGCCTGTGAAGCGCTCTGAGAGCGACGGTTTAAGAAGTGGAGCGGGAGACGGGGCTCGAACCCGCGACAGCCTGCTTGGAAGGCAGGAACTCTACCACTGAGTTACTCCCGCTAATTGACTTTCTATCATGGTCGGGGTGCGCAGACTCGAACTGCGGACCTCCTGCTCCCAAAGCAGGCGCGCTACCAACTGCGCCACACCCCGCTGTACCTACTTTCTCTCGCGGAAAGTGTCTGCACTATAGCACGCCTCTGGTCATCTGTCAAGCACTTTTTCACCCACGCACCGGCGCTAAAGACCAACTCAGTGGCTATTTCGGCCCTTCTTGCGACGGTAGCGCAGCTTGAGTAAGAACAGGTTCCAACGGGTCACAAGACTATTGAGCGGATTACGTTGTATAGGGGTCACATTACTATAGCCAAAAGATTGTGATGATTGGCGAGAGCGCGCTAAAAATGGTGAGAGGACAACCAGTATCAGACAAATAATCCCTACAATTACCAGTAGGCCCGTGACAAAAGTTGCATTACCATTGTTTGCGTAGGCATACCCCCCCGCAATGAGTGCCGACGCAACAGCAATGAGAATGAACCATTCGGAGGATCTGAATTTGAGTGACGGCAAACCACGTCTCCGTGGTTTGCTGCGCGCAACGGGTTTACGGCGCATGCGCTCACCAAATTTTTGTCCAAGACCTGGCTTAGCCTCTGTAGCCTCCATATTACGGAGAATTTCTTCGATCTCGCGTTCGTATTTGTTTGGCATGGATGCTCTGCTTCCTTAAACTCGCCAAAACACTCTTGTTAGTAATGATACCAATTTTTAAGCTGATAGACAAGTACTTTGCCTCTCAATTTTTCTCGCGAGCGAACCACTTTAAATAAGGGGCTATTCGGGCACTGGCATTCAAACTCCCAATCATCTCCAAATCTTCCGCATTCAGAGGCTTAATAATGATGAAAAGGCCTATACACAGCCCTAAGAAAATAACACCCGATACACCGATCAGCAAACGACTTTCAGGATGCCAAAGGATACCCGGCAAAGCCGCGAGCGTTAAGCCCAACAAAAATCTCAAGGTGAATCCGAAAGGAAATTTACGAGGCAGCGCGCGCCAGAGAAATGCGAGGAGCATTGCACCAATCAGAACCTGCGCCAGTCCATCTGCAACAAGTGCACCAGCTGGTCCCCAACGAGGAATAAGGACCACTCCAATGACCACAACCGCGAGAAGACCTACCCACTGGCTCAACACAACCAGGTTTGGCTTGCCGATTACGTACAATGCGTATTGATGGTCGGTTGTACCAATGACACGTACCAGGATATTGAAGAAGAGAAAGATAGCCAGTAATGGGCCTACAGGATCATAATTCGCCCCGTACAGTGCATGAGCAATATTTTGCGCGTTAAATAAACAGAACATAAGCACAGGTGCAGCAAGCAAAGTTTCAATTTTGATTAAAGCCTGCCACGAGCGTGACAGACGATCATAGTTGCGGCCCACAAATGCGGCAGCGAGGGCAGCACCGCCAACTCCACCAAAGCCAGATACAAGCAAGAGACTCGCAGCATGGGCCAGTTGAAACGACAGATTAAAGTAGCCAATCTGGACTATCGAGACTAAAAAGAACCCCAGCAGGATAATCGACACTTGCTTCAGCAATGCTCCAGACACCAGGTTGGTCAACCACGCCGAAATACCCAGTTGCACCACCGCCTTGAGCGGCTGGACGTATGTCCCAGGTTTTCTCCGTTCAAAAAGGAATGGAGTCAGCCAGAGGAGAAAGGCCAGCGCATTGAACAGCGAACTGATGGCGAAAAGCCAGAGGATGCCGTTGATCCCCCAGCCAAATTGCAGCACAAAAAAACTTAAGACTAACAACACTAGCTGTGTAAGGCTGCCGACAACAAACACGAACCGCATGCGCATCAAGGAGGCGCAAACCGCGGTAACGAGACTGCTTATGCCATTGCCAAGGACATAGATCGCGATAGGCGTAATATGGCTCAAGAGGCCAGGGTCACGAAGTCCGGCCGCTACACCCGCCGCGCCACTGAGAGGAATCGCGGCAATAAGCGATGCCAGTACAGGTAGCGCAAATAAGATGACGGTGACAGATAGCACGAGGATAACCAGGCGCAGAGTGAGCAAACGTCGAATGAGCAATGACGCAGCTGCCTTACCGTGCTCGGCAAAAACGCGCGGCACAAAGGTGGTCGTGGCATCCTCCAATCCGAGCGCTACAATATAAGCAATTGTGTTGAAAGCAGCTAGAGATACAGCAAAGACGCCGTACTCAGCGACAGATAATCTGCGCGTGACGAGAACGGTGAGCAGGAATAAAGAGCCAAATACCCATAAACCATAGATCTGGTTTAACAAATAGCTTCCTGGAGTGCGCTGGAGGAGGTGACGTGCTTCTTCTTCCGCGTCCTCTATATACGCTCCTCGATCGCCAAATTGAGGCTGTTCAGCTTCAGTAGATATAGGTTCTATAAGACCGCTCAGGTTTCTATGTTCTTCCACCCGGCCATTTTCCTCCCGCTGTTCACTATTGTCAAGTTGACTATTTTTAGGACTTATCAAACGGAACGGTCGCAACGTCGGTTTTTGCATAATTGCTATTCAATCTATTTTAATTTAATAGTGAAGCGTCCCAACCAGCCGAGAGCACCGAGAGCGGCAAAGAGTTCGAGCAAGCTCAGGTTTGCAGTAACGTGGTCGGCTGAGACAAGATAAAATGGTCCTATCTTAAAGGTGGCCGAGACCAAGAAAACGCCCAGACCAAACCAGGCCGGCAGTGTAGCAAAGATTAACGCCCGTTGCCATCCCCGGCACAAAAAGCCAACCATCGTAGGGAGAACATAGAGTAGTAACGTAACGAGTGGCGCAACAACTGGAGGAAATGGGCCATCTAAGGCGGCGCTGGTAGAGTTGGGCAAGAAGCGCGTCCAGAACTGTGCTGGAACAAGTGCTAACAGTACCAATATCGTCTCTATAACAACCAGGGCGATGATCAGCATGGATCTTCGTCGCTCTTTTACTACCGTGTGCGCTGTATCCTGGTCTTGCAATGATTGCTCTGTGCTTGAACGAAGCATCGCCATCCCTTCTCGTGTAAAGGGCGACTACAGTGTAGACCACTATTGCATGCGTGCATTAGTGACCGCCAGAGTCGCTATTATACGCTCGGTATCTGTAACAATCCCATATGATACTTCAGCATTAAAATGCGCCGGACGGAGACATCGATGCGTTGCTGGCTGATCTCCCCGGCACTTATGGCCTGTTTGATGCCATTGATCATATTAACGACATTATCTGGAGTGGAGGCACCCATCAATAAGTCAGAACCTGCCTCGACCGCCATAGCCGCGGCCTGCGCCTCAGTATAATAGGCGATAATCCCTTCCATCGTCAAGCTATCCGTCATTATCACACCCTGAAATCCTAGTTGATTGCGTAGAATACCCGTTACTACTTTGTAGGAGAGTGAAGAAGGTTTTGTATCATCAATCTTCGTGACAATCTCGTGGGTAACCATTATAGCCTGGACATCCCCTCGCGCTATCAGCGAGCGATATGGCTGCCAGTCAATCGCTGTTAAGGCACTCTGCGTACGGTTCAGGCTAGGAACACTTGTATGTGGATCAGCGCTGACATCTCCTAGCCCTGGGAAATGCTTCAGCGTCCCCATTACTTTACCACTCTCTTGTAGGCCTCGCAGGTATGCACCTGCCATTGTAGTCACTGTCTCGGCATTGGTGCCAAATGTACGTAGATAAAGCTGGGGATTGTAGACATTTGTAACATCAACAACCGGCGCAAGATTCAGATTGATGCCATAGTACGAGAGATCTTTGGCGTCCTGCATTCCTGCCGCCATCGCTTTTGTAGGATCATTTGTCGCTCCAATCGAGGTTGCAGATGGGCGCAGACCATCAAGATACTGTAAGCGATCGACAAGGCCACCTTCCTGGTCAATCGCTATCGCCAGTGGTATAGTACTATCCTTCTGCATCTGCTGAATGAGGCCTTTGAGCTGTGGCTTCGAGACAATATTGTTATTAGCCGCAAAAATGAGTACCGCGCCTATCTTGTATTGATCAATCATTGTACTTATGTCAAGCCCGTAATCAGGTCCAGTAAATTGAACAATCATCATCTGACCAATTTTTTCATCCAGCGTCATTTTTTGTAGAAATGGTATTGATATATTCCTCGGGCGTTATCTTGCGGTTTGTTTGGGTCTTGGTCCCCGGGGTCGAGGTATGGCGCAATTGATTAGCCACATCCCTTAAGAGATTCGAATCGCTGGTAGCGGAGGAGCCGCTTAAAACAAAGGCCCAACCATGCGTACCGATAAATTGTGATGAACCCAGGTTGGCTGCATTGATGATCACGATAAGAAGAAAGACAGAGAGTAATATCGCCCTTCCCCGTGAGAACAACCCTTCTGCTGGTTCTGGAGCATGCATTTCCAAAGGAATGGTCGTTTTTGGATTTTTGTGTGTAAGGGCCGCCAAATTTATGGTGTCCTTTGGTCTTTGTTCATGCTCATCGTTTTGCTGCTCATGCTGTTCTTCAAAGAAACCCATACTAGAGCGTTTCATAAAGATGCCTCTTTCAGAATAGCGACGCTTTTTTCTGTTGCATATAAATAGATGTTTTAACCCTATTATTAAGAACAGCTAATAACACAGGAATGTAACTCTCACGAAAAAAGGATAGAATATCCTGGCCATTTAGAGTAAAGCACAAATCACACAAAAAATTCTATGCATTACGTCACAAAATAAGCACGACAATCAATTTTTCATCTTCTCTTTCTCACCCTCTCTCACCCTCTCT
>DMFQ01000470.1:7139-20157 GCA_003450555.1 Ktedonobacter sp.
CCCCTGACCCATTTGTAGCACGCTTTAACTGCCTCTAGTACTTGTTTGTATTAATTGAGTGGGATATACTACTGCTCTATGGAACTGCAAATTCATTGAAAGGCAGCCATGACAGCATGGTAGCAACACAACATCCCGTATCTTCAACAAATATGCATAGAGGTATGCTTTATCGTATCGCTTCTTCTCGTCTTTTCCGTAGCATCCTTATTGGAATCGCTATTACGCTACTACTCATTTGTATTGAACTGGCTATTATCTGGTTTTTCAATCCTGTTCATCTACTCGGAAATGGAAGAGCTAGTCCCTTATTGGACCTGGCCTCGCTTCCCTTCCACATGCCTCTTTTACTCCTGGTGCCTCTTGTCGAACTCGGCGGGACAACCATTGTAGCCTACCTTGCGGTCAGGCCACTCGCTTTTCGGGCATATTTAAGAGATGTTCAAAGGGAGCAGGAAGCATATCGCAGAATGTATACGCAACTTGACTCCCTGGCCCATATCTCTAAGACAGCAGTGACCTATTTTGAGCATACACCTGATCCTCTTGCTATAAACCAGGGGCGAAGTTTATCTCTGCTTGAATTGGTGGAACTACCCCAGGAGGCATCTCTGCTACTTGAGGGAGCAGCGGGAGCAGGGAAGACATTCGCGTTAGAACAATATCGCTTCTCGGCAGTTCAGCAGCGCAAAGCTTTGCTGCGTGGCCAGCAAAAAATTCCCGTGTACGTCCCATTAAAAAACTATAGCGTCTTCATCAAGGCTCAGAACAAAACTCCTACCGTCTCTACTGAGCAGCATACTTTGGATGATCAGAACGCTATTTCTGAAGCGGTGGCACAGCAAGCTACCCTGCTTGACTTCCTCATCGAGAATGATTTTAAGGCTATGCGTCATCTTCGCCCGTACCTGAACAAGTTGCTGCTGCAGGGACGTTTATTGTTCCTCTGCGATGGTCTGGACGAAGTTGACCAACAGTACCGCGCGGCAGTTGGAAAAGAACTGGCAGAGATGCTCCTCGTGACACAAAACCGTTTCGTCATCACATGTCGCGAAGTAGATTATAGAAAACTGCCTGAACTGGAACAGCTGGTAAACGAGGGCCATATTGAACGTGCTGTCATCGATCCGCTGCAACTTGAACAGGTACGGGGATTTGTCGAAGATTATATTGCAGTTCAAGGCGACAAATGGCAACACACCGCAGGGCAGATCATGCAAGTACTTCTGACCGGCCGTTTGCGCTATCTCTGTACTAATCCTCTGATGCTCTTCTCCTTTCTGGAAATTATTGACAAAGTTGGCGTTGAACGAGGGAAAAAGCTGGATACACGCGGCCTCATCCTACGTGAATATGTGGCGCAATTGATCCAGCGCGAACAGAAGCGGCCCGAATGGAAGAAAGCTGCACCATTAGAAAGTGATGTACTGCGGCTGCTAAGCAAGATTGCATATGCTGCGTACTGGTCAAATGATAGAGACTGCATACAATTACCTGCTCAAAGGGGAAAGATGGGTGCTCAAGAACACATTGCGCTCTGCGCCAGCGAACTCCTGACCTGGCTTAAAGACCATCCAACCCATGATCCAGCTTCGCTAGAGCAAGAATACGACCAGACAACGTTGACTCAACTCCTCGATTTTGCACAGAAGACTTCATTAATTGAACTTAGCTCAGGAGGTATACTGAGTTTTCGTCATGAATTGATTGCGAAATACTTTGTTGCTACGTATTTCCTGGCCTCTGACCTTGATAAGGGAGGACCAACTTCTCCACTTCTCGCCACTATTCCCGAGGAATTACTGGCAAATGTATCCTACTGGAGCGAGCCAATGGCGCTCTATGCTGGCCTTTTAGAGACGCCAATGCAATTAGCCGAACAATTTGCTACCCTAGGAAGTTCCCCTGGGGAAGACGCACAAAATCCTTCCAGCAACCAATCTCTTTCTATACTAGAAGCCCTGGCATTAAGCCTGGTATCTTCAGGCGTCGCATGGATGCCTCCCACTCCCTCACAGGCCGCAACACAACGAGAAAGCGCCCTCCCACCCCGGATGGCAGCGATGATGACACGCGTCTTGCATGACCAGGCGGCATGTGAAGACATGGCGCGCCTCGTGCAAAATTGTTACCAGGAGGGCGCAGATGAAATATACCGCTCATTGATGCTCCTCTTGCCGATTGAGGGTGTCGAGGAATTTTTCGTGCTGCTGGATACAACCATCGTACCCAAACTACTCTTTTCTTACCTATCCGATACCGCAGACGCCCTGCCATACGAGAACCAGGTAAAACGCCTGAGCCGCGTTTTAAGCCGTTTTGGTGGGAGTGTTGTTGCCTGCGCCACCGAGCTTAGCCTACCTGTTCCCACAAGAAGCGTCCGCTTGCGTGCTGCTGCAATCAATATCCTTGGTGGCACCAGGCATCCAGCCGCGGTAGAGTCATTGATCGCTCGTTTGAATGACAATGAACAATTTATTATCGAGCGAGCTATCAACGCACTCATTCGACTTGGTCCAGAGCTTAGCGTGGCACGCATCCTCCAGGAACTAGGAAATCGCACATCTGCTCTCTCGACGCGCCTGACACATGCAGCGGCACTGACTATTCTTGAACGATTCCTCTATGAGCAAGAGGCCAGGCACCAGGGCACACCAGCGCAGTATCAACGCATCCTACAAGGTTTGATCATGGTTCTCACCTCAAATTATGCTTTAGAACAGGAGATTCAGCAGCAGGCTCGCGAAATACTGGTGCGGATTGCCGCCCGACAAGCGGCGTCAGGAAACAAGACAGCATTAAATGGCATACAGGAAAAAGTACTCCCGACACTCATACAGCATCTCTCTTCCAGTGACGAGCTACTGGCCGATAATATGGTGCAAACGCTACAAGCAATCGGTCCCGCCGCTACCCCTTTTCTCCTGGATCAGCTAAAGCAGCAACCAACCGAAAGGGTTCGTATACGAATCCTCGAGGTATTGAAGAATGTACACGATCCGAGTGCGCTGCCTGCCATACTACGCCTGATCGCTGATCCATCGCAACTAGTGTTACAGCAAGTGACGAGTACTTTGCACTCCTTTAGTGTTGAAAGTATTCCTGGCTTGATCGATCTCATACGGGCTGATACGAATGATACTGTGGCCGAAAGAGCAGCACAAATGCTAGCAGGAATGGGTAAGGAAGTTGTTGAAACGGTTTCAAGGGCATTGACTCCCATTGTTATCAATCGAACTCATCTTCTGGTACAAGTTTTGGAACAGGTCAGGGATGAACGAGTCATCCCTTCGCTAATCTCCCTCGTCAAGCCATCGCAGACTGAACAATTATTGGCAATAGCAGTCATACATGCACTTAGCCAATTCCCAACAACGCAAGTGGTATCTCCATTAATGGAGATGTTGGAAAGTCCACAGCCACAAATTTACGAGGAAGCCATTGAGGCTCTTAGTTCTTTGGGAAGTGTCGCGCTCGATGAATTGCTTGCCGCCCTGAATGTACAGCAGGAGACGACAATTACGTCGCGCATACGCCGCGCCCTGCTGGGGATGGTTCCTTTCCCCGGTGAACAATTACTCGGCACGTTATCGCACAACAGCGATGCTCAGGCACAGCAAATCTTGATGGTCTTCCAATTACAAGGAGCCGACGCTGCGCATGTATTAGTTGAGCACCTCTTCGATCAGGATCAGCGCATCAAAAGCTCTGTGCATCGCACTTTGGCCGAGATGCAGGGACAGATCGTTGTCCCGCCATTATTGGAGGCGTTAAATCGATCAGGTTGGAGCGACACTATCGCCAGGTTTCTGCTTAACTACCCTGAAGTGGCGACGCCCCCATTGGTCAATCTCCTTGGAGACTCTGAACGTGGCGATGCAGCCGCTTCTATCCTGCCACGCTTTGATTACAGGGTCCTGCCAATACTCATATCAGCTTTGGACGATCCAAGAATCTTGGTACAGGAGCACGCGCAGAACATTATTGTCACAATGGTACGGCAAAATCCGACAACGTTATCTCATACCGTGCGCCTCTTCAGCCAGACGCTCCCACTGCGAGCCCACGAAGCGCTCCTGGAAGTGCTGACCAATGAGCTTGTTGACGTCAGTATTCCAGCTTTGCTGGGTGGTTTGGAAGACGCACACCTGGTCGACGACGTTTCAGAAGCACTCGCCCGATTATCGCGCAAGCGCGATTGGCAGCGTATCGTGCTTAATGGCCTGCTAGAATCTTTACGCATGGAGGACCGGCGACGCGGCGCGGTGACAGCATTAATCAAAGTTGGAGGACCGGCCGTACGCAGCGTAAGTGAATTAATCACTGATCAAGACGAGGTGATCGCTAGAACTGCTCAACATATCCTGCAAGAGATAGGCGCTCCGGCACTTCCCTTTATCTGGGCAGTGCATGGCGATATGAGCAATCGCGCGCGTCGCGAAGCAGCCATGAATATCTTTCATAATATGCCCACCGAGGAGATCAAGGACGCCCTGGTAGACTTGCTTATAAGCGACCAGCCAGAAGATATTGCTATGGCTCAAGCACTACTCCTGGAACGCATTCATGACGAGAAAGCACTCTCGACGGCCAATCAAGAGATGATCCCGGCCCTGCTCCAATATGTACAGATACACGATAGAGAACGTACTAGCCTGCGAATCATGGCCCTCTTGTTTTTACAGGGTGGAGACTCGGTGGTCAGACACCTCGTCCAGGTGCTCTACGACCATCCAGAGCACCATGAACAACTTGCTCATGCCTTTTTGTTCCTTGGGGATGAAGCACAGAATGCCCTGTTGAGGATTCTAAATGATCCACACGCGCCCGCGTTGCTGCGCGCGGAAGCTATCAGTATGATAGGTCTGCTTGGACCGGCGAAAGATGTCTACGAGTATGCTCAATCTGTGAGCAAGTATGGTTTATCGCAAAACAGGATGAGCGTGCTAAATTTCGATGAACTCTCGGTATCCCTGCGCGCCGTGGGGAGTCTATTGGCGAGCGGAGACTGGGATATCCCCACTCTCCAGCATCTACGACAGATTACCCAAAAGGGGAGTCATCAAAGCGAGCTGTACAATGTCCTGCTTGGCTGGCGTTATGAGCCTGACATGTTGAAGCTCAGGAATGACTTGCAGAATGAGCGCGATGCCCGTAAAAGTGAGATCATCAGCCTGACCGCGCGCATTGTGCAGGACCAGGCTCACATCAATGACATTGAAGATGAACTGAAACATATCCAGCATGAACATGGGCAGCGTGGCGACGAACTATCACAGGCAACCCAGGAAAGGGACTCGTTCCGCAAAAGTCATGTCCAGGCAATGCAGGAGAAAGAGACAATCCGCCAGAATCTCAGCCAGATTTCTCAGGAGAGAGAGAGATACCGTGCGAATCTCGATAAAACTCTGCATGAGAAGCAAGCACTACAGGCGGAAATCAGCCAATTGGAAGCCTACAATAAACTCTTGCAGCAGCAGATCAATCTATTGCGAGGAAAAACGCAGGCCTGAGTCAAGAAAGAGACATGTTTTTTTATATTCTGATGTCACAAAATTCTGCTGAGTGGTGTCTACTATATGCATAAGCACAACGAAGTTTTTACGAGCACAATGCTCTAGGTTTGACGGAGTGAAAAAAGGCATGTCATCAGACATCAGAAATCGGCCTATCATTACCTCAACGAGCGAACTATCGTTTGAAACCGTTTTTACGCGCTACTATGGCCTGGTCTATCAACTTGCCTATCGCTATGTGGGACAAAGCGACGAGGCAGATGATATCGCGCAGGAAGTATTCCTGCGTTACTACCGCGTGCCGCCCAAGGCCAATAGCGAAGCAGAACAACGAGCCTGGCTCTGTCGTGTCGCCACCAACCTCGGCCTGAATGTTCTGCGGAGTCGCCAGCGACGCACAAACCGGGAGGAACGAGTCAGTGAAACGGTTCAACGGATAGCCCCAGAGGTAGAAGCACAGCTAAACCCCGAGCAACACGCGCTCGCAGATGAACAGGCAGCGCTGGTGCGCTCGATCCTGGCTGAAATGCCCGAACGGCAACAGACCTATATAGTATTACGTAGTACGGGTTTGAGTTACGCGGAGATTGCACAGGCTACAGGAGTGGCTACCGCTTCTGTTGGTGCGTTACTGGCCCGTGCTGAACGGGAATTTCGGAGGAGATATCATGAACGAGTTACGACAACCGGAGCATAATGACAACTGTCTCGATCAAAGTATCTTGATTGCCCGGCGCGATGACGAGCTATCAGCAGAAGAGGCAGCAAATGTTGAACAGCACCTGGCCACATGCGGTGACTGCGCTGCTGATGAACGCCTTATTACCAGTGGCGGGAGCCAGGTCTATACACTGCTATCTGCACTGGATCCCAAACCCGGCACGGTACCCGATCCCATCGCTGCACTCGCAAAGCTGAATGCACGGCTCAAAGAGACAAAGCCTTCTACAAAGAGTAGTAGGGGACTACAAGCTGTACCCACTAGGAAAAAATCGTCTCTCATCTGGCGTCAACTGAGGCGGAACTGGGTAGCGGCAGTGGCCGCTGCTATCTTGCTTGCTCTATTGATCTTGCCAAACGCCAGTGCGATAGCAGACCAGTTTCTCTCGCTCTTCCGTGTCCAACAATTCCAGCCCGTCAGCATCGATCCGCGGGACTTCGCCTCGCATCCACTACCTGGCATACAGGATTTTGGAACGTGGCAAGTTTCGCCCAATAGCTTAAAAACACAGAACAATTTGACGAAGGCCCAGGCGCAGCACCTGCTTACCTTCCCCATCGCTCAGCCTGGCAATTTACCACAAGGGCTAAGAAACAACCCCGAGTTTGCCGTATTAAAAGGTGGCTTGTTGACCTTCACCTTTAGCTCCGCGAAGGCACATGCCTACCTCGTGCGCTATGGGCATGGCAATATGACTATACCCGCGAATTTAGATGGCGCGAGATTTACCGTAAGCGTTACCTCTGGCGTTGAGATGAGCTTTAGCAGCTCCGACAAATACTTCATTGTCCTTGAGGTTCCTAGCCCGACGATACGCGCGACAGGGAGCGCTTCGCTCAACGAGCTGCGCGACTTCATGCTCTCGCTCCCAAATTTGCCGCCACAATTAGTGACGCAATTGCGGCAAATCGATCTCAATAGTGGCACAATACCGATCCCCGTCCCACCGCAAATTACGGCACAGCACATCAGCATTCACGGTGCAGCGGGATTGCTCCTGGCTGACAATACTCCTATTGGCGGTGCTGTGGTCTGGCAAACTCATGGTATGATCTATGCATTAGGCGGTAATTATGGGAATGCATCCCAATTGTTGACCACCGCCAACTCACTACCTTGATAGGTGGGATGTCTCTATGAGTAAGCAGGAATACATTAACACGGGCGATATTGGCACAATCTCTACCATGCGGCAGGAACACCACGCTGAACGTCGTGGTGTTCCTGCTGTGCAAGTTGAACACTTGCGCAAGGCATATGGCCATCTTGTCGCCGTGAACGATGTTAGTTTTGTGATGCAGCGTGGGGAGGCCTTTGGCTTCCTGGGGCCTAACGGCGCTGGTAAAAGTACCATTGTTAAAATACTCACCGGTCTGGTCGCGCTTACAGATGGCGTTGTTCAAGTACTGGAACACCCGATAAATCATCTTGACACGCGCAGGCGCATTGGCTATCTGCCGGAACTGCCCAATTTCCACCGCTGGCTGCGCGCTCAGGAGTTCTTACAGTTTCATGGACGGCTCTACGGTTTACGAGGCGCTCCCTTGCAGGAACGTTGCAAGGAATTGCTGGAACTGGTCGGACTGGCTGGCTGCGAACGACAAAAGCTTGGGACCTTCTCCAAGGGCATGTTACAGCGCATCGGATTGGCCCAGGCTTTGTTGAATCAACCAGAGCTGTTGATTCTTGATGAGCCGACATCTGGGCTTGATCCCCTGGGCCAGCGAGACATGCGCAATCTGATACTGCGTCTGAAAACCGAAGGCATTAGCATCTTCCTCAATTCGCACCAGCTTGGTGATGTAGAACTTATCTGCGACCGCGTGGCGATCATCCACCATGGTCAACTCTTGAAAATTGGTCCTCCCGCGACACTATTTGATGAACCGCTGGTGTTAGAGGTGCGCGTCAACGCCATAAGTGCGGATCTCCTCCGCCGAGTTGGAGCTGTATCGCTTGCGGTACAGCGTGACGAAGCTGATCCGCTCCGTCTACTCGTCGAAGTGCAAAGCGACGAACAAGCGGCAGATGTCGCGGCCGCCGTTCACGCGAGTGGGACACGCCTTTTCACCTTACAACCGCGTCGACGCACTCTTGAGCAACTCTTTTTACGCACCATCGAATCGTCACAGACGTAAGGACCAGAGGAGAAAGTACACTATGGGATGGTTGTTGATCACTCGCTTTACCATAAAGGAGGCCATTCGTCGCCGCCTTTTTCTCACAATGGCTATCCTGACTCTGCTAATGCTGGTATTATTCAGCCTGCTCATCCATGAAGCCATCGGCCGCATGCAGGAAAACAACGTCGCTAATGGCATGGATCCGACCTTGCAGACACTCTATGCGGGTATTGCCATAACTATTCTCGCTATGTGGTTGGTTTATTTAATCATTAGCACCATGACCATTTTCTTGACCATTAGTATGATTTCTGGTGAGATCGAGGCCGGTACTTTTGCAGTCATTGTCCCTAAACCCCTACGCCGCGCCGAAATTATTTTTGGGAAGTGGTTGGGTTATGCTTTAATCCTGGGTGCGTATACGCTGCTTCTCTCACTTGCCTTCATGGGGATCATCTACTGGTTTACTGGCTACTGGCCCACACAGGCCTTCGCCGCTATTGGCATGCTCGAGATGAGTATGCTCGTGCTGCTGGGCCTGATCACGCTCGGTGGAGCTTTTGTGCCAACGGCAGCTAATGGCGTCATAGCTGTCATGCTCTTCATGGGAGCTTTTATCTCCAGTATCGTGCAGTTCGCCATACCCGGCCAGGATTACACGATCCAGAACATTACAGCAGTCATCAGCCTGATTATGCCAACCGATGCCATGTGGCACGGCGCTTCTTTCTATCTCTTTCCAGCCGCGGTCGGCCTACTACAGGGCTTTACCGTCAGCAGTGTCAATACACCCTTCACCGCGACACAACCGATTTCTCCCGCTCTGCTGACATGGGGTGTTCTCTATAGCCTGGTGTTGCCTCTCATTGCCATAGTGCGCTTCCAGCGCCGTGATCTCTAGTATCTGCGTAAAAAAATTACTCAGCAGCTAACCCCCAATAAGATGTAGAAATCTGGGAAAATACCCTCTTGACAGATGAGATATCTCTCGGTATACTTATCCGTAACCGGTACCGAAAGCGGTTACGAAACCATATTCCTATAGAAACGGTTTGAAACGATAGCTATTTAATACTATGAGGTGGAAGGCATGGCAGGAAAGCGCACTATAGAGGATATCGCACGCCTGGCCGGTGTATCGAAAACGACCGTCTCCCGCGTCTTGAACCACAAACCAGATGTGGATCCCGCCACACGAGAACGCATTCTTCGGATCATCGAGGAGCAGAGCTTCGTCCCCAACATCGCCGCCTCTGGCCTGGCTGGTGGACGCAACCGGCTTATCGGTATGCTCATTCCTTCGCTCACCTGGCCACTCATCCCCGATCTCTTACGCGGCATTGCTGAGGCCGTAGAGGATACACCATACGAACTGGTTCTCTACAGCATCAAAGATGAAGATCTCGAAAGAGACCGCAGCGAGGTCATCAATCGTCTCCTGGCAACACAACTGACCGCTGGTCTCTTAGCAGTCTTTCCCGGTCCAGCATCTGAACAATTGACACGACTCTATAAGCAGGGCTTTCCCATTGTGATCATTGACGATCAGATTGAACAGACTACTCCCTGGGTTGGGACAGATAACACTGCTGGTGCATACACTGCTGTTCGTCATCTTATCAAGCTCGGCCACCGGCGCATCGCACACATCCAGGGACCGCCCGAGTATCTTGCCTCTCACGACCGCTATAACGGCTATCGCCAGGCTCTGCTTGAAGAGGGCATTATTCCCGACCCCGACCTGGTGCTCGTGGGAGACTTCTTACCGCCTACTGGCCGTGCGTGTGCCAGTACATTATTTGAACTTCCCCTGGAAAAGCGACCTACCGCCATTTTCGCAGCGACTGATCAAATGGCGTATGGTGTATTGACTGCAGTTGAGGAGTATGGCCTATCTGTTCCAAGGGATATCGCCCTCGTTGGTTATGACGATGATGCCCCCTCTGCACATGTCCGTCCTGCCCTTACCACCATCAGGCAGCCCATCTTCGAGATGGGGCAGAGTGGCATAGAACTCTTATTATCCATGCTTTCCGAAACTCACAGGTCTACGCATAGCGATTGGTCACCTACTAAGTTTGGCAGATCGTCCATAGGGAAGGATAGAGAAACGCAACCACCAGAGCCCCAACCTGTGCGCATCCAACTTCCTACCAGCCTTGTAGTGCGTGAATCCTGTGGAGCTAACTCCCACATCTCGGTCTCTACATCAGCAGGCGATGATCTGCGCTGATGAAATTGGCAAACGGCACAACGGATTCGTTCTTACTGATTTATCCCTTTTGTTCTTTTGGATCAAGGATCGATCCTTTCATCCAGTGTTAGGAGGTTTTCGATGAATCACAATCCGCTATCCGCGAACAAGACAAGCAAAGGATTGCTACTCCTGTCATTCCTGATGATCTTTACAATAGTACTGGCCGCCTGTGGCGGGACCAATACTACTGCTCATAAGGTCAACAAGAACAGCTCTCTTACACTCCTGGGTAACGCAGGTGGAGACTATTCAAGAAACTTTAACCCATATAATCCCAGCGTTATCAGTGGAACGCCCGGTTTGATCTATGAAACCTTACTGTATTTCAATCGTCTCGATGGCAGTGTGAAACCATGGTTGGCTTCGAGCTACGACCGTTCAAGCGATGCGACAAGTATCACGTTTCACTTGCGTAAGGGCGTGGTATGGTCAGATGGTCAACCATTCACCAGTGATGATGTGGTATTTACCCTCGGCTTGCTCAAGAAATATCCATCAATGGATGTCAGCAGCATAATGCCTTTTATCAAAGACATAAGTGCGCCTGATGCGTATACCGTACAGGTTACGCTCAACAAGCCCTTTTATCCTCTTCTGTGGTACCTGGGTGGGCAAACATATATGCTTCCCAAACATGTGTGGTCCTCGGTGAAAGGTGATGGTTCGCAGTATGCCGATCCTAACCCGGTTGGGACAGGTCCGTATATCGTTAAGTCTTTCACGCCACAACTTGTCATCTTGAGCAAGAATCCTAAATTCTGGCAGCCGGGCAAGCCTGAGGTGAGTGAACTAAAGATTCCTTCGTACGATTCTAACACAAGTGCTGAATTGGCACTCCAGAAAGGTCAGATCGACTGGACGAACCTCTATATACCGAACATCCAGAAAACGTACATCAACCTCGATCCGCAGCATAACCACTACTGGTTCCCCGCCAGCGACATCGTTATGCTCTTCATGCCCCTCACCAAATACCCATTCAACCTGTTGCCGGTTCGGCAGGCAATCAGTTCTGCCATTGACCGCAGTAAGCTCGATCAGTTAGGAGAAAGTGGCTACGAACCTCCTGCTAATCCGACAGGCCTGTTGCCTTACAATAAGGACTATATGGACCCTCAATATGCTAATCTGAGCTTCACTGTTGACACTGCTAAGTCGGAACAGTTGCTGCAAGGAGCAGGCTTTACAAAAGGGTCCGATGGCATCTACGCCGATAAAAATGGCAAGAAGCTGTCATTCAACCTGAACGTTGTCAGCGGTTATACCGACTGGATTACCGACTGCCAGCTCATGGCAACAGAGCTGCAAGCGGTAGGCATCAAAGTTAACGTCAATGTGATTGCCTTTGACGCCTACTATAACGCTTTACAGAATGGTACCTTTGACATGGCATTGCTCTGGACCAACCCGGGTCCAACACCCTACTTCCTGTACGATGCCCTGTTGAGAAGCACGAATAGCGCCCCTATTGGTCAGCCAGCAAGCTCCAACTATGAACGATGGAATGATCCGACCACGGACGCACTATTGAATCAGTATGCTACTTCAACTGATCCTACCGTGCAGAAGCAGGTGATCGTGAGTATCGAGAAGATTATGGTTGAGCAGATGCCAAGCATTCCATTAATGAATGAACCATACTGGTATCAGTACAACACATCCAAATTTGTGGGCTGGCCTGATCAGCAGCACCCGTATGCTGCGCCTGGAACTGCCGAGTACCCGGATATTGAGTATGTTGTATTGAACCTCCATCCAGCTGGTTAGCTAAATGGGCGTCGCCGCCCCATCCCAGGACAGGCACAAGACCTGCCCCTACCATACACGAATTACGGATATGAGCGTAGTATAGTAGTGATGACCCTTGTGGTCATCATAGGGGGTGGGGTGGTTGCTCTGATGAAGGGCTTACAACTACTCTCTGGAAGGAGATTTGCATGCGCCACCTGTTACGTCGTATAGGTTTTTATCTCGTTGCGCTCTGGGCTTCGGTCACCCTGAATTTCATTATCCCGCATCTATCTCCGGGTAACCCGGCACAAGCACTTATGTCCCGCTTGCGGGGGAAAGTTTCTCCTCAGGCACTGCACGCGTTAGAGATCTCGGTTGGTGTGAATCACGACCCCTTATGGTCGCAGTACCTACAGTATATCAACAACCTGTTGCATGGCAACCTTGGGATCTCTGTTACGTATCTTCCCACTCCTGTTTCTGAAGTGATTGGACAGGACCTTCCATGGACACTCGTGCTGGTTGGCGTTGCACTTGTGATTAGCTTTGTGGTTGGAACAGTACTCGGCATCATCGTCGTCTGGTGGCGTGGTTCTTTCTCAGACGTTGTATTCACTCCTTTTTTCACGTTTCTCTCTGCAATCCCTTACTTCTGGTTGGCATTGGTTCT
>DMFQ01000470.1:20239-24116 GCA_003450555.1 Ktedonobacter sp.
GAACCAGGTTGGAACCTTGACTTCATCTTAAGTGCGGCTCAATATGCCATCCTACCTGCCATTACCATCGTCATCGGTTCTATTGCCGGATGGATGCTCGGTATGCGTAACGCGATGATTACTACGCTTTCAGAAGATTACGTATTGATGGCCGAAGCAAAAGGTCTAACCCCCTGGAGAGTTATGTTTACGTATGGAGCGCGCAATGCTATTTTGCCCAATATCACCGCCTTTGCGCTCTCGTTAGGTTTTGTGGTGAGCGGATCATTACTTACTGAGATCGTCTTTTCCTATCCAGGTATCGGCTTTGCCATATTACAAGCGGTTGAAAATCTTGATTATGCCTTGTTACAGGGTATCTTTCTGGTGATTACAGTGGCGGTACTGGTCGCAAACTTTCTGGCTGACCTGCTGTACGTGGTGCTCGATCCACGAGTACGCATAGGAAGGAGTTAGCAAGCTGTGATTATACCTTCGGCTACACCTTCTACTACAATGCTGCGCTTACGCGATACATGGCGTCTGGTTACGCTGAACCGGAAGGTGACCTTTGGCCTGGCTATCCTGGTCTTCTTCGTGTTGATCGCGATCTTCGGGCCAGTACTCTTTCCTAAAGATCCCAATGCTTTCAGTACGGATATTCTGCAAGCTCCATCAGCCGCTCACTGGTTGGGCACAACGCAAACGGGGCAGGATGTTCTGACTCAGGTGCTGGTTGGTACGCGTTTTTCGCTCATCATGGGTTTCGTCATCGGCACCATGACAATGATCATCTCAGTCATTATTGGCCTGGTCTCAGGATATTTTGGCGGCTTGATTGATGAAGTGCTTTCATTGTTTACCAATGTCTTTCTGGTGCTGCCTACGCTGCCCCTGGCAATTCTCATTGCGGCCTTCGCTGCATACAGAGGACCATTGACAATCGTGATTGTGTTGACAGTAACCGGTTGGTCGTGGGGAGCGCGTATATTGCGCGCGCAAACACTCTCGATGCGCAACCGAGATTATGTTGAAGCCGCGAAGGCCAGTGGGGAGACAACGCTGCGTATTATCTTCTTCGAAATCTTCCCCAATGAAATCTCAATTGTGGCGGCAGAACTGCTCGGCACGGTGATTTACGCTATACTGGCCGAGACGGCGCTAGAGTTTCTGGGCCTGGGCGATATTACAAGCACGAGTTGGGGGACAATGCTCTACTGGGCGGGCAATAATGATGCCCTCTTGCTCGGCGCGTGGTGGTGGTTCTTGCCCCCGGGCCTGTGCATCGCCGTGTTAGGGGCCGGACTGGCCTTCGTCAACTTCGGCATCGATGAAGTTGCAAATCCGCGCCTGCGTACAGAACCAAAGTCAAAGCTTGCAAAGCGCATTAAAAACAAGGAGGTGGCTGCCTGATGGCTTTCGTACGCGCAGATAATGCACCTGCTAACACCGGCAAAACATTGCTAGAGATCAAGAACATCAGCGTGGATTACCGTGCTGCTAACGGTACTGTCCATGCCTTGACCGATGTGAATATTACCGTGGAGCGCGGACAGATCCTCGGTCTGGCGGGCGAGAGCGGTAGTGGCAAGTCTACCCTTGCCTATGCCATCACGCGCCTGCTCCGTCCGCCGGCTGAGATTACCGGGGGACAGTTGTTGTATTATCCGCGCAATCGCGATAAAGCGGATAAAGGGAGATTGAAAGGGGCCTCGCGGGCAACCGCAAGAATCAGCCCTATAGAAACGATGGCAGGATCCGCGGAAGCAGGGGGCGCCGTTGACATTCTGCAATTTAGTCCCGCGGAACTGCGTGAATTTCGCTGGAATGAACTCTCGATCGTCTTCCAGAGTGCTATGAACGCGCTTAATCCGGTGCTGAATATCGGGGCGCAGATTATCGATGTGCTGCGCACCCATGAGCCGACAATGGGGCCTGATTCGCGACGGCAGCGTGCCATCGAACTGCTGCGCCTGGTGGGTATCGCGCCTGACCGTATTCACAGCTATCCACATGAACTGAGCGGCGGCATGCGCCAGCGTGCCATTATTGCCATCGCCCTCGCTCTCTCGCCTGAACTTATCATCATGGATGAACCAACAACCGCGCTCGATGTCGTTGTGCAGCGCGAGATTCTCATGGAAATAATGGAACTGCGTGAACGGCTCAACTTCTCCGTCATCTTCATTACGCATGACCTCTCGCTGCTGCTCGAAATGGCAGACAAGGTCGCGATTATGTATGCCGGTCGTCTCGTCGAGACGGCCACGCGCGGCGAACTTCACCATCAACCGCGCCATCCATACAGCTACGGGCTATTAAATTCGTTCCCCACGCTCCATGGGCCGCGCCGCAGGATGACAGGTATCCCTGGTTCTCCGCCTGACTTGCGTAATATACCATCAGGTTGCGCTTTTCACCCGCGCTGTCCAATGGCTTTTGAAGCATGTCCCACCTACCTGCCAGTACTCTTGCCTTCCACGCCAGAGACGCCAAAGCAGCTAGTTGCATGTCATCTCTATGATGCCAGGTTCAATGCAGGAGAGAAACCAGCCAATAGCGATTTTGCTGCGAAATATGAAGCGAAGTACGAGGCTATGCAAGGAACGAGGAAGGTATAATGAGCACCGAGAACCTGGGAGCCGACTCTCCATTTATCGCATCCAATGAAAAGACCAATGACACTACTCTAGATGATGCTGAGATGAGGAAAATATGGGAAACAAGCGAGCCTCCTACTACACCTGCCATTCTGGAAGCGATACACCTGCGCAAGTACTTTCCCTTGCATTCATTCAATCTCTTCGGGCCACAAAAAGCGGTACATGCCGTTGAGGACTCCTCGCTGGCCCTCTATCCTGGCCGAGCTTTGGCGCTGGTGGGTGAAAGTGGCAGCGGCAAAACCACTATGGCTCGCATATTAGCCCGTCTCTACGAACCAACCGCTGGAACGCTTGCCTTTCGGGGAAAACCTGTCAGAGCAAAGGGGGCAGCCGCTTTACGGACGTATCGCCACCACGTGCAGCTCATATTTCAGGACCCATTCTCTTCTCTCAATCCTGTACATGATGTGCGCTATCATCTGAGACGGCCCCTGCGCTTGCATGGCTATGCGCGCAACAATGCAGAAGAGCGAGAGCAGATCCTGGCACTGCTCAACCGCGTGAGCTTGAGTCCCGCCGAGCAGTTCATTCAGAAGTTTCCCCATCAGTTAAGTGGAGGACAGAGACAGCGTGTTGCTATCGCTCGCGCTCTCGCGGCTCGACCGGAAGTGCTGCTGGCCGACGAACCTGTTTCAATGCTGGATGTCTCGATCCGCCTGGATGTGTTGAACCTGCTGTTGCGTCTGAAAGACGAGGAGCAGCTTGCGTTGCTCTTCATCACTCATGACATTGCCAGCGCGCGCTACTTTGCTGAGGATACGCTGGTCATGTATGCGGGACAGACGGTTGAGGGTGGACCGAGTGATGAAGTCATCCAGCGCCCCCGGCATCCTTACACTCAATTGCTCATCTCCGCGGCGCCAGATCCTGATCGCGTAAGCCCTGACGGCAAGGACACGAGGACTCTTCCGGCTCGTGGCGAGATTCCCAGTCTGATTGAGCCGCCGACAGGCTGCCGCTTTCACCCGCGCTGTCCACACGCTATGCCGGTCTGTAGCCAGCGTTTTCCCAGGCGAACCGATCTTGGTGGAGGGCACTGGACGCATTGTTTCCTGTATGGGGATGGCGATGGCGATGCGTCTGCCGAACTGCACAGTTCTGGGGGATCTATTCCTGTGGTGGCAGAGGGGTAATGAGGCAATGAGTGAAACGAGTGTAAATGTAAACGGAACAAATAGCGAGTAAAAGGGGGAGAGTTGGGGGTAGGACGATTGCAAGGGTCGTCCCTACTATAC
>DMFQ01000338.1:0-3128 GCA_003450555.1 Ktedonobacter sp.
AGCGCCTGTTTGACTATTGAGGGCATAGAGGGTGCCATTGCGATCAAGGCTGTAGACGGTATTGCCACCCACAACCGGTGAGCCAACAACTTGTTGGTTAGCATGCCAGCCCAGTGTTAGGCGAGAGCCTGGTCCGACCAGAACCTGTCGCAGCCCATCGGTGCAAGGCAAGAATATCTGCGAACCAACCGAAGCCGCACCTCCATAGGAGCTGCAGATTGATGCCATCAAGGCTTGACCACCGACCCCACCGAGGGCATTTGCATGGAGCAGGTAGCCAAGACCAGATTTGCCATCGGCAAACACCCATCCACCTGGCAGCAACACCGGACCCATCGAGCCGAGGTCGGCGTCCGTGGCGTTGTCCTGTTGCCATTGCGTGGGTGCGAAACCGTCTTCAAGTTGTAGTGTGGGAGATAAGCGTAGCACTGAGTCAGTGTGATCCCAGGAACCCTGGGTTGTTTCACCATTGCCGACGGCGACAAAGATGGTGACCGTTAGCGTCTATCGCTGGGCCTGAAGCTGCCCAGATACCACCCTCTCGCGGCGTTGGAACCTGGTAAGTGAGCAGTGGTCCCTGCCCATCCGTGCGCGAGGCCACGACCCATCCATGATAGTTCCCGCAATCGCCGTCCAGACCACCGTAAGCGATGTACACCATTCCTCCGGAAAGTGCAAGCGCAGCACGCTGCTGGTGTGGCGTAACCTCTATCCCGGCTGGGTCGGCTACGCGGCGGACGCGCACCTGCCCCGTGTTCACATCAATGCCTACCAGGACGTGTGCGGGTCCACGTACCTCGGCGACGGCAAAGATCAGCCTGGTTGCCGGATCGTAGACGGGCGTACCGGTGATGCCGAGTGGATCAATATTGCCACAGGGCAGAGATGAAAGCGGAACAGGTACGCCGACGTTGGTGTTCCACTGCACTTGTCCTGTGCGTGCATCGAGGGAGTACAGCGAGTCTCCCTCAGTGGCGACAATTACATGACCATTGACTACCAATGGCTCGGCATATACGGCGCCATCCAGGTGCATATTCCAGTTCCGCGTGAGCTGATGCGGATCCGGTGCGTTTGGCAGGTAGCCCGTACGCGCGTTATCACGGTGATAGGTCGTCCAGTCAGCGCTGCTCGTCGAAGTAGTCGGAGTCGACGGTGTTGTCGGTGTCGTGGTTCTCGATGGCAGAGCTAGAGGAGTGATAGGCGTTGCCGGTGCGTCCGAGTTAGACGGGAAGGGACTACATCCAACAAGCGCTATGAGTGATATGAGTAAAATGTAGGTGCTGGACCATGCCAGCAATCGAGTTCGTATCATCGTTTCCTTGCCGGGTGCTTCCCCCGAACTTCCTTAGAATGCATGGTCTCGTCTTCTTTGCCGTGAGTATTCGTTCACGTCAATTGCGAGAGAAACTTTATTCAGGTCTTGCGTATATTACTATGGTTATATAGAGAGATGCAACATGTACGCGTGCAGGGGGTGTATGAATGACTCTGCTGGGAAATTTTGTCCGGACANNAAAACATTTTGGGAAAGGCCAGGGCATGGCCTTCAGGGACGGTCTCCAATGGGAGTCCGGTTGAACTGAGAAGCCCCCAGCTTTAGCTGTGGGGAGTTGTCACATCACCGATCCAATCGCTGGCGGTAGTTGTTGCCATATCAACCGAGGTTGTACCATGCCCCTTCAAACGCGGTAGCGCAACTGTAAAACCCGCTTGCGCAAGACCTTCAGCCAGGTAGCGCATGCTCTGCGGACTGCCAGTGTATCCATGTGATATGAGTACCCCGACTTTGCCGTTTTCCACGTAAAAAGGCTCTGCACCTTGCAACACTGTTATCTCGTCCATCTCGTCAAACCTTTTATTCCTTTGTGATTAGGAGCGACTCTAAGAGCCGCTCCGGTACGACACCTAACGTGGTGAAAAGGCCTGTTTTCCCGTGATCTCTCGTCCGACAATGAGCGACTGGATCGTATCGGTCCCCTCGTAGGTGAACACAGCCTCGATATCGGCATGATGGCGCGCGATGTGATACTCCAGCAGAATGCCATTGCCGCCGAGCATCTCACGCGCATCTGCGATGACCTCACGGGCCAGTCGCGCATTGTTCATCTTCGCCAGCGAAGCCATTGGCCCGGTCATCTTGTCCTCGGCTTGCAACTGGGCGAGTCGCAGGCATAGCAGTTGCATGGTCGTCACATTGGCGAGCATGTTGGCCAGCTTGTTCTGGATGAGCTGGAAGCTCACGAGCGGCTTGTCAAACTGAATGCGCTCCTTGGCATAGGTCAGGGCGATCTCGTAGGCGGCGGTGGCATGGCCAACTGCCTCCCAGGCCACTCCAGAGCGCGTCGCAGTCAGCACGAGTGCAGTGTCCTTGAAGTTGCGCGAGAGCGCGAGCCTGTTCTCCGCTGGTACGCGCACATCAGTAAGCGTGATATCTGCCTGCCACACGGCACGCTTGGACACTTTGCCGGTCATGACCTTTGGCGCGAAACCGGGCGTCCCTTTCTCGACCAGGAATCCGCCCACGTTACCCTCGTCGTCACGCGCCCAGATAATCGTGACATCGGCAAAAGATGCATTGCCGATCCAGCGTTTGGCTCCATTAAGGACATACTCATTCCCCTCGCGGTGCGCGCTTGTCTCCAGCGCCACCGCGTCGGAGCCATGGTTCGGCTCCGTCAGTCCGAAGGCCCCGATCTTCTCCATGCGCGCCATGGGAGGAAGCCAGCGCTGCTTCTGCTCCTCGGAACCCAGCATCGAGATCGAGTGCATCGCCAGGCCAGAGTGAACGCCGAAGAACGTGCAGACGCTGGCATCGCCACGCGCCAATTCCTGCATGATGAGGCTTGAGGCGAGCACGCTCATGCCTGGACAGCCATAGCCCTTGATGTCAGAGCCGGAAATGCCGAGAGCTGCCAGCTTGGGAACGAGTTCAAAAGGGAACTCGGCGCGCTCCCAGTACTCGTTGATGATGGGAATGACCTCCTTGTCGCTGAAGGCGCGCACTTTATCGCGAACGCGGCGTTCCTCTTCCGTCAAGAGTTCATCCATCAGGTAAAAATCGGTTCCGAGCGACTGCCCGAGTGATTGTTTGAAGTCTACTATCATGTTTTCTTCCTTCCTTCCTT
>DMFQ01000338.1:3167-3534 GCA_003450555.1 Ktedonobacter sp.
CTTCCTTCCTTCCTTTCATTCTCTGCTCAAATAATAGCATGAAATCACTTGTAGGATGCTTCACGCTCTCGTCTATTGCCCATTGTACAGTTCGATTTCATACAGTTTGGTAGTATAAAGAATATACCCGACATGATGGTAAATCCACAAGTGAATGGTGTTATATCTTTTTCCAAGCAAGGAAAATGAGATTTTGATTATGAGATTCGTCAAGGCTCTGTATCACGCTGCGATAGAAGAGTTGCGAAAGTCTCTGTAAATCAGTGCTGGTCGCGCCTTTTCGATCTCCTTCAAACTGATGGTTTGTTCAGAGAGTACCGGTTATGCCGATTCTCTGCATGTAAGCCGCGACCCCTGCCGCGTCACC
>DMFQ01000338.1:3696-6618 GCA_003450555.1 Ktedonobacter sp.
CGCGTCACCCAGTAGGGTCAGTGGGAACGATTGCCCGACGTGCGCTACCATCTGACCCGCGCTGGGGGCAGTGAGCAACGCCGTCTCTCCTTGCGCCCAGATGGTCTGCTGTGGAGGCAGCGCAACCGTAGGTGGACCAAGGATGTTCATGTAGGCGAGGCCGGTCTCCAGCCGGTCAATCTTAGGCTGGCCTGCGGCATTTAGATCGTCTTGATCGAGGATCACTCCATCATAGTAGAATGGTTAAGTGCGCTACGCCGTGTTATGGGCCGGATCTACCTGGTCTTCATGTGGTATGCTCGATACGTCAGGTAAAGGCTGAGAACGACGTAATAGAACAGGTAGAAGAGCGAGAAATTCAGCAATAATGGATGGGGCGAGGG
Organism: Ktedonobacter sp.; assembly: GCA_003450555.1. Classification (GTDB taxonomy): domain Bacteria; phylum Chloroflexota; class Ktedonobacteria; order Ktedonobacterales; family Ktedonobacteraceae; genus UBA11361. The sequence goes on from DMFQ01000338.1 coordinate 4,080, forward strand.
CATCTGTTGCAGGATGAAGGCGTACATTACCATCCAGAGTGATGTGAGGGTAAGTGTGAGCGTGCGGAAGGCAACCGTGCGCGAGGGATAAAGATAGCGGATTGGCACAAAGACCAGGATGGAGCAGATCAGCAAGATAGTACCAACTGTAATGGGAGCCAATTTGAAAACAATCGTGTAGAAGGCTACCACGTTCCAGTAACTGGGGAAGCCCAGGAAGAAGTAATCCTCCGTCTTGGCGTCTACCCGGCAGAATTGATAACAGGATGTCAGCAGGGGCAATGCTGCCAGAACGATGCCGCCCGGTCCGGCTGGTAGATAACCAGCAGTCCAGAGCAGTAGCACGGGGGCGAAAACGTAGGTAAGGTAATCGACGATATCGTCAAGGCGACGACCATTGAACCAGGGAAGCGTTTCGCTCACGCGAAAGCGTCGGGCCAGCCAGCCATCAGTGCCGTCAATGAAGAGGGCAGCCAGGCCAAGCCATAATGCCTGGAGGACATTGCCTCGCATAGCGGCTAGTACGATCAGAAAGGCCAGTACCGTACCACTAGCAGTGTAGAGATGCACTAGAAAGGAACAAGCCTGCAACCACCTGGGCGTTGTTCGTGGTGCCATAGCCGTTCCTTGCACTTGCAAAGGTGGCACAATACTCATGCCAGGAATGCCTGGCGTTCCTGGCTGCTGGTTTGCCATTTCGTCTGCCAATGATTTGCCCCTCTCTATCCTTTTCTCACCTTCACAGGAAATATGATCTAAAACGATTGGGTTTCTTCGACCCAACCACGCTTTTCATTGAAATGCAGCCCTTCTTGTGCGGCCTCCTCAGCCGTCAGGTAGGGGAGGAGGTGACCCAGCAGGGGCTGTTTTGTTTTATAACGACGGAGATTATCCTGCGCGCGGTCAAACATCATGTGCAGACCAATTACCGGGTCGCCAAGGGTCTCTTGCAAGTAGTGCCAAATGTGCCTGGCCTGCGCATTCTCTTGCGGTGATTGAGGTTGATGGCTCAGGTGACGTGCCAGGACTAAGAGATCATCATCATTGATAAGCCCAAGATGTTCGGACCAGAGCATCAGACGTAAGCCGTATGCGAGTTCTCTATCGAGAGTGGCAACATTCATTTCAATATCATCACGCATGCCACGGTTGTTTAGATTAGCGGATCCGTTAGTGGCCCACAGGTCGTCAACAATGGCGACCTTGGCATGAACATAGATGGGGCGGTAATGTTCTCCGTCCTCTGTGTGGTGAGAGGTTCCCAGGCAGAAGGCCATCAGTCGTCTTTCTTGCACTGCATCAGGAGCTTCTTCACGCAAGCGTGTGAGAGCAGCATCAGTGTAAGCTCGACCAGGATCCGGGTGATCAGGGAGGACAATAGTTACCGTGGCGCCGCGTCGTAATGCAGCGCTTAACTCGTGGATGTTGCGTTCCATTTCGGGGTTATCAGTGCCTAGAAAAGATATATCAATACCTATATAGCTGTGTAGCCAGAAGTACTGGTTCTCCAGGTAGACAAAATGGTGTGCGTTGTTCAATGCATTTGCATAGAGCTGTGCAATACCGCGCACAATGATGGGTTCAAATTTGTAGGTATGTTCAGGAACGGTACGTGCTATTTGCACTATGCTCTGGCTCTCCAATGGGGGAACAGGTGGATGCTCCGCGAGCAGCAACTTGTTGTCCCAGGAGTGACGCTGTACAACATCGTTCCAGCGCTGGCGAAAGCAGTATTCGACATCCGCCGCTGCGGGTCCTTCGATGATTGCATGTACATCGTGCCAGGGGTGTGGGTTGATACCCTCCTGGGTGCAGCGTAATGGCGCAGAGAAAAGATGAGCCGTGGTATCCCAACGGTCGAAGTCCCCTCCCAGCCCAATCATCGGATCAATGCCACCGACAAAGGCGTACGCGCCGTCCACAATGGAGCATTTTTGGTGTAATGATTCAATGGGATGGTGGACGATACCACGAGCGCTATCATCCCGGATGCATGTAACGCCTACCTGAACCAATTGTTCATAGGCTTCTTTGGGCTTGTAATATGCTAGCCCAGGCAGCGGTAGGCAATCCCAGAGCAGTACTTTGACGTCAACACCTTTGCTCACTGCATAACCCAGCACCTCCTGTAGAGTAAGAGTGTGGCTACGCCAAAAGTCGATATCGGCCTCCTGAAGACCCACGGCACGTAGTTGGGCCAGGAGTGCCTCCTGTTTGGGACTCCCATCCGGCCCTGCGTGCTGATCTGTTCCACGCACGATTTCCATGGTAGGCGAGAGTCCCCAGCTTGCCAGGTAGATGTACGTGCGTGCTTTGAGATAATGGAGGCACATGGTGAGCATGACGCTACGCCCGTCAACGAAATAGTTGACGCGAGAATCATTGTGTACGGGAGTATCACCTTCAGCCCACCAGTTTTTTGATGAGTCTTCACCTGGAATGGCCATGTTCTTCCTCCTATGGTACCAGGGTAGGGGCGGCTCCATTATGCCTCGAGCAGGAGCCCGGGGCAGGGACAAGCCCCAGAAGCGCGAACGTA
>DMFQ01000338.1:6700-7903 GCA_003450555.1 Ktedonobacter sp.
CCTGCCCGTACATTTATTAATGAAAACACGTTACTGAGCCATAAATGGTAACAGAAATGTACGGGCAGGGTAGCCGCATCTGGGGGATGATGAAGGCGTCCCTGCCCTGCTCACTCCTGCCCTGCTGGGATGATCGCGGGCACGCTTGAATCACGGATCAACGTATTGAATGCGGCCACCTCGGTAGCAATGAGTTGGCGCAGTTGTTGAAGCTGAACGTCAAGGTGGGCTGAGAGTTCCTCAAAGACCTCCCGTGCCTGGCGTGTCGGTGCAGCATCAGCACTGGCAACCACCCCTGAAAGCTCAGCAAGTTTGCCACTGAGCTTCACGGGGAAGTCCATTGTATCCAACTGCTTCTTGGCCTTGACCTGAAGCAATTCCTCCTCGACAGCAGTAAGCTTTTTCTTGATCTGTTCGCCGTCAGCTACTACTGTTTCATGGATAGCGTGACCTTTAGCACGGTGCTCCCACTCGTCGACCTGCCGACGTATATCGCGGATGACATTGATCGTGCTATGCGTCTCGGAGGCCTTGTCCCGGATCGCCAGTAGCAGCTCGAATTGTGTTTGTAAGTCCTCCTGCGAGGTGGCTAGGCGCGGATCCTTCTGAATTTGAAATGTACGGGTAGGGCTTGACTCTGCCCCCTGATCGCCCAGCTTAAGCTGGACATGATACGTTCCTGGAGGGGCTAGCGGGCCTTCCAGGCCGTATGCCGGATCGTCATAGCCCTCGATTTTGATTGGATCGGGATAGCGTGTGTTCCAAACGAAGCGGTTTGCACCGGCCTCCTTTGGCACGCGTGGCTCCTTTTTCTCATCTTTCTTCTTTTTGCCGCCAGTTTCCTCAACTTCGGATTGTTTTCCCTGCTCACCTTGCTTTTCCTCACTGGAGAATGTGCGAATTTCTTTCCCATTGGCGTCGAGGAAGGTCAGTGTTACTTCGCCCGTCGGCTTTTCCTTCAAATAGTAATGTACGATCACACCGTTAGTAGGATTCTGCCCGGAATCGAGATATCTGTCTACTTTTTCGCCGCCGGGTTTCTCCTGTCGACGATAGGCCACAACAAAGGCTCCGATATGGCGGTAGTTCGTGCCGGGAACTACTGGACGGCCATAACCACTACTGGATGCAAAGCGAGTGGCAGCTCGCGGCGTGAACAGGTGGGCCGTGACCTCGCTAATTAAATGTACGGGCAGGGCTTGC
>DMFQ01000338.1:7985-15232 GCA_003450555.1 Ktedonobacter sp.
TGCCTCAACTCAGAGTGCCCCTGATCACTGTCACTTTCCAACTGGCGCAGCGGCGAAATGTCATCGAGAATCCAGAATGAGCGACCATGTGTCGCTGCGACGAGATCGCCGTCCTTGATAGCCAGGTCGTGGATGGGGACGGTAGGCAGATTCAACTGCAACGATTGCCAATGGTCCCCATCATCAAACGAAACATGTACGCCCGTCTCTGTGCCTGCATAGAGCAGTCCACGCTGCTCAGTATCTTCTCGAATCACTCGAGTGAAATCGTTTGTTCGTATGCCCGCAGTGATCTTTGTCCAGGTCTTCCCATAATCATGAGTTTTGAAGAGATACGGTTGGAAGTCATCAGATTTGTAGCAGGTCGCGGCAAGATAGGCCGTTGCTGCATCGAAAGGAGAAGGTTCTATAATACTGATCAAGGCCCATTTGGGCAAATCCGCGGGAGTCACATCTTGCCATGTCTTGCTGTTATCTCGCGAGATATGTACCAGACCATCATCCGAGCCTGCCCAGAAAAGCCCTTGCTCCAGTGGTGATTCGGCAAAGGCAAAGATTGTCCCATAGTACTCCGTCCCAACGTTATCATGGGTGATTGGGCCGCCAGAGGATTCCATCTTGCTCTTGTCGTTGCGTGTGAGGTCGGGGCTGATCTCCTCCCAACTGCTGCCCTCATCCATGGAACGGAAGACATGGTTGCCTGTTGCATACAGTACATTTGGATCGTGAGGTGAGAGCAGAATTGGGAACGTCCACTGAAAGCGGTATTTGGCGTCTTTGGCTGGCCCCCCTAAATACGACTCGGGCCAGACCGAGATGTCCCGCAACTGACCTGTGTGGTGGTCGTAGCGCGTGAGATATCCCAGGTAGCTTCCGGCATAGACAATGTTTGGATTATCAGGGCGCACGGCGATGTACGCACTCTCGCCGCCTCCGATCTCATAGTAGTCGGCCTGCGTGATGGCTGAGAGCCGTGAGCGACTTGGCACTGTAATGGTGCTGTTGTCCTGCTGTCCACCGTAGATGCGGTACGGTACCTGGGTGTCGGTCGCAACATGATAAAACTCGGCTGTGGGCTGATTGTAAAGTGATGACCATGTATCACCGCCGTTGAAGGACACACAGGCACCACCGTCATGCCCCATGATGATGCGCTGGGGATTGTGCGGATCGATCCAGAGGTCGTGGTGGTCGCCATGGGGCGTAGCGGTCTTGACGAAGGTGCGCCCGCCGTCATTTGACTTAAAGCAGTCTTCGTTGAGGATCCAGATGGTCTCCGGATCCTGTGGATCGGCAAAAATGTGCTGATAGTACCAGGGGCGTTTCCACAGGTCGCGCTCCTCGCTGAGCCGCTCCCATGTTTCGCCTCCGTCATCGGAACGGAAAACCGCGCCATCCTCAGCTTCGATGATGGCCCATATACGATCTGCTCTGGCTCCTGAGACGGCAAGACCGATCTTGCCAATGACGCCCTGTGGTAGTCCTGGTTTGCGCGTAATCTCAGTCCAGGTATCGCCGCCGTCAGTCGACTTGAAAATGCCGCAGCCCTCACCGCCACTTTGCAAAGTATATGGCAGTCGTCGTGCCCGCCAGAACGCGGCATAGAGAACGCGTGGATTGTGCGGGTCCATCACGAGATCATGCGAGCCAATTTCTTCACCGCGGAACAGGATATGGTCCCACGTCTTGCCACCATCAATGGAGCGATAGATACCGCGTTCGCTATTTGGTCCGTGAGCATGTCCTAACGCTGCAACATACACCAGGTCAGGGTTCTGGGGGTGGATACGCACCTTCCCAATGTGACGCGTGTCCTCCAACCCCATGTGCATCCAGGTCTTGCCCCCGTCAGTTGTCTTATAGACGCCATCACCGTGGGAGACGTTCCCACGTATGGTTGTTTCTCCCATACCGACATAGAGCACATTAGGGTCAGAAGGCGCAACGGCTAGCGCGCCGACCGAGGCCCGCTTGAAAAAGCCATCGGAGATATTCTCCCAGTACATGCCCCCGTCGGTCGTCTTCCAGACGCCACCTCCTGTGGAGCCAAAGTAAAATACGTGGGAGCGTAGCATATCGGCCGCCACCGCAACGACTCGTCCGCCCCGGTATGGACCGATCGAGCGCCACTCAAGCGAGTTTAATAATGCCGGTATAACATATGGCGGGATGCCTCCATCTGCTCCAGACGTAGTGTTTGATGTTTGTTCGTCCCGCAGTTGGTCATGTGATTGACTTGGTGAACTCAATGATAATCTCCTTACCGATTGTCGCTAGAAGGATCCCGGGCTTGAGCCTTAGGGATGAAATAATCATACTGCATAGATTACTCAGAAGCAACCTCAGAACCCTCGCGTCATCACTTGTCGTGTTCTATTTCATTTCATTTATACGTTGGTCTTCAATAAAGAAGCTGGTAAAGCATCCAAAAAGGCTATGTTCATTGCACTCTGGCCCACTTGTAACTACAATAAGTTGCATTATACCTCTACCAGAAGTGAGGTGACTTTTCCCCATTCCTTTTCCAGGAGACTTGAGTATGGCATGTAAAAAGAACTATTTGGGTACACTTCTCGGCTCGTACCGGCTCATTGCCGAATGTGGCTGCGGTCCTGTTGGGTGCGTCTACCTGGGAAAGCATATCTCTTCTTTAAATCTTCCTGTCGCCATTAAATTGTTCCAAAGTGAGCAACTCTCTCCACACAAGTGCAGTCAGTTTCTCCAAGAAGTTCGTTTGCTCAAAAAACTGAAGCATCCTCACATCCTTCCTATCCTGGACGCGGGGTTCTTCGAAGGTTTCCCTTACATAGTCAGTGAGTACGCCGTCAATGGTTCTTTGGAAGACTACCTTCGACAGCAGTCTTCCCATCTGCCTCTTCAAGAAAGCCTGAGGATTCTCTCACAGATTGGGCAAGCCCTTGACTACGCCCACCAGCATCAGATCATCCATCGTAATCTCAAAGCCAACAATATCCTCTTCAATGCAAGTGGCAAGGCGCTCCTCGCCGACTTTGGTCTTGAAATGTACGGGCAGGGCTTGCCCCTGCCCAGTGCGCCCCTGCCTTTGGCTTCTACCCAGCGGATGATCAACGCCCCCTTGCCTTCTGGTGATACTGTAAGCGCCACCGCCCTGGCCTCAGAAATGTATGGTCAGAGCAGTAGTATCCAGCAGACAACGAAGGCCCCCTTGCCCTTGTACGCCCCGGAGCAGGCTGAAGGATGGATTCGCCAGGAGAGTGATCAGTATACTTTGGGACGTATCGCCTACGAATTGCTGATCGGTCAAGTTCCGTACACAACCTCTGATAGCTCGACCATGCAGTTGATGCATACAGCAGAACCTCTCTCCTCACACACCAAGCAAGTCCTCTATAAAGCCATGGCCGGTCAACCTACCGATCGCTATGCAGACGTTCTCGCCTTTATCACATCGTTACGCACATCGACAATAGTCGATGCAGCAGCCACGCCTGTCGTTGCCAGCGAGCCTGACGGGTCTGGCGAGCCTGACGAGTCTGGCAAGCCCAAGCAGGCTACAAAGGCACTTCAGAATGAAGACGTGCCTTCCTCTTCCGAGCACAATGAAAGAATTCTTGCTCATCAGCAAACTGTTCCTATGCTTCTTCCCGTGCCTGTACCTGAACCTGTATCGTCGGTAGAATTAGAAGCAGAGCAACAGGAGAATGAGGTTGCAGGCACCCTCAAGACCAGCAAAACCAACCTTTTCACGAAGAGTAGAACGAGAAGGGATAACCAGTCTGGAAGAAGTCGCTCTTTTTACCTGAGATGGGTACTCGCTGCCATAGTATGTTTCGCCATAATTACTTACGCGTTCAACGTTTTGCACGCTGAGATACTCTCTGCGCTCTACCCCGCGCCACACGCTGCTCACACCTCGAAGATTTCACCTATGCCATCGGCGTACCCATCTACCCCCTTCACAACGCCGAGTCCATCGCCGATCCCTTCTCCTGTGGCAGTAGCAAACCAGGGAGCGCTGCCCGGTCCCAACTCCAACCCCCTCACCTGCACCGAAGCCGACGCAAACGCCGATTATACCACCATCGTTGGTTGTAAGCCCCAGTTCCTTGAACGCTCAAAGCGACTGTGCACGTAGGAATGGTTGGGTATGTACAGTTACACTCACTCTGGCAGCCGGCTCCCAAAGCCCGCTCAACTGGTCTGCATCGAGTAATGGCATAACCGGCGTTAGCTTCAAACCTTCGAGTGGTACATTGAGTAGTGGTGAGAGCATGGTAGTCACTATCTTTGTGCCGAAAACACACTGCGCAACACAGGCCAGCTTCGTTTTCTCTGGATCAAGCAGTTCTATTTATGTTCCGTGGAGCTGTTAATGCTTGAAGGTTTCTTTTTGCATTTGTTCCTCTTGTAACACGATGTCTACTAACTGATAGCCGGGCTGAACTACCACATCTCCCAGTTGAATGGATAATGGCCGGGCAAAAAGCGGACCTGCGCTTACAAAGGTATGATACTCACCACGCTCTCCACAAGGATCTATTCCCGTTACCTCGAAGTCTTCCACCAGAGCCTCTGTTAATGTCGCACCCAGCCAGGCTGGTTTAGCCCGCGCAAGCTCTATGCTCGTAATAGTGGCTCTATAGCCGCGCGCGATGCATTCACGCACCAGCGTGCCAGGTGCGTCGCCCCACAAGGGTTCGAGGTGCGTCAGACCTGCCGCAGTCGTGCGCTCTTCATACCAGGCACGCACATCCGCCAGGTGAATGTTGCCGAAGAGGATCATGCTCACACCATGCTGATGCAGATCTGCAAGTGACTGGAGGAACACGGCTTCAAAGGCCTCCGGTGTCGTCGGATAGGACAGCAAAGGAATACCCAGAGCATCAGCCTGTGCTTGAATGAGCGCTATTGGTACTCCATGGAAACGCACGCGCTCACTGACGGCATCGTACATTGTTACCAGATAGTCGACATGCTGGTTCGTCCGCACGGCACGATCCAGTGCCAATATCGAGTCTTTGCCACCGCTAAAACTGAGTGCACATAATTCAGATCTGTTCATATTTGCTTACCTCTGCTCTTTTCAAATAAAGCACGAAGCATGGACCTCTTTCTCTGGTAGGAGGTTTTACGTGTTTGACCATTGGTTTCCAATGCTAGCATAGTATGATAGAGAGCATGTATCCAACTTTAAACTATATCACACCGGGCCTCGTTGTAGCCTTATCAGGATATACGCAAGATGCGTGAGAGTGTGCCTTGCCCTGCGCATCCCCTGCCCTGATGTGGAGGCTGAAGTTCGCGCCGATGCTGCTGCCCAGCTCGTACATTTCAAGAGCTGGAGCCACTATCGGCGTACTCCAGTGAAATCGGCCCGACGCGCTTGTTTGCTGTGAGCTGGCCGTGATAGGGCGCTTGAAATGTTCCCGACGTGGGGGCGACATCGTAGTAATCTCGTCCAACTGCTACGGTAATGTAGTGCAGGTCGGTCTCGCAGCCATGGGTAGGGTCAAAAGCTTGCACGATGGCTTCGCCGGGCCGCTCGAGCGCGGGAAGCAGCACTTCAACCCAGGCGTGTGTGCCTCCTTCACCTAACAGGTGGCCGGAGACATACCTGGCGGGCAGTCCACAGAGGCGGCAGAGGACAAGCATAATATGGGCGAAGTCCTGACAGACACCGTATCCCAGCGAGAACGCCTGGGCAGCTTTCGTATGAATACCTGTTGTGCCATGCGAGTAACGGAGTGTGCGGTAGACCCAGGCGTTGATGCGACTGGCCAGTGCCGCTGACTGCTGCCGCTCCGCCTGGTCCCCTCCTTGATCTTCTGCGACCAGCATAGCCGCGACTTCTTGCAGCGCATCGTCGGGTTGCGTAAGTGCTGAGGGTTCAAGGTAACGCGGATCAGAAAGCGCGGAGCCAGGAAGAATATGCGGCCCATGGTCCGCGGACCGCTCGACGACGATCCACGCTTCAAAGTCAATGGTTCGTTCGATATAGGGTATGTGCAGGTTTATCACGTGATTCGCGAACTCATCGGCGTGGCTGGATGTCTCGGCGACATGGTAAGAGACGAGCAGGCGATGGACTATACACTGTTGATCGCCGTACGTGTTGGGTGGAACAATCAATAAGCGCTGCTTGAGGTCACGGACGGGGCCGGGGTAGTCATAGCGAAAGTGCTGGTGAATCAGGTACGCTGTGCGTTGCACACGCTTCCAGTCGATTTCCTGGTGGTCGAGGAGATTGAGGGCAGCAATCTGAGTTTCGATGTCAACTGGTTCTTGATTCATCCTTGCTGGTAGTCTCCTTTCATGATTTGAGTTTGCACCTCCACCGGTTCAACCGGATGATGGGAATGGGGGGCGAGCGGGGCCTCATCTGCCCACACTGTCATTTGCGCCAGGCGCGGTGACCCATAGGTCGTTACCATTGCTACATCCAGCGCGTCACGCCCTCGACCAATGAGGACTCGTCCTACGCGTGGCTGATTGTTGCGTGGATCAAAGGTCCACCAGCGCCCCGCGAGGTAAACCTCCATCCAGGCGCAGAAATCCATAGGATCGTCAGGTGGAGTGACTCCTATATCTGGCAGGTAGCCGAACACATAACGAGCGGGAATGTTGAGCGCTCGACAAAAAGTCACGGCCAGGTGCGCTAAATCGCGGCACACGCCAACCCCCTGCGCGCACACATCAGCAGCCGTTGTGAGTGAATTGCTGCTGCCATACTGGAAGCGGATATTGCTATGTACCCAATCGCAGATAGCCTGAACACGCGCCCAACCTGGCTCCACGGTTCCGAAAAGCTGCCATGCCATATCCGAGAGTACGTCCGAGAGGCAGAAGCGGCTAGGCAATGTATACAGGAGTACATCGTCGGGTAGTGCTTCAACCGGAAGCTGCACCGCGTCGGGTGCAACCTCGTCTGCCGACCCGGAAACCTCTATCGTGGCATCGTAGCTGAGTACCTGGTTGCCTGGCGGTATCACCAAGCGTTGGCAGGTATTGCCATAGAGATCAGAATAGGAGTGGAGAGCCAGCGGCGGTGTAAGCTGCCATGCTTCATGGATGATACGCTGTTCCGCTACCTGATGCGGTTGTACCTGCATAACAGCTGGCGTTGGCCAGGTTGTCTCGTAACGAAATTCGCACCCAACTTTGATTTGCATTGTTTCTCCGCTCTCTCTCTCAACTAGTGACCTCTGTACAGCGATGATAATTCACGCTTTTCCTATTATATGCTATTGGTGGTAGGCAAAGCTATA
>DMFQ01000352.1:0-7496 GCA_003450555.1 Ktedonobacter sp.
GGGGCGTGATCGATGGGTGGGGACCCTTGGGTCGCCCTCCGCTCTATAGTAGGGTTGACCCTTGCGGTCAACCTGGGGGTAGAGTGGCGTTTGGCCTGGCAGTCATTCAGTAAACTCAACAGCCCTTACGTTGGTGCTAATAAGCGCCAATAAATGGCGCCCCCACAATAGGCCTTGCTCATATCCCCCGATAATGCGATAATAGACCCCTGAATAGAACTTAGGAGGTCATCCTATTGGACACAGAAAACGCAGGCATTATGCTCAGCGAAGATATAGAGAAACTGCTCACATTGGCCGCGGCACAGGATAAACAGGAACACTACCAGGAAATGTTGGAAACTGCCCAGCAGGCAAACAAACTTGACCCAGGTTCAGCGGAAGCGCTGGCCTTAAAAGCGCGTGCTTTACAGAAGCTGGAACGCATCTCCGAAGCAACCATCGCTAACGACCAGGCATTGCTCCTCGATACCAATCTTCCGCTGGCATGGATCAATCGCAGCGGGCTACAGATCATCCAGGAGCGCTTCCCCGATGGCTTGCGCAGTGCCACTCGTGCCATCGAACTCGACCCTAAAGACCCGCGTGCATGGGCCAACAAGGGCATGGCTCTCTATAACTTGAACAACCTGCAGGGCGCCCTCACTGCGATGAACCAGAGCCTGGACTGCGATCCAGATTTCCTCTTTGCCCTCCAGATAAAGGGAGACATTCTGCACCGCTTTGGCAGGATGCATGAACTTGTCGATACGATGCGCCACGCTTTAGAGCTGGCACCAAAGGACACTTTCTGCCTGTCGCAGATGATCCAAGGACTGCGCGCGCTCGAAGAGTATGGCGAGCTTCCTCCTTTTACAAAACAACTGACCGAGTTAACGCCCGATAGTCTCTTTGCATGGGATAGCCACATGCGTACCCTGCGCGCCCTTGGACAGTTTGACGAGGCCAGCGAAGCCATTGATCGCATGCTGGAATTGGCGCCGGAGGATGAGCGCGTCTGGACGATCAAGGCGGACAATTTGTATAGATTGGAGCGCTATCGCGAGGCATCACAGGCTGCTGAACGGGCACTGCACTTCGATCAAGAGTTCGCGCCTGCCCGGCGCGTCCACGAAAAAGCAGTGCGCCTGATGTATCAACGCAAAGGGAAGCGTGGCAAGTAAAGCTTCACTCCATTTCCAGCAGCGTCTCTACCATGGGGAGCAGGATATCATCGATATGTGACTGGAGCGGTGCCCGCAAACGTTCAGGCACCACCACTCGTATCCTGCGTTGATGCTGCTCATATCTGGCAAGATCATCGGGCTGCAGCCCTGTAGCCTGGACCCATGTCACCAGTTCGGCCATGCCTATGGGCGGATGCGCACCAAAAGTGACCCACACATCCATCTCCCACTTCTCAGGCCTGGGAATATCAAAGAGCACTTCATTATCAGCGATCTCCATCTCCAACGTGCGAGCAAGCTCTGCGGCGAGCAACTGTTCAACGCGGCGTCGGCGGTTCGCATTCCAGAAAAGAGCTTCCATGCGGCTGAAGAGGCGACCCGCCATACGACTGATCTCCACCACTCCCTTGTAGGGTTTTCTCATTTCTAAATCTGCCACTAAAACGCGGGAACTCGCGGGCATTCGCTCTTGAGCGAGCAACAGCAGCAGTGATGCATCATCCAATCCCACCAGTTGTGATGCGTCCAGCGCGCCCGCTAACAACGCTTCCTGCACTGCTCGCATCAGCATCACCTGGAAAGCGCGGCTGGTGTGGTGCCAGTAGATATTGTCGAACATCTCTTGCCTGGCATGCAGCAACGAATGCAGAGGACTGATCCCCTTGTGCGTAACGACGATACGGCGCTGCCCATTGACGTTGGGGTGGATACGCAGCGAACCCAGCAGCCGCTCGACATCGACGCCTCCATAAGGCACGTTGCAGGCGCGTGCATCCCGTGGCAGGTAATCGAGCTTGTCGACATCGAGCGCGCCGCTCAATAGGTGCCCCAGCAGTTCATCATCGGGGGGCAAGGCTCTCGTTTTAGGAGGATCAATAAAATCCGCCACACGTTCAGGCGAAAGATGATACTCTCGCTCGAGGATAGCAGCAATCTCGCCGCTTTCGATGATCGAACGCCCCACTTTTTCATGGGGAGCGATGGGATAGCCCAGCTCCTCGATGGTGTGAGAAAAAGGATAGTGCCCGATATCGTGCAGCAGGGCTGCCACAACCAGGGTCTGCACGCTGCTAATGGAGATATCTGCCAGGCCACCATCTTCTCCCCGCTGCAGCAGTGCCCGTAAAGCCCGCACAGCGAGGTGGTAACAGCCAAGGCTATGCTCGTAACGCGTGTGGGTGGCTCCCGGCCAGATACGATAGACAAAGCCAAGCTGCTTCACCTTTTGTAAGCGCAGGAAAGCCGCTGTGCCGATCAGCTTTTCTTCGCGCGGACCAAAGGGAATCAAATCATAGAGGCTATCGCGCACGGTGGTGACAGGCTGCTCATCTGGCAAGAGTGGAAAGCCATGCACGCTCTCCGGCCATAGTTTGCCAGGTAGTATAACATCACTGCTAATGCCAGGAGGCTGGCGTTTTGTGCGGGCGATTTTCGGTCCCTCTGCTTGCATACTCATACGGGGCATTGTAGCAGAAGCGAGTGAAGAATGTCTAGAGAACACATAGACCCCTTTTATTTGCCCTTGCGAGCCACAAACGGATTGCATATAATAAATGTAGCCCCACTCCGGGGAACATGCGACGGACTGTTGCCCGTCGCATCGTCATTACAAAATGATGGTTGAAGTATGGAAACACTACCGTTAAAGATACAATTACTGGTTATAGATATCGATGGCACCCTGCTTAATCCCGCGGGCGAGATCACACCCTACACGCGCGCGGCCGTTCAGACCGCGCAGCAGGCGGGCATTGTGGTAACACTGGCAACGGCGCGCCGCTACTGTAATACGTCCCAGATTGCCAACGAACTGGGCTTACAAGGCCCAATTATTCTTTATGATGGAGCAATGATTGTACAGCACCCGACAGCGACCATCCTTGAGAGCCGCCCCCTGAACGCCGCCATTGGCCAGGAAGCGGTCGAGATACTGGTGCGTCATGGCATCCAGCCGGTGGTTCATCCCAATGAGGGACTGGCGGAAGAAATATGGACAGGCCCGGCTGAACTTGACAACCTCTGGATCGAAGCCTACTTCGCGACCTATCCTGAGCGCATGCGCCGCATGCCTTATGAAACGCTCTGTGCAGGACATCCAGATCCCCTGCGTGTCGTTGCTTTCACGACGGAAGAGGCGATACAGAGCACACTGCCTGAGATATCCGCACTAAACTGTACGTGGACAACGATCAAACGCGGCAGCTACAACTGCGCCGAATTGACCGTTATGGACAAAGGTTGCTCCAAGGCCAGCGGGGTATTGGCCTTAGCAGATGCTCTAGGTATCCCACTGCAAAAGGTTATGGCACTAGGGGACAACAATAACGATATAGAGATGCTCAAAACGGTTGGCTGGGGGGTGGCGATGGGACAGGCATCTGAGAGCGTGAAATCCGTCGCCAACGCGGTGACCGCCAGTAACTGGGAGGATGGCGCCGCGCAGGCAATAGATCGTTATGCCTTGCGCTGCGCTACTAAGTCCGCTTCAAATTCTCTCAAGCGCGCCACTTGCCTGTAATTGGGCGACGCCTGCCAGCGCTTCTCCTGTACCAATGCCAGGGCATCCTGGGCGTTCATACCGTCATAGACCAGCACAGCACTGGTCAGTAGAACGCTGCGGCCAACGCCGTGTTCGCAATGGATAAGCACGCGCCCTCCCTTTTCAATCCGCTCGTGTACCCAGGCCGCGCCCTGCCGCAACTGCTCAACAGACAAGGGGTAAGTATCTGGAGTGGGTAGATGGAGCAGTTCGATTTGCTCCTGCGCCATTGCCTGCGCGTCATCACAATACTCCGAACGAGTATCTACTACATGCGTAATACCCGTAAGCGCCAGGATCGGGATATCGGCAGGACGCACGCGCCCGCCAACAGCCAGGTATTTAGTCACCCAGCTCATATTGAGCTTGTCCGGCAACGGAAGATGCAAGGCAAAAGCCAGTTGCTCCGCTTTTGAATTTTCGGGGAAGAGGCGCGCGGCGATCCGCGTCCAGAGGCGATAGGATAGGCGCACCAACCCGGTAAAAAACCAGCGTGCTCTCGAGAATTGCACACGCGGCGGCTGCTCTAACGCAGGAGTATCCTTCGGCACATCGACAGGGGGAGGCGTAATGGTTGGATCAGACGACATATTGGAAATATTCTTCTCTCTTTTTATCATAATAAGGGCAGAATGCCCTCAGGGCGAGGCAAACGCCCGCCTCTCATTAATAGGTTTTTGTGAAATGAGCAAGGGAGCAGGTTCGTCTCGTTCTTCCTGCTGCATCGCCTCACTCCCATTGGCACCAACATAAGCAATAGGACACCGTTTTCACGGTGACCACAGACGTTTTCCACTTCACACGCGCAAAGCAGCAGTGAGAACCGCACCGTAATATGTAGGGGCGATCCCTTGCGGTCGCCCTGCTAGCTATGCGACATGTAGGGGCGATCCCTTGCGGTCGCCCTGGCCCTTCACACGGGTAAAGCAGCGGTGAGAGCCGCTCCATTGCCCTGGTTTGTATCCTTATGTTGCTGCGAATGGGCGGCTCAAGCGTCCCCACATCCATACCACTGCCGCCCTACAATACACGGGCCGCGTGGGCCGATTTGTCGTATGGTAGTAGAGGTGCGGCTTCGCCAGCACTCTCGTTCTCCTCACCACCCAAAACAGCCTGCCCATCTCTCTGCATTACCCGTTTCAACGAGGTAATTGCACACTCTATCATACTATCATCAGGCTCGCGCGTAGTCAAACCCTGCAGGGCAAGCCCTGGAGCAAGGAGCCATCTGACTATACGAAATCGGTAGTTGGCAGCCCCCAGGCGCATCAGTTCATAGGAGATACCTGCTACAACCGGCACCAGGACGATACGCGAGAGCACTTTAAGCGGCAAGGATGGCGTTCCCACGAAAGCAAAAACGAAGATCGAGACGACCATCACAATGAGGAGGAAGCCGGTTCCACACCGCGTATGGACGCGTGAGGCGCTGCGAACATGAGGTATATCCAGTGGAGCACCCTGCTCCATAGCGTTGATGGCCTTGTGTTCTGCGCCATGGTAGCCAAAGACACGCTGGATATCCGGGAATCGGCCAATCAGGTAGAGATAGCCGATGAGCAGTAGCAAACGTACCGCGCCCTCGATCACCAGGTTTAACCAATCGCCACCAGCCTGGATATGGAAAAGACTCGCGATGAAGAGCGGGGCCAGGAAAAAAACCAGGATGGCGAAGCCAAGTGAGATCATCAACGTGATCGCCAGCGTCACACCGCCGATTTGCGGGGGAGCCATGTCGTCGGACTTAGAAGCCGGGCTTGCTTCCCCATCAAGCGGTCGAAGTCCATCCATACCCGGTTGAGCATTATCAAGAGTAGGAGGAGAGGTAGTAGGATCGTCTGGATTGACAGCGCCCGTGGCGATATTGGCGGACATGGTCATCAAGCGGGTGCCGAGGACAAGCATCTCCCAGAGGAGCAGTAGTCCACGCACAAACGGCAGGCGAAAGAGGCGATTCTGATAGAGGCGCGGGTTCAACGCCTCTTCATAGAGATAAATACTCTGATCTGGTTTGCGAATCGCTACGGCGGCAGACGCGCGCCCGCGCATCATCACACCCTCCATTACAGCCTGACCCCCATAGTAAAACTTTGCCACAATCTATCTCCTCATTAATTATTACAACAAATGCTTCTGGTCGCTGTCCCTCAAACGAATAAAGCGAGATGGGAAGCCGGGAGAGTGCATACGCGATAAACGCCTGACAACAGGACTCTTCAAAAATGACACGCGTGTCATACGCGGCAAGCGGCGGCGTATAGCTCGAATGCGTGCCTCCGAAGAACGCAAGGTCATAGACATCGAACGGCGGCGGTTGCGCGCAGGCCTCGTTTGCCGCAGCGCTGACTGAGCGACAGGAGGCAGGAAGCCTAGAATGCAGTTGGCTATATCGAACGATGCCTGGGGGCGACTCACGCGTTTCGCATTTGCCACCTGACGACGCATAGTTGCCGAGCCTGGCTTGACCAGCCGGCGCAACCCATCGACCAGTTCAATAGTGTCGTGAGCCATGATGCCCACGTCGTTTTTCAGCACAAATTCGACATTTCCCTCTTCCTGACCCGGCACATACCCGCTCAGAATAATGGGAAGATTACATGCCAGCGCTTCATTGATCGTTCCCGGCCCCGCTTTAGTGATAATCACGTCGGAGGCACGCATCATCTCCGGCATATTCTGCACAAAACCAAAGACCTTTACCGGCACGTGGAAACTTATCTTGATACGCTGGAGGTACGCGTAGAGCCGGCGATTGCGGCCGGTGATAATCAACAACTGGACGGGTAAATGCGCGCGTGAAATGGCGCGTACTGCATCCTGTAAGCCGCCCGCGCCATCACCGCCACCTACCAGCAATACAACCGGCAATCCTGGTTCCAGCCCGAACTTGCGCTGGAGTTCCTGTTTGCTCTCAGTTGGGCGCGTAAACTTGGGATCGATGGGCATTCCAAGCACATGTACGCGCTCAGAATCTAGCCCACGCGCCAGGTACAATTCCTTTGCCCGCTCCGTTGGCACAATATAGGCATCAGCGCCCGGAGCGAACCAGGAATAATGTATGCTGACCAGGTCGGTCACGACGGTGAGAAAAGGGATATGCAGATTCGCGTCTTGCAGGGCTTTGATGGTGACGTGATTGAGCAGTGGATGGATGGAGACAATAACATCGGGCTGGACATCCGTAATCAGACGTAACAGCCCGTTGCGCATGAGGGGCGATGTGACATATTGTACCGCCGTCACACCACGCCGTTCATTGCTCATACGAAAGACGCGTCCGTAAATCTTAGGGTTGTACCGAATAGCTGGCCCGTAGAGTTTGACCGCTTCACGCAGTGGAAAGAGGCTATACTCTTCAAAGACATCAACAATTTCAACACCGATACGTAGGAGGCGCTGGCAATACATCAGCCGTGGGCTGCTCTTGAACGTCAGTGGTGGAGTCAGAAACTTCTTGTTTACGTGCATACCATTCTTCCTGCTCCTTTTGAGAAATCAGCGTGATGGCATTACGAATAGCATTCGCTGCACTACGATGTCCGGCTCCAGTGTCAGCGATGAGGAAAAGTAAGGTTCTTTGGGGTATTTTCTCCAAGCCACTCACCTCATACCCATGATAAATAAAATTAAGAACAGCCAGCGAGCAAGGGATATACAACGTACCGATCTAGGCCATATAACGCGCCAGTACGAGCGAGGACGACCACAAGAGTCGCCCCTACTATACAACTATACAACGCATCGATCTGCGATGACTATGTTATGTATAGTAGGGGCTTGCCCCTGCCCTG
>DMFQ01000352.1:7654-8169 GCA_003450555.1 Ktedonobacter sp.
TTTTATGCTTCTTCCTGCAAGTTGAAGCGTTTGCGGAAACGCTCCACACGACCAGCCGCGTCAAGGATGCGCTGTTGTCCAGTGAAGAATGGATGACAATTTGAACAGACATCCACTTTCATGACAGGTTTGACGCTCATAGTTTTGAAACTGTTGCCACAGGCACAACTGACTGTAGACTCGATATAATTTGGATGGATTCCTTTTTTCATTACGACCACTCCCGCGAGAATTCTATATTGGTTGATTATGAGCTACGAGCATGATTGTCTCTTAGTGGGACCCCGACGTCAAGATACCCCTCTACCTAACAATCTGCATGGTATTTGTCTCATTCTATCATAGATAACACCTGAGCGTATACATTTATGCCCGAATTTCTTAAGATGGGCATAAAAGTCATCAATAAAGCAGGGTATATTCCTCTACTCAAACCCGATTCCCCAAAAAGCCAAATATCCCACCCTCAACGACAACAGTGCAAACAACACGTTTAATGAGATAGAAATTTTTTG
>DMFQ01000141.1:0-1028 GCA_003450555.1 Ktedonobacter sp.
GCACCTGCAAGTTGATAAAATCGGGTCCGAGAAGCTTTGCCATAAGTATTCCTTCCTTTCAAATCTGAGCAGCCGCACCAACGGCGGCACTTGATTTCTCTTCTACCCATAGTCTACCTGATACGAATGACAACAGTATGTCAGTAGCACAATGACTTTTTACATGAGCCAGGTGTCAATCACCAAAGTAAATCGGTTCATCCACATGTTCGATACAAGCCCCATTCAGAAGGGACGTACGATTGGTTTTCTCACCTCAAAAAGAAGGGGCCAATGGTACTCCTCATCTTTGGGAAGAAATGATGGGAAAGGAGGCAACGTTTCAAAGTGGTCAGGGTCTCTTTATTTTCGCAATGGGAAGATGAGAGGTGATACAATGTGGCAAAAGCAACGCAACTTCATGGGTAAAAAAGGCTATCGGATTCTCTCCCTGGCAACCGGGGCAGCCAATGAGCAAGCGCTCGGCTTCTACCGGCATATGGGCTATCTAGACGAGGACGTCACGTTAGTAAAGCTGTTGTAGCAAGGTCGCTTCATTTGAACATTGCCTAAAGGAAAAAACCATGCAGCCACTCGGGCCGGTCATCGTCCTTGATTTATTCCCACCCGAACGACAACTACTGCTGGAACTTCTCTCTGAACTCACTGAAGAAGATCGGCACAAACCAACAGTCTGTACTGGTTGGACGGTAAAAGATATCGCCTTGCATCTACTGGGAGACGACATTAGCCGACTCTCAAGAAAACGTGACGGCTTCGACTACCTCAATTCTATGGGCAATCCTGAGGCCCTCGATTCCTGGGATGAACTTGTGAGCTACATCAACGAAAGAAATGATGTATGGGTACAGGCCACGCGGAGAATGAGCAGTCAACTGCTTTGTAGATTGTTAGCATTGACAGGGGAAGAACTTCACCAGTATTTTGCCTCACTTGATCCATATGCTATAGGAGACGCTGTAAGCTGGGCGGGACCCGATCCTGCGCCTGTATGGCTAGATGTTGCCAGGGAGTATACGGAACGTTGG
>DMFQ01000141.1:1188-2730 GCA_003450555.1 Ktedonobacter sp.
CATACCTTCAAGGATGTGCAGGCAGACGATGGCACAGTAATTCAACTCACTATTTCAGGTACATCTGGTGGAGATTGGTTCTTACTACGCAAGCAGCAGCAATGGAAGTTGGGGAAAGCATCAACAACCCGAGCCGACGCAACTGTTTTGATCGATCAGGAAAGCGCGTGGCGCTTATTTACCAGAGGCATGAGCGAAAACGAAGTTCTCCCTCACGTGACCATCGAAGGCAATCAGCAGCTTGGCTTACACGTATTACATACCGTCTCAATCATAGCCTAAGTGGTTGAAGGGCAGTGAGAGCGGGGTCCGAAATAAAGATATTCGCCTCATTCCGGCTCAGATGCACAGAGATCCCTTCTGCTGTCGGAAGAGCATTGAGGGCATGTCGTAGCAGGCTGATAAGAGCCATGGAAATCTGCTCAGCGTCTTGCTTCACCATGATAGGAGAAAATGATGGCTCTTTCGTCACGATTGCATCTCATCGCGGAACATTTGCCAGCCCTCTGAGATCAGCAGGGGTGTTGGCTCCAATAGGAAGATGACCGAGTTTCATAAGGCTGATCATAGTCAGCGATATCAAGGATCAGAAACACCTGATCCTTGAAACACACGCTCGAAGAGATGAAAATGCAAGATCAGCCACAGTAGAACAGCCCAGAACAGCACCGCAGCCATAATAATCGCGTAGGCTATCACATTCAATGGCTGCAAATTGAATAGCACATACAGTGGTGGCACGGCAAGAACGATGAGCAGGCAGATGAAGAGTCCCAGGACGAGCAGCGAGGGCCACCAGTTGCTGTATTTTCCCTGTTTCCCTGGTCTCGCACGAGTCGGTGGCTCCAGAAAGAGCAGCAAGATCAGGCCACAGAGGACTAAAAATACCGTGAGAGCCGTCTGAGCTAACGGTAACGCTCCTTCACGATAGGCATTATCAGGCGCAGGAAGGCTGAGCGAGGCCGGGATCAATATAGCAAGATAGACACCAATGGCAACCAGACAGGTTGTCACAGCAACTGGAAGCACGAAGCGTGCTAACGCGCGTAGCGGGCTCTCGCTTGCTACCCGACCGGGGCGCGCCCAGTAGGCCAGGGCAAGCGCAGGCACGCCGACCGTGAGCAGTGTCAGCAAAGATGTCTGCCGAGGTTGGAAGGGAAAACTGCCGATAAAGGCAATGGAGATGAGCAACAGCGTCACAGAGGCAACGCGCGCGAGAAAGAGCTTCAAGATATCTTGCATGCCATTGCGGATGCGCTGACCCTCCCGTACAGCGGGTGGCAGCGCGGCAAATGAGTCTTGCAGCAGGACCAGATCAGCAACTCCGCGTGTTGCCTGGCTGCCACTTTGCATGGCGATGCCCAGATTTGCCTGTTTAAGGGAGAGGACATCGTTCACGCCATCACCAATCATTGCGACATAATGGTGGCGACGGCGTAATGCCTGGATGATGCGTTCCTTTTGCCCCGGCGTGATGCGACCAAAGATCGTCGTCTCTTCGACCACCTGCGCGAGTTGCATATCGTCAAGCGCGTCAAGTTC
>DMFQ01000141.1:2906-3692 GCA_003450555.1 Ktedonobacter sp.
GGTTTCACGCGCCTCGGGGCGCAACGTATCACGCAGGCTAATCGCGCCAAGTGGAATCAATCCTTGCGGCAAGCGCGCCTCGCCCGCGAGTTGCTGAAATTGAACTGGCTCGGGAGAGCGAGCAAAGAGCAACACACGCAGTCCGCGCCCGGTCTCCTCGGCAACGAAGACTCCCAGGTTGCTATCAGGCACCAGAAAGGGACGGAGCACGTCTGGAGCACCCAGAACGTAGACCCCACGCAAGGTGCTCTCATCCACGACCAGTGCGCTCCATTTACGGGCTGACGAAAAGGGAATCTCCTGGCGAACATGAAGTCCACGCATCGTTTGTTCCTGACATGCAGCTCCAATAGCCTCGCTCGTTGCATTGCGACTTGACGTATGCGCAATATAGCTGCCAAGCAGTGCACGCAGAGCTATCTTGTCGATGCCATAGGGATACAGTGAGGCCAGTTCAAGTCTGTTCGTGGTGAGCGTTCCCGTTTTGTCCAGGCACAGAACATCCACATGGCTGAGCGATTCGATGGCGTTGAACTTCTGCACCAGCGCACCCTTTCCAACAATGCGAACCGCACCCAAAGCATAGGCCATGCTAATAGAGAGAAACAGTCCGTTTGGCACAATGCCGATAATGACCATCGCCATCCGTACGGTTTCCACAATAGGAATGAAACTGACGATGGAAGCGGCAACCAGCAGCAATTCCAGGAACAGGGCAATGAAGAGCAGGACGCGAATCAGCAGATTGATCTCACGCTGCAGCGGGGTATACATTTCGCGATAGGC
>DMFQ01000141.1:3803-4187 GCA_003450555.1 Ktedonobacter sp.
CCCGTCACGCAAAATGTTCCCGAGTAGAGCATGTCACCTTCGTGCTTTGTCACCAGGTTCGATTCACCGGTCAGTAGCGATTCATCGACCTCCAAGCGTCCGGCACCAACGATCGGCCCATCAACAACGATCTGATCGCCTGGATGGATAACGAGAAGATCATCAACGACCAATGCCTCTGGCTCAAGCAACTGCTCTTGCCCATCGCGCACAACGGTCGCTTTAGGCCGCGTCAACAGTGCGATATGGTCAAGCGTCTGCTTGGCACGTACTTCTTGCACCAGACTGATCATCATGTTGAATGAGATCACGCTAACGGAGATTAACGCGTCGAGGTATTGCGCCTAAGAAAACCAGTGCGAGAGCGATGGAGAAGAGGATGAC
>DMFQ01000475.1 GCA_003450555.1 Ktedonobacter sp.
CGGATATCCTGCCCATCCAGCAGGATTTTTCCCGCATTGACTTCGTAGAAACGCGGAATTAACGAGCAGAGCGTTGTTTTGCCAACGCCGGAAGACCCGACTAAGGCAACGTATTCGCCGGCTTGTATCTCCAGCGAGAGGTTCTTCACGACATACTGATGATCTTCTTTATACTTGAAGCTGACATCTTGAAACTCCACCTTCCCCCGAACCTGTGTCAGATCAAGCGCATCTGCCGCGTCTTGCAGATCGGGCGCCACCTCCAGAATATCCATGAACCGGTGAAATCCGGTAGTGCCTTCCTGATAGAGCCTGCCAAAGTTGACCAATTTCTGGATTGGATCGATGAGGATACCGACACATAATACGTAGGTGAGCAAATCAGCTACATCCAGGGATGCATGAACAATAGCGACGCCACCAAAGATGATCACAGCGATGGTAATAAGCTGGGTGAAGGCAAGTAATCCGCCGGAAAAGTACATCTCACTTTTATAGCCGTCTCGGCGGCTGGCTAGAAAACGATTGTTTGCGTAGGCGAACTTGCTTTTTTCAACATCTTCGTTGGTAAATGATTTTACCACTCTGATGCCTGCGAGCGTATCTTCAACTTGCGCATTGATATCACCGATTCTATCCTTGCTGCTGCGTAACGCCCTATTCATCTTTTTATTGAAATACAGCGCGTGTACAGCCATCATTGGCACAAAGAGAAAGACAATCAAGGTAAGCGCAACATTGACCTTCAGCAAGATAATGAAGGCGCCAGTGACCGTCAAACTGGTAACAACGATATCCTCAGGACCATGATGATATAACTCGCTCATTGCGAATGTATCATTGGTAAGCCGGGTCATTAATTGACCGGTGCGTTGTTCATCATAAAAGCGAAACGAGAGCTTTTGATACTGCTCGAATAATTCACTGCGCATGTCGCTTTCCATCCTGGCGCCCATCATATGCCCTTGAAAGTCGATGAACATGGTACACAGTAATTGGATACCAACCAACGCTACCATGAGCGCGCCCATCAGATAGATCTGGTTGAGATCTTGAGGCGTATTACCTTCTAAGATGTTTTTGGTGATGTATCGCGCGCATAGCGGGAGCAGCAGTGTAGTCGTCGATACGATAAGCGCGCAGGCCATATCCGTAAAAAACAAGCCCAGGTATGGTTTGTAGTACGATAAGAACTTCTTGCCGCGCGAACGCGCAGGCGCAGTCGCGCTGGATGCATAGCCAGCTTTTGCCACGAGAAGATCATTCGCCGAGGGCTGCGCTGGCGGTTCTTTCGTGGTCGAATCGGGTGAAAGCAAAGGGATGCTCCTCATGGTAATGTTCAAACAATCGCAGATCGCAAACGACACAAACATCTCACCCCCCCATCGAAAACAAACGAGCGGAGCGGAGTGGGTGAGGATGCGCGCGACAGGGAGCACCAGCACGAGAGGAAGTTAAGTGGAAGGCAAGACCACCGTGGCGGAGACGTGGCTTATGGAGATTGAAAGGAGGATGCATTTTCTCGTGATCGAGAACAGTATGACGCGAAATGCTATCTCAGCGTCTACGTTCCCAGGGCATCCTCGGTGTAGCTCCATACCTTCATGCTGGGTATCGATGTTGCGCGGCGTGCGTTTTTGGTCATATCTACACCTTCTTTCCGATACTTTCGGCGCGGGAAGCATGCGCCAAAGATAATAACCTGTATGGGGTGATCATACCATATGGAAAATGCCTGGTCAACTATGCTGACTAGCTTAGAATCTTGACGCAATCGATGTGGTAATGCTACTCTATTTCCAGAGCATTTGCTTTCCGCGCCGCGGCATACAATACAAGGAGGGTAGAATCATGTTTTACTCGGCTCTTTATATTGCTATCGGCATCATATTTATTGCGGGCGTAGGGCGATTAATCTGGCAGATAGCGAGAGGATCAGATGCACAGCGGCGGAAAGCTCTCGCGACTCTCCTTATCTTCCGGCAAAGAGTCGCTGCCGGAGATAGCCCCAGCATTACTGCACGAGAGCGCCGTGCGGCCAAGCACGCAGCCTGGAGCCAGCACCAACACCAACACACGCACAGTCAGGCGCACCACGCGGCGTCTCACCATGGAAGTTTTAGCAGCAATCACTCTGCTCATTCGAGCGGACATCACAGCAGTTCTCATCACGGTAGTTTCGACGGCAGTGGGCATAGTGGCGGACACCATTAAGAATGCGTTGTGATAGTTGGCCTATCAGTGCGGTCCTGACGAAAAAGCACGGCGTGCTCTATAGCATCTGAGCAGCGAGAAGACAGGAGAGAGGCCCACATGTTCACCGCGGAGCAGCGCGACCACGTACGTAATCGCGTCCTGGAAGTGGGGAGGGCCGACCCACGGGTTACAGCGGGTGCGCTCACTGGCTCGATGGCGTTTGGGGACGGGGACGAGTGGTCCGACATTGACGTGGCCTTCGGGATCGCCGACGGCATCATGCTCGACACAGTTCTTCATGACTGGACGGAGGCGCTCAATCGGGAATTCAGCGTTCTCGACCATTTCGACTTGCACTCCGGCTCGAGTATCTATCGCGTGTTCCTTCTGCTCAGTGGCCTTGAGGTTGACGTGGCGGTGACACCTAATCAGGAATTCGGCGCGCGCGGTCCGAACTTCCGCGCCCTCTTCGGCACCACACATCAGTTGGAGTCCACGCCGCAGCCGAGCGCCTCCTCCCTCAGCGGGCTCGGCTGGCATCACGTTCTCCACGCTCGATCGTGTATCGAGCGCAACAAGCGATGGCAGGCCGAATACTGGATCAGTGGGATCCGCGATCACGCGCTCGCCCTCGCGTGCATCCGCCTGGGAGAGAACGCCGTCTACGGGCGCGGCGTCGATCGCCTCCCCGCTGCTGTGACCGATCCGCTCGCAGGTGCGCTTGTCCGCTCGCTTGATGAACTGGAGCTGCGCCGCGCTCTTGCTGTGGCGACCACGTGTCTGATCGGCGAGCTGGAGAAATGGAATCCCACGCTCTGCGCACGACTCAAGCCACTTCTGCAAGAGTTTGGTGCTCCCCCGTCCGAGCGGCGGAGTTCTCTTCATGGTCTGGTGGAGCAGTAGGGGCAAGACAGAGGCTTTCAGGGTAGGGTGCTTGTGATGGCGCCTTGGAAGCGGATTCATATGTATCGGGGCGAGAGGTTCGCAGTGGCGAAC
>DMFQ01000014.1:0-10045 GCA_003450555.1 Ktedonobacter sp.
ATGAAATGCCCTTTCAGCACTCCTGCTATACCATACTAAAACGTTGATCTAAAGGAGCTATAGACAATAATGGAAGAAGCCCAGGATTTACCGAGGACAGAAGAAGAGAGCAGTTCGCCAGAGGCTGCTCGTATCGCTGAGCTAGAGACGCAGTTGGCGCAGGCGCGCCAGGAAGCTAGCGATAATTGGAGTAAATACGTGCGCGAGCGAGCCGATATGGATAACTTCCGCAAACGCCAGGAACGTGTGCTTGCCGACCGCGTGCAACAGCAGAAGAAGGCCCTACTGCATAATTTGCTTGGCGTAATGGACAATGTCGAGCGAGCGTTGGTCTACCAGGACACCCTGGACCGTCAGGGCTTGCAGCAGGCGCTGCGCATGGTACAGTGGCAAATGAACGAAGTACTGCGCGGCCAGGGTTTGGCACCTGTGGCTACCATTGGTGAGCCGTTCAACCCCTATCTCCATGAAGCCATAGAGGCTGTCGAAGACAGTGACAAACCCGAGGGAACCATTGTCGAGGAAGTGCTCAAAGGCTACACCCTCGGTGAAGAAACGCTCCGTCCAGCCCGCGTCAAAGTCAGCATGGGCAATAAACAGTAAGAATTATACAGCCATATGAGTGTCTCAATGGCATAAAAAAACAAGGGGCTGGACAAGGCTATGGAATACAAAGATTATTACAAAATCCTCAATGTCTCGCGGGGAGCCAGCGCGGATGAAATTAAAAAGGCATTTCGTAAGCTGGCGCGCAAACATCACCCCGACGTTAATCCCGGTGACAAGAAGGCAGAAGTCAGGTTCAAGGAGATTAACGAGGCCTACGAAGTTCTTTCTGATCCCGACAAACGGAACAAATATGACACGCTAGGCCCAAATTGGCAAGAGCAGTTTGGCCCTTCCCCCGATGCCGGTAGGCGCTCCTATACATATAGTGGCGGTCGCCCCTCGTCAAATCCCTATGATTTTGATGCTGGCAGCCCCGCTTTTTCCGACTTCTTTGAGGCGCTTTTTGGGCGTTCTGGCACGGCTGGACCCGGCGCTGGACCCAGTATGCGTGGCACGCGCGAAGATTTGCGACGCCGTGCCGGTGATAGTATCGAACAACCCGTTGAGGTGACGCTCCAGGAAGCGTACGCCGGAGGAATGCGCACCTTCAATATCCAATCGACAGAGGTCTGCCCCATCTGTAAAGGAACTGGCGAGATCAATAATAAGCCATGTACAAACTGCGGCGGTCAGGGCATGATACCGCGCAATAAACGCATCCAGGTCAAAATAAATGCTGGTGTAGATAACGGCTCTAAGATTCGCGTCGCTGGCGAAGGACAGCCAGGCATCGGTGGTGGACCACGCGGGGATCTTTACCTGGTCATCAGCGTCAAACCGGACCCGCAGTTTGAGCGCAAAGCAGACGATCTCTATGTTGACATGGATGTTGATCTTGTCACGATGATGCTGGGTGGCGAGGTAGCCGTTCCAACGCCCGATGGACGCAAACTGATGCTGACTATTCCAGCGGAGACGCAGAACCGCCGCCTGTTCCGCCTGGCAGGGAAAGGTATGCCCCACCTGCGCGGTGAAGGTAGCGGCAACCTCTATGCGCGTGCCCAGGTGCGTCTCCCCACACAACTTTCTGACGAGGAGCGCTCGCTCTTCGAAAAATTGGCCAGGAATCGACATGTCGAGTCTTACCCATAGGAAGGGGGAACATTGTGTCCGAGAAAAGTGATGGCGCGTGGTACATCATAAGTGTGGCGGCAGAGAAGGCGGAAGTGCATGAGCAGACATTGCGCCACTACGAGCGACTGGGACTGATCTCTCCTGCCCGCAAAGGGAATAGTCCACACAGTCCACGTTTATACTCTGACCGTGATATCGAGCGCGTCATGCAGATTCGCAGCTTGATGCAAGACCTCGGCGTTAATCTCGCGGGCGTTGAGACCATCCTGCATATGAGAAACCTGATCGAGCAGATGCAGCTTGAGAATAAAGTGCATATAGAGCAGGTGCGACGTCAGATGGAGCAGGAGATAGAGCGCCTGCAAGAGCAGCATCTCTCCGAAACACGCAGGCTCAAAGGCATCATCGAGCGCTTGCAGCGTGACAAAACGCGAAATCCCTCTCAGTCTTTTTAGTTCCTGCTCCCCGCGACACCGATTAAGCCGTCAAACCGTAATCCTGTGGTGGTAAGTTGGGCATGATATGCCGCTCCAATTTCAAGGTGATAATGCGCGTGGCAGCCTCGTCGACGCGCGCCTTTGAGAGACTACCATCCTGCAGCGCAGCTTTCAGCCCATTTAACATGGCCATCATCTGATAGGGTCCATTGGCTCCTAAAAGCATATCGTTACCCGCGTTGAGCGCCAGAACCGCCGCCTGTGGCAGGCTCCACTTCTGGCTAATGCCCTTCATATAGAGCGCATCTGTAATCACAACGCCATCGTAGCCCAGCTCTTTGCGCAGAATATCGGTCATGAAGATATGTGAGAGTTCCGCGGGATAGACGGGGTCGATAGCTGGCATGAGCACATCGGTAGGCATAATCATGCCGGGATTATCCAAAGCGTTGTGCGTTTGAATAAAGGCCTTGAATGGGGCCAGTTCGACCGCGTAGATTTGATCCCTGCTGCGCTTCACAACAGGTAGATCGAAGTGCGCATCGGTACTCGCGTCGCCCAGCCCTGGGAAATGCTTGATGCAGGCGACAACGCCATCGCCTTGCACGGCCTGCATATAAGCGCCCGCGTAGGTAATGACCGATTGCGGCGTGTAGCCCCACGTACGCAAGTACTGATCTGGTCCATCCACCAACTGCACATCGACATCAGGTGCCAGGTCTTCATTGATGCCGAGTGCCAGCAGATCGTGCGCGATCCTGTGCCCTGCCTGCACTGCATTGTTCACATTGCCGGTCTGGTAGATCTCCAATGCACCTGGATGATGTCCATAAATATTTTGTACCCGCTCGACAAAGCCTCCCTCCTCGTCGGTTGAAATGAGCAGGGGCAGCGTAGCGGTGCTTCTGCATCTCGGCGATATCGTGCTTCGTTTGCGCGAAGGTATTCATCTGGAAAGCATACATAACGACCCCACCCGCGTGCAGTTTGTTGACCATCGTATCCAGGGCTGAAGAATAGTACGTGTCGTAATACTCGGCCATGAAGAGCTGGCCCAGCTCCTCGTCGAGGGTCATATGCGAAACGTAGTAACGAGCAAGTTGCTTATACGACATCGAACTGGTTGGGTGAGTCAGCGCCTCGATCTGGAGCGCGCTCCGTGGCTGCTGCACGAATGAGCCTCGATGCTGTACAATGGCCGGATCTCTTAATCTTGTCGCGTCAACCGATCGTTGGTAAGCTGCTTGAGGCGTGGCAATGATGATACAGAAGAGCAGGATGAGAAATAGTATTTTGATGATGGTGAAGGGCTTACCTGGCTTAGTTGGAGGTACGGGGTCCTGTCTGCTATCGTTCCCGTCATGCTGGCTCTGTTGCTGATGAGTGTGAGCATCCTTGTTAATAATAGCCATAGAAGCTCCCATGTATTCTATTTATTGAGCTAATAGATGGGCGTGGAAATCGCCCAACTAGTTTCCCCTAAATAGTAACGCTTAAGTGGGAATTTTCGTTGCGCTATTTCTTTGAATGAACGTTTTTTGAATGAAAGGCCGTTTCCGGCGCTCCTTTTTGCTTGCGGCTTCGCAACAGGTCTACCAGCTGTTTTTGTGTAGTGTCTGCCGGGCAGTGCTTGCTCAGCCCAACAGACACTACACCTTTATATGAGAACTGATTGCGGGTCAGCTTACGGCTGGGGCGGTATCGCTGGCATCAGGTGGTACTGCATTTTGAGCGCGATTATGCGGGTAGCAGCCTCGTCAATGCGCTGTTTGGTGAGTCGACCATCCTTCAATGCCTGTTTGATAGCATTGAGCATTTCGATCATCTGGCCCGCACCTGTGGGGCCAAGCAACATGTCGTTACCAGCCTGGAGCGCCAGGACCGCGGCCTCAGGCATGCTCCACTTCTGGCTAATGCCCGTCATATAGAGCGCGTCGGTGAGAACGACGCCATCATAGCCAAATTCATTACGCAGAATATCGGTCATAAAGGTGTGTGAGAGTTCCGCTGGATAGACGGGGTCAATAGCGGGCATGAGCACATCGGTGGGCATAATCATGCCAGGATTATCCAGCTTATTCTGCGTTTGAATAAAGGCTTTGAAAGGTGCGAGTTCGACATCATAGAGTTGTTGCTTTGTTCGATTAACGACAGGCAAGCCTGTGTGTGCATCGCTGACGGCGTCTCCCAGTCCAGGAAAGTGTTTAATACAGGCAACGACACCATCGCTTTGCATCGCCTGCATATAGGCACCGGCGAATTTAATCACGGATGTTGGGTCGTTGCCAAAGGTGCGCGTCACCATGTCATAACCGTTCACGAGGTTGACATCAACATCGGGAGCCAGGTCTTCGTTGATGCCAAGTGAAGCCAGGTCATGCGCGGTTTTGTGTCCCTGCTGGGTCGCGACAGCGACATTGCCTGTGTTGTAAATGTCCGTGGCCGACATGCGTAAACCATAGATGTGTGATAAGCGGTGAACATATGGACCCCCCTCTTCATCGGTTGAGATGAGCAGTGGGAATGTTGCGCGCTGCTGCATTTCGGCGATGTCGTGTTTCGTCTGATTGAACGTATTCATCTGAAATTCGTACATGATAACGCCACCGGCATGGAGTTGATTGACCATCATGTCCAGGTCTGACGAATAAGAAGTATCTCCGTACTCGACCATGATGAGCTGGCCCAGTTCCACGTCCAGGCTCATGCGCGCAACATACATATTGGCAAGTTGTTTATATTGCATATAACTGACAAGATGCCTGAGCGAATCGAGCTGGCTGGAGTTCAAAGGAGGGTGTACAAATTGGCCAATATGCCCCGTGTTTTGTACTGTTGAAGTTTGATCTGCAGCGACTCCGGAGCCAGCTAGCAAGTGTTGTCCTAAAAAACCTCCTAAAATGATAAGGATAACCAGAAGTACCAGTGCGACCACTAGAGGCACGGCGACACGACGGCGCTTTGCTCCCCGCGTATAAGGAGACGCTGCCGTGGGTAGAGGCGACCATGCAGTTTGTTGTGGTGGTATAGGGATTCTCCCAGGAGTGTCATCTTCATCCTCATGCGAACCGAATTGTGTTGCCTGATTGGGTATTGAAAATGTATTCTTATGTTCATTATTGATGGTCATGTAGGCTCCTCATTAATACTTTTCCTATTTGAATTGTAGATGCTTTTCCTATTGCTCGTAAAGGAGAGCAGAGATATGGGGGGGACCGGTCCAATCAGGAGACTTTGCCACCGATCTCCCATTTTCGCTGCTATTATGCCATTTTATGTAGTAGAGCTATATGTTACATCGAATTATTGCTTAGATTCAGGAGCCGGTTGTTGTTCCTGGTTGTTTAAAATGAGTGGTTCTGCTTGCTCGCTCTTTTCTTCGGAGCTTATCTGCCGGTGCGCGTTCTTCATTTCACTCGTTTCTGCTTTGAGCGATGCCGTTTTGCCGGTGAAACAATGACCGTTTTCGTCTCCTCATTGTTTTCATCACTGGTTGTAGGAGCGATAAACTGGCTTTCAGAACCCTCGTCGGCTGTAAGACTGGGTGCTTCTGCAAAGTGAGGAGCTTCCTCGTCGGCTGCAAGGCTGGATGTCTTCTCATACTGGGTATTATCTTTGTCCTCATCGGTATGTGGCAGAGTAAAAGATTGCAGCCACGAGGCCTCTTCGTCAGATTGTGAGGTAGTAAGAGATTGCAGCCATACTGGTTCCTCCTCGCTATGTGAGGGAGGAAGAGGTTGTAGCCATGCTGGTTCTTCGTCGGCGGGTAAAAGAGAATACGATTGCAGCCACGTCCCCTCCTCTTCGCTCACTGGAGCGGTAGGTGACTCAGAGAATTCAGTGGCTTCGTCTACCCTTGCATGAGGAACCTCTTGTGAAAGTGGGTGCTCTGGTTCTGCTTCTGTTTCTACTGATGCGGTGGTACTATCAAGAGCTATATGCTCTTCTTGCTCATCGATAG
Organism: Ktedonobacter sp.; assembly: GCA_003450555.1. Lineage (GTDB taxonomy): Bacteria > Chloroflexota > Ktedonobacteria > Ktedonobacterales > Ktedonobacteraceae > UBA11361. Next base: position 6,082 of record DMFQ01000014.1, read on the forward strand.
CGGGCGCAATAGACGGATTTTCCACGGCAGCCTTAGCATGTTTCGGAGTAGATACGACAATAGTATTATCGTTCTCCTCGTTCTGCTCATCGATAGTGATCACCGGGACTCGATCTGTGACGCCAGTATCGACCTCATTTGAGAAATGAGGCGCCGTCGGCATATCCATAGTGGGGATATTGGACGTGGATAGCCAGGGAGGTGGCGCTTGATCTGGAGTAGGTTCCCGGTATGGCGCCTCTTCCTCTGTCTGGGGAAGAGAAGTTGCTGGTGATAATTCACTTTCAGCAGGCGCCAGTGGCTGAGATGGATGAGAATCAAAAGGAATTGTAATGGCCCGTTGGTGCCGACGCGCAGCTGCACGCACATTTGGAACAACCGATGGAGGCTGTTTCGAGTAATCGAAGACTACCTTGATAGCGCGATTTTGGTCCTTTTTGACTGCTGTCATAAGCGCATCACGATAGCCGCTGAGCGGAAAGCAATGCGTGATCAGTTTATCGGGAAATAGCCGTTTATTCTGTATCAATTCTGCTGTGATTTCAAAGGTAGTTTTTTTCTCGTAGGTGCCGATAGGCCAGGTCTCTATGCCATGGCCCATTGTACCGATGAGATTGATCTCCTGATACCATATGGGCGTGAGATCAAGCTGCATCTTGTGAAGGTTAAGACCTACCATGACTACAGTTGAACCGGCTCGTGCCCACCTGAGAGCGTCATGCGTGGTACGAGTGCTGCCGACGGTATCGTAAATGACATCGTAGCCTCCCAGCAGCATCTTGTTTCCCCCTATGCCCTGGTAGAATTTTGCTCCAGTAACACGTTGCACTTCTCTATAACTATCCCGAGGGTAGATGATATGCGCTCCCAGGCGTGCGGCTTGCTCGATCTGAAACGCGTGACGTGCCATGACACTAACTTCGGCATCAGGCGCGAGGGCGCGCACCACCTGTAAGATGAGCAACCCGATCGTCCCAGCGCCTATAATGAGTACGTGATCTTTTGACTGAGGTATGTGTCGCAGGACGGCATGGACGGCGACTGCGGACGGTTCTAGCAGGACAGCCTGCATATCATTGATGTCGGCAGGTAGGCGGAAGAGCTGTTGTTCGTGCAGCAACATCTCCTCGCTCCAGCCTCCGCCTATGGGTTGTGGACCTGGGAGGGCGCCGTATTCACAAAGGCTATAGTGACCAGAGGCACAGGAACGGCAGGGGTGTTGTACTCCTGCGGTAACGCAATTGGGTCCATATTGCAGTGCGACGCGGTCGCCGACACGTACATGTTGCACATCATTGCCAACTTCGATAACTTCCCCAACAACCTCGTGACCCGGATAGGAGTAGCCGTGACTGGGGATGGCCGCGGGTGCAACTGTGAAATCTCCATTGGCAAAGATAAGGCGGAGGTCGCTGCCACAGATACCGGCGAGAGAATTGCGTACGCGCACCCAGTTAGATGCAGAAAGAGGCTGTCGTGGTAAGTTCCGCACTTGCAGAGGAGCGAAAGAGGAGAAGTAGGCTCCACGCCAGATAAGTCCCAGAAGTTTCGTAGGTATAACGTGTGTTGGGTTGAGTTCTAAGGTTGAGGTCCACATAGCGTTCTCCCTGGGGTTTCAGCAATTTGGTGCTTTTATTTTTACATATCATTCTGATATCATCTTGTATGTTGTTTCACCGCAGTGTATCATGCATGTGGAGGGTGGTCAATCGTATAGGAAAGATTGTTTACCCTGCAACGCAGGGCAGTTTCACCGTGAAGACAGTCTCTTTATCGGGTGTACTCAGCACAGTGATGTGTCCCTCGTGTGCCAGTACGACGGCTCTCGCGATGGAGAGGCCAAGGCCTGTACCCTGGGGAACCTTCCAGGGGGATTCGTAAATAGGCATATGTTCGCCTCGGTAGAAGCGGTCGAAAATTTGCGGGAGGTCGTCCGGGTGGATGCCTTTGCCATTATCGATGACCTGCATAAGTGCGTGACCATCCTCCCTATCGAGTTGCAAGCGAATCCAACCATCAGGAGCCGGGCGACCATACTTGAGCGCATTTTCAACCAGGATATGTATCACCTGTTTGATATGGTCGGCGTTTGCTCGTACGCCCAGACGCTCATCAGTCGCGAAGTAAATGGTTACTTTGCGGCCATCCGTTGCCAGTACTTTTGCCTGTTCTACTCCATCGACGACTAAGTCAACCAGGTCGACATACTGTTTTTCTACCGTATTTCCACTATCGAAGCGGGCCAGCATTAACAGGTCATTGACCATGCGCGTCATGCGTTCAGCCTCGTTCTTTATCAACTTGAGAACGCGTTGCACTGTCTCAGGGTCATCTTTTGCTCCACGCATCAGAACCTCTGTAAAACCTCGAATAGAGGTCAAGGGAGTGCGTAACTGGTGAGAGGCATCGGAGATCAAACGTCGAAAGCGCTGCTCTGAAGACTGTTGTTTTTGTGATGCTTGATCAAGTTGATCACCCATAATGGTCAAACTCGCAGCGGTCTTGCTCACTTCGTCATCGCCCTTCATGAGAGGCTGAAGGCGTTCTCGCTGCTGCAAATCGCCAAGGGTAATCGCCTGCGCTGCATCTGACATTTGTCGCAGTGGCCGCAGCAAAAAATTGGTCAGCAGGAAGAGGATGAGGATTCCGACTACGATCAGTATGACTGCCGCAACCTGTAGGCTAGTGAGTAGGCCACCTCGCACCGTTATATTGGAGACAGCATAGGTAGTCCACAAGTTATCAAAAATCAGCAGGACACAGATCAGCAAACTATAGACAAATGCCAATTGCCAGCGTAAACCTGAGAGGGGACGATGACGCCAGGACCTGTAAGGATTTGTATATTTGTCCTCTTCATGCCCATTATCTTCGCGATGCACCTCAGATGAAGCATTTTTCAACTCTGCAGGCATTGATTATATCCTTGTTTATCCTAAGAATACACGTTCAAAAAACACTCATTGCTGGTTCTGGGCGACTACCTGTTCATTCATCTGAGGCTGGCCTTCAAATAGAATGACCTGGCAAATCAGCAATAGCGTTCAATCAACCTTTTAATACATAGCCTACCCCGCGTACCGTTTGAATTAAGCGAGGGGTACTTGGTGAATCTTCGATTTTCTCCCTTAAATATCGCACGTAAACTTCAATGATATTAGTTTCACCCAAAAAGTCATAACCCCAGACTTTATTCAATATTGTCTGACGATCAAGAACCTGGCGTGGGTGGCTCATGAACAGGTGTAGCAGGTTATATTCTGTAGCGGTCAGCTCGATCAGCCGGCCTGTACGGGTCACTTCACGTGTCGTCAAGTTCAGGCGTAAATCGCCAAATTGTAAGACCTGTCCCTCTCGTTCGTTCACACCGTCACCTTGTAAAGAATCAGAAGAGCGGCGCTGACGGCGCAGAATGGCGTGGATGCGGGCTACGAGTTCTTCAAAACTAAAAGGCTTGGTCAGGTAATCATCTGCCCCTGTCTTCAAGCCAGCCACCCGGTCCTCTACCTCGCCCTTGGCCGTCAACATGAGCACGGGTACATCTTGCGTGGTCGGGTTAATGCGCAGGCGTCTGCACACCTCTAGCCCGTCGATGCTGCCGGGTGGTAGCCCGAGGTCGAGGATGATGATATCCGGGCTGATACGCTGCGCAGTTGATAAGCCTTCCTGTCCGTCGGAGACAGCTTCCACCTGGAACCCTTCATAGCGTAGACCCAGTTTGATCAGTTCGATAATATTTTCTTCATCCTCGATCACCAGTACCTTTAATAAGGCCGGCTTTTGTTCGTAGGGGTTTTTAGCGAAGCTTGCTGGACGCGTTTCGTTTCCTTCACGTCCATTGAGGTTACCTTCCAGTTGTCCACCGGAAGACGAAGATAGGTTACTTCTTCCGATTGCATCCTGTTGCATAGCATAATTCCCCTTTTTTATAGGATGACTTAATACGCTGAATGTACGCTTCTTG
>DMFQ01000014.1:10160-25065 GCA_003450555.1 Ktedonobacter sp.
TATCTCTTCAACTAAGTGCAAGGAAATAGTCGGCATTGAGCTTTTCTCAGCAGAATTTAATCACAAGTGCCAGGCTTTACCAGCCTCTCTCCATGCCCTACCAATAACGTACAGCTACCCAGTTAGACAATTCAAAGGATAAGTATTACAATAGTTTTAATCATGCAACGTTTTGACGGCGGAGATCAAAAGCAAATTCAAATATCCGGGAGTTTTAAATGACTATTAAACGATTACTGATTATTATTGGGATCCTGTTAATAATCCTGCTGGGCGTGTCCGTTTATACTTTCGCCGTGCTTCTACCTAACGCCACGCAAACGTCGTTATCCACCCTCACTCCAACGCCAGTTGTGATTCCTCCCGCTACGGAAATTGCTAGTGTCCGCAGGGTTATTGGAACCATTCAATCGGTAGGAAATCAAACATTTGTAGTAGCCCTGACACAGGGGGGAAAAACCGTCACCGTCAATGTGAATGACAAAACAAAATATACTACGCCGAGCGGAATTGCCACTTTTAGCGATTTGAGGGTTGGGGAGATGGTAGAGGTACGCGGACGTTCTGACTCGCTCGACTCGACTACCATTCTTGCCGCCAGCATCATCGTCAAGCAGGTGGCAGCTTAATTAGCTTAAGAGGATAGAATGAGAGGCGCTGGCTTAAAGAGCTGAAGCATTGACAGACTTTCCCTACTGATATATTCTGTAAATACATCACTCACATGTAGATGTCCATGGTAGCTACTGGTTCAAGCTTTTCCTTGCCTGTATTAGTAGCCCTGCTGGAAAGGTCGTCATGATGAAACTCACAATGAAGGGCGATTATGGTCTGCGGGCCATGCTTGATATGGCTGCATACTTTGGGCAGGGGCCTATTGAAAGTGCCGACATCGCGAGGCGCCAATACATCCCGGAACAATACCTCGATCAAATTTTGATGGCCTTGCGCAAAGAAGGGTTAGTGAAAAGTGTTCGTGGTCCAAAAGGTGGGCATATGCTAGCAAAACCACCTTCCCAAATCACTATGGCTCAGGTCATGCAGGCCCTCGAGGGCTATGTACCGCCAATGGAATGCCTTCCCAACCCTGATTTTTGTAAGCTTTCTCCAGGGTGCGCTTTGCGTGGAGTCTGGCAAAAGATCGATGAAATGACGCAGCACATACTGACCTCAACAACCATTGAGGAATTGGCTCGACAGCATCAAACCGGTACCATGGAGACAATGTATTACATTTAATCATTATTTTAGCGCAGGTAGCCTCGACTGGGAACTACATCGCCTGGGATTGCAAGCAGGTCTCCAGCTTTGGAAACCCTTTTAGATGGAAGAATTTCTCCGCATGATTCAAGCCTTGCCACCCTGCCGGTAAAGGTAGGGGTACCTTCTGCAGGCATTTCTAGCGCGCGATCATTCCCGTTTTGATTGAAAAAACGACAGGTGAAGAGCTATGGTCCACTGGGCAAAAGATGTGACCGAACTGGTCGGCCACACACCCATCGTAGAGTTAAAGCATGTGACCTCCGGTGCCGGTGCCACCGTCCTCGCCAAGTTAGAAATGTTTAGCCCGGGTGGCAGCGTCAAGGACCGTGTCGCTCTACAGATGATCTGCGAGGCGGAGGCGCAAGGTCTTTTACGCCCTGGTGGTATTATCACCGAACCCACGAGCGGCAACATGGGTATCTCACTTGCCTGGATCGCTGCAGCCCGTGGCTATCAATGTATCCTCACCATGCCAGATACCATCTCTTTGGAGCGGCGTCTTCTCATTCAACGCTTTGGCGCGAAAATTCTCCTTACGCCCAGCAACCAGGGTATGAGGGGCGCTATTAACAAGGTCATAGAACTGCGGACTACCCTCCCCAACACGTGGTTTCCACAACAGTTCTACAATCAGGCCAACCCTCGTGCTCACCGTGAAGGCACTGCATTGGAGATATGGGAAGAGACCGCGGGAGCCGTCGATATCGTCGTCATCGGTGTAGGCACAGGAGGTACCTTAACCGGCGTCGCTGAAGGGTTGCGTTCTCGTAAACCTGCTCTCGAAGTGATCGCCGTCGAACCTGCATCATGTGCAGTCTTATCAGGTGGACGACCTGGACCCCATCGCATCGAAGGCCTGGGCGCGGGATTTCAACCCGACACGCTGAGAGTTGATCTCATTGATGCAGTTATTCCTGTCACTGACCAGGATGCCATCACTACCGCTGTGCGTCTCATGGCACAGGAAGGTCTCTCCGTCGGTATCAGCAGTGGGGCTGTCGCCTGGGCAGCTTTACAGGAGGCCAACAAAAAAGAGAATCGCGGCAAAGTAATTGTGACCATTTTTCCTAGCGCCGCCGAAAGGTATCTGCAGACCAGCCTGTTTGAAGACTTGCGGAACAACCACCATCCATAGATCAATCATTCGTTCTGGCAAATAATTGCAACCTTTTCCTTGTTTTGATTCGTATGTAGGGTATAGATCATAAATTAATGTGATACTACAGAACACAAATTGAGAAACCTCGAAAATTCTTTGAAAAACGCAAAAACGCAAAAATTACTCTTGACATCTTCACAAACAAGTAGTATACTACATCCTGCCGGGTCATGTGCATTTGTAACTGTAGTCAATAACGTATACAGCCCGTATCACTGTTGACAGGTATACAGTGCGCACGCCGACAGAGAAGATACAGAGATCCGACATTTGACGATACATCATCCCCCTATTAAGGATACTACAAACCTTAGGTACTGCAAGCACACACAAGAATGCTGAAAACCACATGAAGTTTGACTCGTTTTTGCTGTGGTATCACAAGAAATGTTGAAATGTATAGTGTACACGGCCTACGCCTGGTACATGAGTACTACTTGTAGGGAATAATGTAGCGTGTTTCGTTGTTTTATAGGGTAGATCTCTTTTCGTTCAAAAATATCGAGTGGCGTGTAACGTGGGTAGTCGAGAACAACTTGTTCGTGTAGGGGAGTAGGAGTAACCGCTTGCGAAAGCAATAGGCGGTTACTTTTCTTGTCATAGAACGTCTTTCAACACAGGTTTATTAAGATATCATCCTTAGTAATATCTTTTCCGTTTTTTTTGTTTTGTAGGGATGCACGTTCCTCTTTATAGGTGTATCCCTATTCGTTTCCTCATGTGGACAATAAGGTGAGAGGAGAACACTACACATGGCAGTTAGCAGCAGGGCTGTGGCTCTCCCCGAGCGCGTCTCATTTGCACGTATCCCTGATATACGGCCGATGCCGGGGCTGATTCAAATTCAGCTTGACTCCTTTGAATGGTTTAAGAAAGAAGGTCTGCGCGAGCTTTTTCAAGAAATCTCTCCTATTGAAGACTTTACAGGTAAAAATCTTAGTCTAGAATTTATTGTACCTCCTGACCCGTTTGGCAAGCCTAAATATAATGAGGACGAGTGCCGTGACCGCGATGCCACGTATTCCGCGCCTCTCAATGTCAAGGCTCGCCTGATCAACAAAGAGACCGGTGAAATCATCGAGAAGGACATCTTCATGGGTGATTTCCCCCTTATGACCAAGGAAGGTACCTTTATTATCAATGGCGCTGAGCGCGTCGTTGTCAGCCAGCTCGTGCGCTCCCCCGGCGTTTACTACACCGCCGATGAGGACGCTACTACTGGTCGCAAACTCTTTGCCGCCAAGCTCATACCGGGCCGTGGCGCGTGGTTAGAATTTGAGACCAGCAATAAAAACTTGCTGACTGTCAAGATCGATCGCAAGCGCAAATTGCCTATCACCACACTGTTGCGGGCTATTGCAAGCCTGTCCAAGGATCAATATCATGCCGAAAACCTGGATCTTTCAACAGACCAGGGCATCCTCGATGCTTTCCGCGACGTGGATAACGATCCCAACATCCGGTACATTCAGGCTACGCTGGACCGCGACCCCGTGAAGAAAGAGGACGAGGCGCTGCTCGAACTCTACAAAAAACTGCGCCCTGGCGATCCTGCGACCATCGACAATGCCCGTTCGCTCGTTAAAAATCTCTTTTTTAACCCGCGCCGCTACGATCTTGGCAGTGTCGGTCGCTATAAGCTCAATCGAAAGCTTGACCTCTCGACTCCACAAAGCGAGCGCATTCTGACGCAGGATGACCTGGTCAACATCATGCGTCGCCTGGTTGCGTTAAACAATGGACATGGCCGCAAAGACGATATCGATCATCTTGGCAATCGCCGTGTGCGCTGCGTTGGAGAGCTGATCCAGACTCAGTTCCGTGTCGGCCTCCTGCGTATGGAACGTGTCGTGAAAGAGCGCATGAGCATTCAGGAGCCAGGTCAGGCAACACCGAACGCGCTGATCAATATTCGTCCAGTCGTGGCCGCTATGAAAGAATTTTTCGGTGGCAGCCAGCTCTCACAGTTCATGGACCAGACTAACGCCCTCGCTGAGATCGGTCATAAGCGCCGCCTCTCGGCCCTCGGCCCCGGTGGTCTCTCGCGCGAGCGTGCTGGTTTCGATGTGCGTGATGTCCATCAATCGCACTATGGCCGTATCTGTCCAATCGAGACTCCTGAAGGTCCAAATATCGGACTGATTGGTAACCTCGCTACCTATGGACAGATCAACCCATACGGTTTCGTCGAGACACCTTATCGTAAAGTGTATAAGCGGCTCCCGATCAGCGATCGTCAAGTGATTGGTCGCGAATTTCGTGGCGTGGTTGGCCGCGAACGGGAAGACGTGGTCACCGCTGATGGCACTGTGCTGATTAAAGCCCGAACGCGCGTGCGTATTGACGAGGCGCTCTATAACCAGTTGACGGAGGTGCTGCAGGATGCAGAGATCAGGATCAGACCTTTCGTCACCCTCGAGGTAGATTACCGTACCGCCGATGACGAAGAGAACTTCTGGATTGCTCAGGCCAATACTAAACTGACCGAAAACAGCGAGTTTGCCGAGGAGCGCGTTCTTGCTCGTTATCAGGGTGAGTTTGCCCTGGAGAGCGCGGATACCATGGACTACATGGACGTTTCGCCGCGCCAGACTGTCAGTGTTGCTACAGCGCTTATCCCATTTCTTGAGCATGACGACGTGAACCGTGCTCTCATGGGCGCGAACATGCAGCGCCAGGCTGTCCCGCTCTTACGTCCGCAGTCGCCCATCTGTGGTACGGGTATCGAGCGGCAGGTGGCTATCGACTCCGGTCAGGTGCAAATCAGCAAAGTGAATGGTGAAGTCACCCTGGCTACCGCGCGTAAGATCGACATCGTTGACGAAGAGGGCGAGGTACATACGTATCGACTGCGAAAGTTCGTCCGCTCTAATGCTGGAACCTGTATCAATCAGCGGCCACTCGTTCGCAAGGGCGACTATGTCAACGCTGGACAGGTGATTGCCGACAGTTCATCGACAGAAGATGGGGAGCTGGCACTAGGGCAAAACATCCTCGTTGCCTTCATGAGTTGGGAGGGTGGCAATTATGAGGATGCCATTCTTATCAGTGAACGCATCGTCCGTGAAGACTACTTCACCTCGATACACATCGAGAAGTACGAGGTCGATGCGCGCGATACCAAGCTCGGACCCGAGGAGGTCACGCGTGATATACCTAACGTCGGTGAAGAGGGACTGCGCAACCTGGATGAGCGCGGTATCATCTACGTCGGCGCGGAAGTAGGGCCGCAAGATATTCTTGTTGGTAAAATCACGCCAAAGGGCGAGACAGAATTAACGGCGGAAGAGAAGCTCCTGCGAGCTATCTTCGGTGAGAAAGCCCGTGAAGTCAAAGATACCTCTCTGCGGGTACCTCACGGAGAGCGCGGCAAGGTTGTTGAAGTCAAAGTGTTCTCGCGTGATGCGGGCGATGAATTGCCTCCGGGCGTCAATCAACTCGTGCGAGTAAGCATTGCTCAGAAGCGCAAAATAGGGGCAGGCGACAAAATGGCTGGACGCCACGGAAACAAAGGCGTTATCTCACGGGTACTCCCGATTGCAGATATGCCATTCCTTCCCGATGGCACTCCTGTGGATATCATCCTGAACCCACTAGGTGTACCGCACCGCATGAATATCGGGCAGATCATGGAGACCCACCTGGGCTGGGCGGCCGAGAAATTGGGCTTCAAGATAGCTACCCCGGTGTTCGACGGCGCCACCGAAGAGGATATCGAGGAGTTTCTGCGCCGGGCCAATCTGCCAGAGTCGGGCAAAGTGCAGCTCTTTGACGGGCGCAGCGGTGAGCCGTTCGACCATCCCATTACCGTAGGTTATACCTACATGTTGAAACTGGCGCACCTCGTTGAAGACAAAGTGCACGCCCGTTCAACCGGCCCATACAGCCTGATAACGCAGCAGCCACTAGGTGGTAAAGCGCAGTTTGGTGGACAGCGTTTCGGTGAAATGGAAGTCTGGGCACTCGAAGCCTATGGCGCAGCCAACATACTCCAGGAAATCCTGACGGTTAAGTCAGACGATGTCGTCGGTCGTGTCAAAACCTACGAGGCCATCGTCAAAGGCGAAAACATCATGGAACCCGGCGTTCCAGAATCCTTCAAAGTACTGGTCAAAGAGCTACAGAGTCTTGGCATCAACGTTGAGGTCCTCAACGAAGACGAGCAAAAGATCCAGTTCGTTGAAGATACATCTAATGACGTCATGCCAGAACTAGGTATTAACCTGTCCGGCTTCGAAGGTGACCATTAAACATACATGTAGGGGCGGCCCTTGCGGTCGCCCTGAGGTGGTATGAATGCTTTTGGCAGACTGATTGTTCAACGCGTTCTTACACCAGGAGGCAGCATGCTCGAAGTAAATGACTTTAACGCAATCCGTATTAGCCTCGCTAGCCCAGAGCAGATTCGTGGTTGGAGCTACGGTGAGGTCACAAAACCGGAGACGATTAACTACCGAACGCTCAAGCCGGAAAAAGACGGCCTGTTCTGTGAGCGTATCTTTGGACCAACCAAGGACTGGGAGTGCTATTGCGGTAAATATAAACGTGTTCGATTTAAGGGGATTGTCTGCGATAAGTGCGGTGTAGAGGTGGCACGCTCAAAGGTACGCCGCGAGCGCATGGGACATATTGAGTTGGCATCGCCCGTGAGCCACATCTGGTACTTCAAGGGAACCCCTAGCCGTATCGGTCTCTTGCTTGACCTCTCGCCGCGCAACCTGGAGCGCATTCTCTACTTTGCTCTCTATGTCATCACCGATATAGACGAAGAGGCGCGCCAGCGTGAATTGATGCATCTGGACGAAGAACTTCTCAAGCTGGAGCAGAATCTGGATGAACAGGTCGTAGAGCTGATCGACCAATTGAAGGATAGGCGCGAAAGCGATATTCTCAAGTCGAGAAATCGCATTGATGAAGATCGAGTGGAGGCTGAGACGCGCCGCGAGCAGGAGTTGGAGGCGGCGCGGCAGGCCGAGAGCGACACGCTGGCTCAGTTGCGTGCCGCCATGGGACAGGCGACTGAAGAGGATATCATTTTCGAACCAACAGGCCAGGTCATTGTGTCCGCTGGTGACGTTGTAACGTCCAAGCATCTCGAATCGCTGGAGCAAAAAGCTGAGATTTGCCGAAACGATATTGCCGAGAATGCCCGCCGTGAGATAGAGGCGACGCGGCTGGAGAACGATCGCGACACTGAGCGCACCAAACTTGATTACCAGGGACAGATTGACTCAGCCCAAACGCATCTTGAGCAGGAGCGTGTCAATACGAAGCAGCGCTTAGATCTATTGCGGCGCGATCTTGAAGGCCTCAAAAAGATGGATCTGCTGCAAGAGGGCCGCTATCGTGAGTTGAAGGATCCCTTTAGTGGAGTGTTCCGCGCGAGCATGGGGGCAGAGGCGGTGCGTGAATTGATTTCAGGTCTGAACCTGGATAAAATGTCTACCGACCTGCGCCGAGAGATTGGTTCAACGGTTGGGCAGCGTCGTAAAAAGGCCACCAAGCGTCTGAAAGTGGTAGAGGCTTTCCGTAAGTCAAACACTTCACCAGAGTGGATGATTCTGACGGTTTTGCCCGTGCTACCTCCTGACTTACGCCCAATGGTGCAGCTTGACGGCGGCCGCTTCGCCACCTCGGATCTGAATGACCTGTATCGCCGCGTCATCAACCGCAATAACCGTCTCAAGCGGCTATTGGAGTTGAGCGCCCCGGAGATCATCATTCGCAATGAGAAGCGCATGCTGCAAGAGGCGTGTGATGCCCTTATTGATAATGGGCGTCGTGGCCGTGCCGTAGCAGGCTCGGGCAATCATAAACTCAAGAGCCTGTCCGATATGCTCAAAGGTAAACAGGGGCGCTTCCGCCAGAACTTGCTCGGTAAGCGCGTGGACTACTCCGGTCGTTCCGTTATCGTGGTTGGCCCGGAGTTGAAGTTGCACCAGTGTGGCCTCCCCAAGAGAATGGCACTGGAGCTCTTCAAGCCGTTTGTAATGCGAAAACTGGTGGAGCAAAACTTCGCCCATAATATCAAGAGCGCAAAACGTTTTGTAGAGCGAGTGAAGCCCGAGGTTTGGGATGTGCTGGAAGAGGTCATCAAAGACCATCCGGTACTCTTGAACCGCGCTCCCACGCTGCACCGTCTCGGTATCCAGGCCTTCGAGGCAATACTGGTCGAGGGCAGCGCCATTCAACTGCACCCGCTGGTGTGTTCAGCCTTTAACGCCGACTTCGACGGTGACCAGATGGCGGTGCATGTACCGCTCTCTGATAAAGCGCAAGACGAGGCGCGTCAGTTGATGCTCTCAACGCGCAACCTGCTCGCTCCGGGTACCGGTGAGCCATCGATTGGAGCTAGCCAGGATATGGTGTTGGGTTGCTTCTACCTGACGCAGGAGCGTCCAGATCAGAAGGGCGAAGGGCGCGTCTTCACCGATGCGATCGAGGCGCTTCTGGCCTACCAGCATGGTGTTATCGCCTTACAAGCGCCGATTAAGGTGCGCCTGGGCAATGTCGATGTCTTTGACAATCCTCCGCCTGACAAGGCTACTATGCAGGCGAATGGGAAGAGAGTCTCGACAACCGTTGGACGAGTCATTTTCAACCAGGTTCTACCAGAGCGCCTGCGTTTCAAGAACTATGCTATGAAAAAAGAGAACTTGAAACAGGTGATCGGCGAATGCTTCAAGGAATATGGGCGCGCTAAAACGGCTGAGTTGGCTGACGAGATCAAACGCCTTGGTTTCACGTACGCGACGAAAGCTGGCGCAACCATCGCTATTAGCGATGTCAAAGTGCCAATTGGGAAGCAGGAGGAATTGCTCAGGGCGGATGCCAAAATCGTCGAACTGGAAGAGCAGTACCGAGATGGTCTGATTACGGACCATGAGAAGTACCAGCAGACGGTCGATGTCTGGAACGAGGCGACCGATAATGTAACCAAGATGGTTGAAGCAACGCTTGACCCGTTTGGTTCCATCTACACTATCGCCAAGTCAGGTGCAACGAAGGCAAAGTTCCAGCAGATTCGCCAGTTGTCTGGCATGCGTGGTTTGATGGCGAGTCCTTCAGGGCGCATCATCGATGTGCCAATTCGCGGTAACTTCCGTGAAGGCTTGAGTGTGTTGGAGTACTTTATCAGTAGCCACGGTGCTCGTAAAGGACTTGCTGACACGGCATTGCGTACGGCAGAATCTGGCTACCTGACACGTCGTTTGATCGACGTAGCGCAGGATGTCATTGTCAACGATGAAGACTGTGGGACGACTGACGGCATTCTCATCACTGATGCTGACTGCAAAGACATGATGCTGCCGGATATTCGCAGCCGTCTGATTGGACGCGTGTTAGCGGAGTCTATTCCTGGTTTTGAGCATATCCTGCCGGGTGACGAACTGACCGACGAGATGGTCGATGAGATTGTCAATGCCGGTGTTAAAGCGGTGCGCGTGCGCTCGGTCCTCGCCTGCCTGGCACATCGCGGCATCTGCCGCAAGTGCTATGGACGCGATCTCGCGGCGAATTCGCTGGTGAAAATTGGCTCAGCGGTGGGTATTATTGCTGCCCAGTCAATCGGTGAGCCGGGTACACAGCTAACCATGCGTACCTTCCATACAGGTGGTATTGCGGGAGCGCAGGGAGACATTACGCAGGGTCTTCCGCGCGTAGAAGAACTTTTTGAGGCGCGCGTGCCGAAAGACAAGTCGGAGATTAGCGAAATCGACGGCGTCGTCGAGATCGTGAAAGATCCGAACACCAATGCTCGCACGGTTCGTGTCGTTTCCTCGAACGTCTTCTTTGACGAGTACCCACTGCCTTCCGGCAGCCAGGTTCTTGTCAACGATAAAGTCCATATCCTGAAAGATCAGATCATCGCGTTGATGCCTGCTGAAAATGGCAACGAGCCAGTTCCAGTGATGGCACGCACCGAGGGTGAGTTGAATGTCAATGCGGAAGGCATGCTGACCATTCGCTTCGAGGAGCGCGAGGAACGCTCGTATCCCATCCCGGCTGCGCGCAACATTGTGGTGACCGAAGGTCAGAAGATCCAGGCGGGGACACCGATCACTGGTGGCCAGCGCGACCCACAGGATGTCCTGCGTATCCAGGGACGCGATGCTGTCCAGATGTACGTGGTCAAAGAAGTACAGCGCGTATACCGAAATACTGGTGTCTATATCAGTGATAAGCACATCGAGGTCATCATTCGCCAGATGCTGCGCCGCGTCAAAGTGGAGGAGCCGGGCGATACCGAAATGTTGCCAAATGACCTGGTAGATCGTTTTGTTTATGCGGATACCAATGCTCGCGTATTGGCGGAGGGCGGTGAGCCCGCCACCGCACAGACGGTGTTGCTGGGCGTCACCAAAGCCTCGCTCAACACCGATAGCTTCCTGGCGGCAGCTTCCTTCCAGGAGACGACCCGCGTGCTGACGGAAGCGGCTATTGAGGCGCGTACAGATCACCTGGTCGGCCTTAAAGAGAACGTGATTATTGGTAAATTGATACCGGCAGGTTCCGGCATAGCGCAACGGCGTCGCGACCAAATAGCTCGCCAACAGGCGGCGGCAGCTCGATTGGCAGCAAACAATGCTACCTCGATGGCTGGTGTAGGCGCTGGTACCATCGGAATTGGGGTTAGTACTCTCGGAAACCCAACGCTGCACACACTTGACAGTTTGGGCGAGGAGTGATACTATTAAAGTCCGCACGAATGCAATGGAGGGGCGCGTATCAACGCGCCCTCGTGAGGATAAAAAGAGGATAGGGAGAATCGTTCATTGCCGACGATCAATCAATTGGTCCGCAAGGGCCGAGCAAACAAAGAGAGGCGGTCTAAGGCTCCGGCGTTGTTGTATTCATACAATGCGTTGAAGAACCGGACTTCCCGCCTGCGTGGATCGCCACAGAAGCGTGGCGTATGCACCCAGGTGCGTACAATGACGCCCAAAAAGCCGAATTCGGCAATGCGTAAGATTGCTCGCGTTCGTCTGACAAACCAGATGGAAGTAACCGCTTACATTCCTGGTGAGGGGCATAATTTGCAAGAACACTCAGTGGTACTCATTCGTGGTGGGCGCGTAAAGGATTTACCTAGCGTGCGTTACCACATTGTGCGAGGAACGCTGGATAGTGACGGCGTCGCTAAGAGACGCCAGGGTCGCTCTCGTTATGGAGCCAAGCGACCGAAGCCCGGACAGGCAGCTGCCAAGGGCGGCAAAAAATAGGGGCGCAATTTATTGCACCCGACCCGATACCACCTGAAACGTTCAGGCAGGTCGGACTAACACACGTCATCGCGAAAAGACGATTGTGCGAGGATAATGAATAACCAATACCCTGTTCTCGTCCTTTCGCAGTGAGAGTCGAGTAACCTCCATTTCTATGGATAGGTACCCGCGTGTAGGCGTCCGATAGAGATTGTAAGGATAGTATCCCTGCAATTGAATCGACGCCTTTTCTGGTGTCTGTTACCATCTACTCCACATATACACGTGACAGCTTGTGAGAAACAAGCGCGTATAGATGAGAAGAAAAAGAAAAGGTTCTCCAGGATGTAGGGGAGATGCCCGTCGGTCAGATACTAGAGAGCTTCAAGCTCCTATAGTGGGAGCTAGAGAAAACCAAGCAAGTTCGTTGATGAGGAGGCAGACTGTGCCAAGACGCAAAAAAGTCGTGCGGCGGCCAGATGTACCGGATGCAAAGTACAAGAGCCGAAATGTGGCTCGCTTCACCAGTAAATTGATGTTGGATGGGAAGCGTAGCCTGGCTGAACGCATCATTTACGATGCGTTCGATGCCATTGAAACGAAGCAGAAGCGGGCCCCACTTGATGTATTTGAGCAGGCCCTCAAAAATGCAACGCCTACAGTTGAAGTAAAGCCTCGCCGTGTCGGTGGCTCAACCTATCAAGTTCCGATAGATGTTCGCCGAGATCGTGGCAATGCACTGGCGATGCGCTGGCTCATTAAGTCGGCGCGTACCCGTACAGGTCGCTCGATGTCGGAAAAACTTGCCAGTGAATTGATGGATGCCGCTGCTGGACAGGGTATGACAATTAAAAAACGTGAGGAGACCCACAAAATGGCGGAGTCTAACAAAGCCTTCGCGCATTATCGCTGGTAATTATATATCATGGCAAGAGAATTCCCACTCGAAAAAACTCGCAATATTGGTATTATTGCTCATATTGATGCTGGCAAAACCACTACTACTGAGCGCATCCTCTTTTACACGAAGAAAATTCACCGCATGGGTGAAGTGCATGAAGGGGCCGCTACAATGGACTGGATGCCCCAGGAACAGGAGCGCGGCATTACGATTACGTCTGCCGCGACAACATGTTTCTGGCTTGATTACCGCATTAATATCATTGATACCCCTGGCCACGTAGACTTCACGGCAGAGGTCGAGCGCTCATTGCGCGTGCTCGATGGCGGCGTGGTTGTCTTTGATGCTGTAGCTGGCGTCGAACCCCAGTCAGAAACAGTATGGCGTCAGGCCAATAAGTATAATGTTCCTCGTATCTGTTTCGTGAACAAAATGGACCGCATAGGCGCTGATTTCTGGCGCACGGTGGATATGATCCGGGAGCGCCTGGATGCAACACCGGTACCTATTCAGATTCCTGTTGGTCGCGAAAGCAATTTTAAAGGCTTTATTGATCTAATCGACGAGCAGGCGGTCATCTTTACCGATGATCTGGGGACAAAATCGGACCATACGGACGTGCCAACGAGCATGGAGGCCGAGTATACGCAACATCGAGAGTTTCTCATTGAGCGTGTGGCCGAGACCGATGAGGAGCTTACCCTCAAATATCTTGAGGGTGAGGAAATTACCAAAGAGGAGCTTATCGCTGCACTGCGCAAAGCAACTATTGCCGGCACACTGGTGCCGGTCATTTGTGGTACCGCTCTGAAAAACAAGGGCGTGCAAGCCATCCTAGACGCAGTGATAGCCTACTTACCCTCCCCCGAGAATATTCCACCTCCAACCGGCATCGACCCCGACACAAATCAAGAAGTGACTCGTGAGGTGAGCGATACCGCTCCTTTCAGCGGATTAATATTCAAAATTGTCTCTGATCCCTTCGTTGGTCGCCTATCATACCTGCGTGTCTATTCAGGGACCCTTTCGGCGAAAGGATCAGCCTTAAATAGTACCAAGGACAAGATAGAGCGCATCGGACGCCTGTTGCGTATGCACGCCAACCACCGCGAGGACATCGATGAGATTCGAGCAGGGGATATCTGTGCCGTTGTAGGTTTACGCAATACCTTCACGGGTGACACGTTATGTGCTCCACAGAATCCTATCGTTCTGGAGACTATTAGCTTCCCACAGCCGGTGATCGATATCGCTATCGAACCGAAGACCCGCGCTGACCAGGACAAGATGGCGATTGCCCTCAACAAGCTGGCAGAGGAAGACCCAACGTTCCAGTTGCACACCGATACGGAGAGCGGTCAAACCATCATCAGTGGTATGGGCGAGCTACACCTGGATGTGATCGTGGATCGCATGTTCCGTGAGTTTAAGGTAGAGGCGAATGTGGGAAGACCGCAGGTTGCTTACCGGGAGACGATTACACGCGAATCCCAGGCCCAGGGAAAGCACGTTCGACAGACGGGTGGCCATGGTCAATACGGTGACGTGTGGATTAAGGCTGCTCCCAATGAGCGCGGCAAGGGCTTTGAGTTTATCAATGCCATTGTAGGCGGCGTGATTCCAAAGGAATATATCAGACCTACCGAAATGGGCATTAGAGAGACGTTGGAGAACGGTATTATTGCCGGGTATCCGATGATCGATATCAAAGTGACTCTCTTTGATGGCTCATATCACGATGTTGACTCGAATGAAATGGCTTTTAAAACAGCTGGTTCACTCGCGATTAAAGAAGCAGCTCGTAAGGCAGCTCCCGTCTTGCTCGAACCGGTGATGCTGGTAGAAGTAACTACCTCTGAGGAATTTTACGGAGATGTGATCGGTGATCTCAACCGGCGCCGTGGAACTATTCTAGGTATGGAGAGCCGTGGGACGATGCACGTGGTGCGAGGCTATGTTCCCCTTGCTGAAATGTTCGGCTATGTAAACGACCTCCGTTCTATGACCAGCGGTCGTGCTAGCTATTCGATGGAATTTGCCCATTACGATCCAGTGCCTAAAAATATTGCCGAGGAAATTACCGCTAAGGCAAGTAGATAGAGGCACAAGTATACACCTGTAGCGTGGGACGTAATCAACTACGTCCCTGCGCTGCATCAATTGGCTCGGAGCCGAAATCAGGGCAGAGGCCTACCGAGCATGTCATCTTGAAAAGTGCCATTCATTCGCAAAAATGGATGGGAATTGAAACACACGAACTAATTACGTACGAAAGAACAAATCGAGTGCCATAGCAGGGTGCAGTCCCTGACGCACGTATGTTTGCACTGAGCACTGTTTTGATGAGGAACACAAATGGCGAAGAAGAAATTTGAG
>DMFQ01000119.1:0-4472 GCA_003450555.1 Ktedonobacter sp.
CGCCAATTCAAGAGAGTGACCTGAAGTATATCACCCGCTACATGATTGGCCTGCCCGTCACAATCGGAGACCTCTTACAAGTTGGGACGCCGGGAACGGCTCCGCGAGAATTCTTGATTATCGGTACCAACCCCGCTACTCCAAACTATGCCCTGCAAAAAAAGCACACTAGTGGGGACCTCAATACTGTCATTCCTCCGGTAATGCCACAGCCCATGATAGAGACCGAGGCAGTCGTCGTGCAGCAGGGCACCATTGTAAAAGCACAGGCAAGGGGCGCAGCCAATGGAGCGCCGGGAAGAGTTAGTTACGAGGATATTGGCGGGTTGGGGAAGGAACTACAGCGCATCCGTGAAATGATCGAGTTGCCCTTGAAGTACCCCGCCGTCTTTGATCGACTTGGTGTTGAGCCACCCAAAGGGGTGTTACTCTATGGCCCTCCTGGCACCGGTAAGACGCTAATAGCTCGCGTGGTGGCGGCGGAGACAAACGCGTTTTTCTCGATCATCAATGGGCCGGAAATTGTGAACAGCGTCTACGGGAAAAGCGAGGCGCTGCTGCGCGATGTTTTCCAGGAGGCACAACGACGCGCACCAAGTATCATATTCATTGACGAACTGGACGCCCTGGCGGCGAAACGAGAGAACTCCGGCGAATTGGAGCGGCGTATTGTGGGTCAACTGCTGACCCTGATGGATGGCATGGCCTCGCGCGGCCAGGTCGTGGTAATTGGCGCGACCAACCAGCCCAATACGCTCGATCCAGCTTTGCGACGTCCTGGCCGCTTTGACCGGGAGATCGGGCTGCGCGTTCCTGATGTTCGTGCACGTACGGAGATACTGCGCATCCATAGTAAAGACGCGGCCCTGGCAAACGATATCGACTTTGCGCGACTGGCACAGCTAACGCCTGGTTTCGTCGGCGCCGACCTGGAAGCGCTCTGTCGCGAGGCAGCGATGATCGCCCTGCGCAGGGTATTACCGCATATCGACTACCAGCGGGGCTATATTCCCTATGAGACGCTGGTAAACCTGAACATTACGATGGCAGATTTCCAGGCCGCTCTACGTGAGATCGAGCCTTCAACAACGCGCGAAGTATATGTTGAGGTCAGCGAGACTTCCTGGGATGATATTGGAGGTTTAGCAAAAACTAAAGACCTACTAACCGAAGGGGTCGAGTGGCCCCTACGCTTCCCTGAAGTCTATGCCAATGTCAAGGCTGAACCTCCACGCGGTGTGCTTTTGTCAGGCCCTCCAGGATCAGGGAAGACATTAATAGCACGGGCGCTGGCGAACCAGTGCGAGGCAAACTTCATTTCTATTAAAGGTCCTGAACTGCTCTCAAAATGGGTTGGTGAAGCCGAAAAAGGTATCCGCGAGGTATTCCGACATGCCCAAGCAGGCGGCCCCCTGTATCGTCTTCTTTGACGAGCTTGATTCGCTTGCCCCGCGACGTTCTGGCAATATGGATAGAAACTACAGCAATGGTGTTATAGCACAGTTGCTCACAGAGATGGATGGTATCGAGGGGCGCGAAGGGGTGATTGTGCTAGCTGCGACTAACCGACCTGAATTGATCGATCCAGCATTGCTACGCCCTGGCCGTTTTGACCTGGTGGTTGAATTGGAGTACCCCAACGAAGAAGAACGGCAGGCGATTTTCGCGGTACATATACGCGGCAAGGCGATTGCGCCGGATGTTACGGTCGAAGAATTAGCAAGTCTGACGCCGGGTAGAAGCGGCGCGGATATTGAGGCCATCTGCCGACGAGCCGCGCTACTCGCCTTGCGTGAATGGATCGGCACCCAAAATCGCCATGACTCGTGTCCAGGTCACAGAAACAACCGAAGAGGAAGGCCCAACGAGCCTCAAGGAAAGTGAGCAGCCTCAGGAGACTGCTACCTCACCTGTACTACCTGCCAGCCGCTTCATGATTCGCCCTGAGCACTTTGCGCGCGCCATTGACGAACAACGCGAACGCTATGCAGTGCAAGAAGAGGCAGAGGAGTCGATCAATAAACAGGCAGCGGGACGCCAACGATTAATCGAGATGGCTGCCAACATGGATGGCAGCGGACGACCACCATTGCGGGGTTTTCGTCTCTGGCTGGCACGGCTCTTTGGACTGGTTCCAAGAGAGGATTAGGTCAGGGCTTGTTCTCCTCTCTTCTGCTCTTATCGAGATAATTGACTATAGCTCATGTAGTGTGACAATAGAGGGCATATAACCGTTCTTGAATATGAGAGGAAAAGTAATTCAGGAAGTTTGTTCAACAAAGTCAAGTACCATCTACTTACAATAGGTAGAAGAACTATGCTATAATAAGTTACGGAGAGAAAAAGCTACATAGTGAAGGGAGAAAAAACATATGTCAAATATGTCCGATCACTCCTCTTCCGTCTCTCATGAGCAGGTTGCAGAGGCGTACCTGAAGGCCCTACGGTTGATTGATGATAGGGTTACTCCTTATCTTGGTAAAGTCACAACACGTGTACTGGTGCAAGGTGCCGCCAAAAGAGTTTCGAGCACGTATCCATTTCTTCATTTTCTTGTCAAGATGCCCTACACTGAAGTTGTCCCAACGGTAGTACACGAACAATTGAGTGGCGTTTCCACAATAGAGCTTGCCGCTGCTTTAGATGCGCTGTTACAGGAGTGCTTTGCTGGGATCAAAGAATTGACTGGCGACCTTATTGCTCCTCCCATATACGATGAAGTTACACGCCAACTAGAACAGTTACAATAGGAAAAATCTATGGAGAGCAGCGTGCAATCACAGTCCAGGCTAACAGGAAAGCGCGTATCGCTCATCCCATATGCAGAATAGTGATCGCTTAGCAGCTATTCACCAGGAGATGGAATACCTCAATACCATTGGGAAAAGCTTCGTAGCTGCTATCGATCGCTTTCAAGTACATCGAGCCCTACTCGCAGCATTACAAGAGTTGTATAGTTTCGCCGCCTGTTCCATACTCCTTAAAGGCGAGCCGTTCGAGTTATCGGTTATCCCCTGCTATCCTCTCAGCCAGCCATTTTTGGCAGCGATGATCGAGCGCATTGCCAGTGCAGCCAATGTGATGGATTTTCCCTCTGTATCCGTCGAAGAGTTAGCGAGTGCCGCGTATCTTGACGCACCCGATGAACTCTCGATAACGCAGGAAAAGGATATGATAGGAGGGACTGATATAGTTTCCTTTCTGAATATCCCACTCACCGTCGAGAATCGTATCGTCGGTATGTTGAGTTTATTTGACGAGCGTGAAGGAACTTTCGACTCTGATTTGCTCAAATTGACGACGATGATAGCTGACTATGCGGCGGTCGCATTAGAGAACGTGCGTTTACGCGAACGCGAAACTGCTCTCTGGAGGCAAGCGGAAATAGGGAGGCAACGCCTGGAGCTCATTATCAGCAGTATGGCCGAGGGGCTGTTGATTACGAATGAGCGGGGCGAGATTACTTTGCTCAATGTATCCGCACACCATTTACTAGCCCAGGCACAGGTCGATCTCAAGCAAAACACTCCTCTGCGTAAACTGGCATCGGCCAGTAATGTGAGCTGGCTGCATCAACTGGCCGACATTTTTGAGAAAGCGTTGGCAGGTGAGACCGTAATGAATCAGGAATTGATTGCGGGTGAGATTGATGAATCTGTCCCCTTGACGCTGAGCATCAGCGCAGCTCCACTCCATGATGCAGGTCTGGTACAGTTGCGTCCAATAGGGGTAGTAGCAGTGCTCAATGATGTGACGGCGAACAAACAGATTGAAAAACTAAAAGATGAATTTGTCTCAATCGTTTCGCACGAGTTACGTTCACCCCTCACCGCGATCAAGGGCTACACACAACACCTCGTTCGGCGCATTGAGCGCCGATTACGCAAGATGCAGCAGGAGCAGGAGAAAGCCATAAGCGCTGCGGATCTACCCGAGAGCTATGATTTACGAAGCCTGGGTATTATACAGAGCCAGACTGATCACCTTGAACGATTAGTGAACGACCTGCTGGATCTCTCACGGGTGCAATGGGGAAAACTCCATCTACAATACAGCAACTTTTATCTGGCCGACGTGCTCGCTGAGAGTGTACAATCAGTGCAAGCCAGCGCGGAACAACATTCCATATATCTTGATATCGGGGTACGAGATACAACTGTCCTGGCCGATAAATTGCGTATGAGCCAGGTAGTTGGGAACATCCTGGATAATGCCATTAAATATTCACCTCGTGGTGGGCAGGTAACGATCAAACTCGAGAAGCAGGAAGGAGATTATCTAGTAACTATCGCCGATCAGGGAATTGGTATCAGTCCAGAGTATCTCGATCACATTTTTGAACGATTCTACCGAATACGCAATACTGCCAGTCGTCAATACTCAGGTATTGGACTCGGATTATATGTCACCAAGGCCATTATCGAGGGGCATGGTGGACATATCTGGGTTACCAACAATGAAGGGCTTGGTTG
>DMFQ01000119.1:4617-4817 GCA_003450555.1 Ktedonobacter sp.
CAGGTCACGCAAGGCGTTGAAGAGATCAATGGTACTCAAAAGAAGAACACCCACCGTTATAACGAGGACTTCTATGATGGGTTGTCGCGGAAAAGCGATGGGCGAGAGAGCTGTAAAGAAGCCCGCGTAGAGAATTGAAGCCGAGACAAACGCGGGAAACAAGACGTTTAACCAGATGTATAGGGTGGATGGTTCGTGCA
>DMFQ01000119.1:5073-5265 GCA_003450555.1 Ktedonobacter sp.
ACTAAAAATCCTGCCAGACCCAGAAGATTGGATCCATGTATGCTGGACAATGCTACTGTCATATATACCTCCTCGCATCCCTATGGGGTAATCAGGAAAGAATGGCTACCACGTGCTACTATTATACTATTTTTTTGCGAGCAAAGTGCAACTTTCAAGCCCTCATTCGCTCCATCCTTTTTCACCAACCAG
>DMFQ01000119.1:5476-6301 GCA_003450555.1 Ktedonobacter sp.
GCTGTAACCAGAATACGGTCGTATGGCGCTGCATCTGGCCAACCGAGTGAACCATCACCGACATAGAGAGAGACGTTGGTGAGAGCCAACTGCTCCAGGTGTTTGGCCGCCTGCCATGCCAATTGCTGATGTCGCTCTATACTATAGACGTGAGCAGACAAACGCGCCAGGATGGCGGTCTGGTAACCGGAGCCGGTACCTATTTCCAGGATACGCTCTTTGCCACTAAGTTGCAGCGCCTGTGTCATTAAAGCGACCATCAGGGGTTGTGAAATCGTCTGTCCCATGGATATAGGGAGGGCGCAATCAGCATAGGCCATGTTGCGCTGCGCTTCATCGATAAATAATTCTCGTGGCGTGGTTGCTATGACCGAGAGAATACGTTCATCGCGTAAGCCAACGTTACGAAGCGAGGTTATCAGTTGTTGACGTTGAGCCTCAATGTCGTGTGCCATAAGTATTGATTGGTGCATGTGAATTAGGAACAACGATGTACTTTACGAACAATCGCTACGAGGATGTCTGCTATTAGTGTATGGTGTTGGAAAGAATGCGTCAAGGTGAGGTATTCCCAATTACATGATTGTGGTGGGCGCTACTGGGCTCGAACCAGTGACCTCTTCGGTGTGAACGAAGCGCTCTCCCACTGAGCTAAGCGCCCTTACTGCTTTGTTGACAGAAGCCACTATAGCATTTGAAGGTGGGAATGTCAAGCATTTCTCTGCTCGCCGACGCAGGTGGCGAGCAGAGAAAAAAGGAAGTTGTAGCAAGCTACTGTTCCTCCGCGGTCTTTCGCATGGCAGGGAAGAGTATGACGTCGCGTAT
>DMFQ01000013.1:0-4648 GCA_003450555.1 Ktedonobacter sp.
CTCAAATTTCTTCTTCGCCATTTCCTGATGTGGCTCCTCCTGAAATTCTATCTGCGATCAGATAGCAATCAATGGGTATAGACATGCAGCAGCCGTCCCCTGATAAACTGATCGCCTTTTCTATTAAGACTTCCCGCTCTTAGTCACAGTAACTTTAGACTTTTTGGTACCCTCAAATGGGTTGAACCCGAGGGGAAGTGACGATCTCTTTCAGAAGACGGCAGCAAAAGCTTTTGTACGTCCTTGCAGCTCCCTAAAAGGGTTGGCCGCGGATCTCGTGAAGATGCATGCTGTTTGAGAGCAAAGCATTTTCAGAAACCACAGGAGCCCGTGATGGGAATCGAACCCATGACCCCAGTCTTACCAAGACTGTGCGCTACCGCTGCGCCACACGGGCAGGCTTTTTGGGTGGGCAGTGAGGGATTCGAACCCCCGAAGTCGGAGACAGCTGATTTACAGTCAGCCCCATTTGGCCACTTTGGTAACTGCCCAGAATAACAAGCTCTCGCCGGATGTGAATACATTATAGCTGCGTCAGCTTTGCCCATGCTATTTAATAGTGAGCTTGGAGCAGTTAGACGAAGAAGACCGACGAAGAAACTCAAAAACCTGCTACGTTCGTCACAAAAAGCACGCTTTCGTACCTTCCGAGTGATCGACGTGCCTATTATAGCCGACGCTTTGCGTCATGTCAAGCATTTGCAAGCGTTTTGACCGTTTGACAAAGGCAATATTTTTTGCAAAGCTCACAAATCGGTAACTATTTAGGAGCACAGTTATAAAATAGCGGATAAAACCATTGCGTCTTTCCTTAATAGCTGGTATAATTTCCAACGTTAGAGAGAAAAGACCCATACCTCGTACCTTTTTACATTACAGCCTTCCCATAAATGTTGTACAACGACTTGAACATTGGAATAAAAGAGGTATTCTTTATGGCAGCAAATTGTGACTTCGGTCGTTCTTCCTTACTTGTAGACCAGTATCAGCGTGAAATGGATATCATAGCTGTTGCCCTTCAGGAAGAGAGTCAGGATGAACGTGAAGAGCGTTTAAATCTAGTTGTACGCTCCTGGTCACACACCTGTGCTTGCTTCCATGCTCAGCTCGAGGACAGCGAAACTTCTGCCTACATCCCATCAGTAGCTTTTGCACGTCCGTAGCGTTTATCCGTAGTAGAAGATATGTAGTTGAACAATGCCTCATCCACCAGAACTTACACCGGATGTATTGACGTATCAAACGCCTGTGCAGTTCGGTATGGTGTATTGGGTGAATTTTGGCTATCCGACACTGCCTCCGGGTATTGAAGAGAAGCGAATCCTTGACTGGCATCCCGCGCTTGTCGTCTCAGGCGATCCATTTTGTCGCCATGCGGGCGCAGTAAACGTTGTCGCGCTAACCTCCTATCGCGGTAAGCTTCGTCCATATCATCACCTCCTGTTAAAACGAGATTACCCTCTGCTAGATACCGATAGCCTGGTGAAAACTGAGCTGATGTACCCCGTATTGCGCTCCCTACTGGCCGACCAGTATGCGATCTGCAAACTCAATGACCCTGACCTGCGCGCGATCATGGGCAAAGTTGCCAATAGCCTGGCTATTACCATGTATTATGCCTTGCATTGATAAGTAGGTAGAGAGGTGGCTTATGACTATAGATCAGAACCAACTGCGGCTCCTGCCCTCCATCGATGAGCTCCTGCAATCCACAGGTGGATCAGGGCTTATTGCACACTACTCTCGTAGCATGACGCTACGCGCCATACGCGCCGCTCTTGCTCAGGCCCGCCAGGATATCCTCGATGGCTCAACATGCCCCTCTTCTGAACAACTCCTTGTCGCGGCAGAACAAATCCTCCAGCAGGTAATGCGTCCTCACCTGCAATCGGTTATCAATGCCACGGGCGTCATCATCAATACAAACCTCGGGCGTTCCCCTCTTTCACGAGAGGCCTTAATGGCAGTGCAAGAGGTAGCTGGTGGTTACTCCAACCTGGAATACGATGTAGAGACCGGCAGACGTGGTTCGCGTCATACGCATGTGGCTGCCCTATTATGCGAGTTGACGGGAGCAGAAGCAGCCCTTGTCACCAACAACAATGCTGCTGCGGTGCTGTTAGCACTTAGTACGCTGGCGATGGGACGCGAGGTGATTATCTCGCGTGGGCAACTGGTAGAGATTGGTGGAGGTTTCCGGGTCCCCGATATTATGCGCCAGAGTGGTTGCCAATTGGTAGAAGTTGGCACAACCAATCGCACACGCATTGGTGATTACGAGGCAGCACTCAGTGAACGCACCGCGCTCCTTTTGACGGTCCATCCAAGCAATTTCTTGATCAGCGGTTTCACCGAATCCACTTCTACAGCAGCGCTGGCTGAGCTTGCTCATCGGCATAACCTGCCTGTCATGGATGATCTTGGCAGTGGCTGTTTGCTTGACAGCTCCCAGTACGGACTGACCCACGAACCTATGCCACAGGAGAGCCTGGCAGCAGGAGCCGACGTGGTCTGCTTCTCAGGAGATAAGTTGCTGGGCGGTCCACAGGTGGGTATTCTGCTAGGAAAGGCTGAGATACTGGCACGAATCGCTAAACATCCCTTGATGCGAGCGATGCGTATCGACAAGATGACGCTGGCTGCACTGGAAGCCACACTGCGGCATTATCAGCGAGATGAAGCCACATCGCATATTCCCATCTGGCGTATGATAGCGGCACGACCTGAGAGCGTTGCCGCGCGGGCTTCGCGCTGGGCTGCGAAGTTGCGCGCACAGGGTATTGCCGCACGTACGCAGCGCGGAGAGTCGACTGTTGGTGGCGGCTCTCTGCCGGGGGAGATGTTGCCCACGACCTTACTAGCAATCGATGCCGCGCTTGTCTCCCAATCGTTGGACGAAATAGCAAAACAACTCCGCCTGAGAAGTATCCCGATCATTACCCGAATCCTGCGTGACACCCTGCTGCTCGATCCCCGCACCGTGCTGGAAGAGCAAGACAAAGAAGTGATATTGGGGTTAACAGAGGTAGTGGGGAACACTGTAAAGTAAATGCTTTGAGATGGAACATCAATGATGGACGAGATCGCAAAATACAACAAGGAACGTTGGAAGGCGCTGGCCGAGGCAAACGCTTTGTTCACCCGCCCTGCCCTACATCTTGATCCCTCTAGAGAGTTCGGAGATTTTCAAACACCACCATCACTTGTACAGAACATACTTGAACGCCTTAGTTCTTCAGGTGAAACGTGGTCGCGTGCGCTTGAGCCAACATGTGGCCGCGGGAATTTTATCGAGGGTTTGCTCAAATTGCCTACACCTCCACAAGAAATCCAGGCGATTGAACTTCAGGATAACTATGTTCAAAATGCCAGAGAATGGACCAAGCATTCTTCATCAACACGGGTCAATGTAAGACAGTCTAACATCTTTGATCTCAACTTTCAGAAAGATTTGCAATGGAGTGAAAGAGGGCGACTCCTTGTCGTGGGAAATCCACCATGGGTTACAAATTCTGAACTTGGCTCGCTTGGAAGCGAAAACCTCCCACTCAAATCGAATATCAAAAACCTTAAGGGCATAGATGCACGTACAGGCGGATCAAACTTTGATATCGCTGAATATATTTGGTTAAAACTCATCGAGGAACTTGCCTCTGAGCAGCCAGTTATTGCAC
Organism: Ktedonobacter sp.; assembly: GCA_003450555.1. Lineage (GTDB taxonomy): Bacteria > Chloroflexota > Ktedonobacteria > Ktedonobacterales > Ktedonobacteraceae > UBA11361. Next base: position 3,675 of record DMFQ01000013.1, read on the forward strand.
TTCTTTGTAAGATCTCAGTAGCACGTAACGTCTTACAATTCGCCTTTGATGCTCATTTACCTATCGCGCATGCATCTATCTACATGATCAATGCTAAAAAGTGGTTTGGCGCTGCAGTTGAAGCATGTTTATTCTGCGTGGAAATAGGTACTGGCGAACCGCGATATGAAGCCGCTGTTTACCAGGACTTATGCGCTACGGAGCCTGATTTTATTACTGGCATTGTTGAGAAGCGGTTAGTGGCAGATATGAAGGCTTATAGCTTAGTTGCGTCTACTGATGGGGTTTGTCCAGTAACGTGGCGTCAAGGATTAAAACACGACGCAGCTTCAGTTCCAACGTATTAACCTGGTTTCCTTGTTTGACCTTGTTGATAAGCAGGCACTCATAAAAAGAGCAACTACTGAGCTTGAGTTATTAGAAGGAACATTGAAACAAGAGAAGGCAGCCTGGCCTTCCTCAATGGAGGACTATCTTGTTGAATACTTTCAGAACGTTGGTCCAACCGATGCTAAGAAGAGAGTACAGGCCAAAAGACAGGTGGAACAAGGTGATTTATTTTCTGAGATAGCCACTATGATCAAGTAGAAAGTTCCTGGCACCTTGCGGCTGCCAGGAACTTTCTACTTGATTTACTACTATCGTTCCTCGCCAGAAACGATACGCACATAGCTCGTGTAGCGCCGGTTGTTGATAACATCGTCGTCAACAGCCTGGCGAATGGCACAGCCCTCTTCATCAACGTGTAAACAGTTTGAGTAGAGGCACTCGCCAAGGTATGGACGAAACTCGACAAAGCAGGAGGCAAGCTCTTCGGGAGGAATATTCCACGCGGCTAGAGCGCGAATACCTGCTGAGTCCGCCAACCAGCCTCCCCCGGAGAGGGGATAGAGTTGCGAACCCGTCGTCGTATGCCTGCCCTTACCTGTGACATCACTGATAAGGCCAGTACGAATCGCCATGCCGGATTCGAT
>DMFQ01000013.1:4922-7450 GCA_003450555.1 Ktedonobacter sp.
GCAAATGGTCAATGCCCTCTCCAGTATGGGTGCTAGTCCAGATCACTGTATAGCCAAGACGACTATACAATGCAGCCTCTTTCTCTATCCTCTCTTCGTGTGGCAAGTCTACCTTATTCAGGCAGATGATTGGATGAATTTCTGCTGATGCGCAGATGGTCAGGTAACGATCAAGCATGCCGAAATGTGGCACAGGTTGGGAAGTAGCAAAGACCAGCACTACCTGGTCAAGATTGGCAAGCATCGTTTGCTGGATAACTTTTTTCGCTGTTGAACCTGCATCCTTGCGTGTGAGCGCAGTTTGACGCGGTAAAATCTCCTCGATCATCCCTGTTGTAGCGTCAAGTCGGCGCAATTTGACGTAATCGCCAACGGATAGCCGCGAGGGCAACGGCGACTCGCTCGAGTCACGTCGCTCCATGCGTTCAGTGCGGGATGTCGTGAGCAGCACCTGGTCGTGACGTGGACGAACTTTCCCTGCTGATTTTGCGGATTGAGCCTGTGCAAAAGCCTTTTTGAGTTTGCCGCGCAGGGTACAGCGCAAGATGCCATCATCAGTATGGACGTCATAAATGCCATGCGCGCCGTTAAGAATCACTCCGGTAAGTGTTTCCGGGTCGTTAATCAATGTTTTCCCTCCAGGAGCATAAAAAACATGGTTTCACTGTATTCGACTTGTGTCTGTCTACCATGCATGGAGGGAAGGAAGGAGTCATATACTGCCAGGAGGTGGATGCCAGGAAGGTCTTTTCTTATAATACCAGGCTCCTGGCCAGGCAGTTCTTGCTCATTACCCCTCTCATCAGCTGGGTAGACAAGGTGCATACAAGCACAATTGATGAATAGGCGTGCTTTCTCATATTGTGCACCTCCTCGTGAACTAACTGGCTAAGCCAGAATTTATACAAACAATTTTCTCAACAACCATAGAGTACAAGAATAATAGGGGGTTTGTCAATATCTAATGGCTATTTTCCTCACATCCACGTCCCCTATGCCAGCATTACACGGGCACGTTATATTCCCTTGCGAACCAACATTCACGGCATTTTTCGCCAGTTGTAGCGCTTTATCATGCGGAATGACCTTATAATGAAGTTTCATCTCCAGGATGCGTGCGACGGATGCATCGATCTGCGCCTGGGAAATTTGTCCATTGACCACTGCCTGGTGCAGTCCGAAAATCATATGCTGCGTGTCTGCCAGGCCGCGTGGACCCAACAACAGGTCTGTGCCTGCCTGTACCGCCAGGACAGCGGCCTGCGCAAGGCTATAGGTGTTGCTAATGCCGCCCATCCAGAGGGTGTCACTGATAATCACTCCCTTGAAATTGAGCTGCTTGCGCAATAAGCCGGTGACGACATTGGGTGAGAGCGAGGTTGGCAGCTTGGGATCAAGCTGCGGGTTGAGAATGTGTGTCACCATTACCATCGGTACGATACCTTCATTGATCATCGTACGATAGGGCACGAGGTCCACGGCATTTAAGGTGGCAAGGCTGCGGTTCATCGTGGGTAATGCGAGGTGTGGATCGAGGTTGGCGCTGCCGAGACCCGGAAAGTGCTTGAGGCAGCCGATTACACCGCCATCAGTTAAACCTTTGAGATAGGCGCGACCCATATTTGTGACCAGCGTCGGGTCAGAGCCAAAGGTGCGCATCGGTAGACCAGGATTGTTTGGATTGGTCAACACGTCGACAATAGGCATAAAATTCACGTTCAACCCTAAATTCGTCAGGTCGGCAGCCGCGCTATGACCAGCGTTGTAGGCAACAGTGGGGTTTCCTGACGCGCCTATCGTCTGCTCCGAGGTACGTTCTCCAGTTATCTGCCGCAGTTCATTGACGACTCCGCCTTCGAAGTCGGTGGTGATGAAGAGCGGGACGGGCGCTTGCTTCTGCATAGACTGGTTCAGCGAAACGAGCTGGCTGCGCGATTGGGCATTGCCGTTCTTGTTCTCGATTAACACACCGCTGACCTGGTTGCCCTGCAACATCTGCGTGAGATCCCCATTGACGGTCGCACCGTAGAACTCGACGATGACCATCTGCCCCAGCTTTTGATCGAGACTCATGCCCTGCACGATTCTCATGGCCAGTTCACTATCGGAAAGGGGTGGAGATGTGGGAAGAGGAGAGAGGCTGAGTGGGTGAGATGCCGTAAGCGTAGCTGTTGGAATGGGTGCGAGATACGCTCCCTTAGGGTTATCGGGCGTTAATGAACATCCACTAAAGAGGAATAAGAGGCAGGCAAGCAGCGCGATGATTTTTTTTGGGGCCCAATGAATGCCACCCACCTGGCGTGTCGCTTCCGGCACCCGGGCACCAATGAATGGCGCCTCTACGTTGTTGTTCATCATGTGTTTGCCGCCCCCGCATTATTATTCATCATGTGTTTGCTGCCTCTTGCTTCTCTGATATAATGTACATTGTATATCTGTATGTAGAACGATTAAGAGTACGCAGAGATACAATGTAGTCCATCCCTCCTACGAATGCTCAAGAGTGCAACCGAGGCTATGCCGTCCTG
>DMFQ01000013.1:7642-11982 GCA_003450555.1 Ktedonobacter sp.
AACTTTTGAACTTTCCCACTGGCAGTCATGGGAAAGGCTTTGACAAACTGGAAGTAGCGCGGGATCTTCTGATGGCTAATCTGGTCTTTACAGAACGCGCGCAGCTCTTCTTCAGTAAGTTCTACTTCCTCTTGCGGGAGTACCACGGCTAATAGTTCCTCGACGAAAAACTTATCAGGCACGCCGAGTACCTGCACATCGGCAACTTTGGGATGGCGAATAAGGAACTCTTCAACCTCGCGGGGAAAAACGTTTTCACCACCGCGAATGATCATCTCTTTGAGGCGTCCAACGATGTTGATATAGCCGTGGGTATTCATAGTGGCTAAATCACCCGTGTGTAACCAGCCCTCGCTATCAATGGTCTCAGCGGTCTTTTCCGGCATCTTGTAGTAGCCGCGCATGACGAGGAAGCCTCTACAGCACAGTTCGCCGCGCTCACCACAAGCGACGGTCTCACCGGTGGCCGGATTAATGATTTTGACCTCGGTATGGGGGAAAGGCACGCCCACCGTCGAGGATTTCAATTCAAATGAATCATCTTTGAGCGTCAACGTAATGGCCGCGTGCGATTCGGTCTGGCCAAAGACTATCGCGACATCTGCTCCCATGCGCTCTTTCACCTGTTCCATCACATAGATGGGTACGGGCGAGCCGCCGCTGACAACGGTCCTTAACGAGGAGAGGTCATACTTGCTGAATTCAGGATGTTGTAAGATCGCCAGCAACATGGTGGGAACGCCGCCGAACGTGGTACAGCGTTCGGTGCTGAGGACCTGTAAAGTTTTTAGCGGGTCGAAGGCGATCAGAGGATGGAGGGTTGATCCTGCATAAATCGAAGCGAGGACGGCCAGCACGCATCCTCCCACGTGGAAGAAAGGCATGGCCGTGCAGCCATGATCATCCTGGCGCGACCCCCACTGTTCCGAAAAGACCATGCCAATATTGACGATGCCATGGTGATTGAGGATTGCGCCCTTTGGGAAACCGGTAGTGCCGGATGTGTATTGAATCATCGCGGGGTCCAGCGGTTTCACCGAAGCTTGACGCTCGCGCAGGGCTTCTTCGCTCACCTGCGCGCCCCCGGCAACCATCTCGCGAAAGAGGGTTGGCCGCCAGCCTTCCTGCTCTAAAATGCCCGTGGGAGGAGCACCTACCAGGCTCATATAGCGCAACATAGGGAGGCGCTCGCTGCTGACTTCGCCATTCTTTGTCCCAGGAGTGATCAGAGAGAGCATCGTCGCCAGGCAATCGTGGTCGCGGACGCGCGCCATAAAGAAGAGCGCGGATACATCGCCTTGCTTCAGTACATACTCCACTTCCTGGGCGCGTAGGACGGGATTGATGGTGACAAGCACCAGGCCAGCCTTAGCGGCTGCCATATAAATGAGGAGCCATTCAGGGAGGTTGGCGGCCCAGATGGCGATATGGTCGCCTTTGTTCAAGCCAAGCGCCATCAAGCCTCGCGCGACCTGGTTGGCGCGTTCACGATACTCCTGGTAAGTCCAGCGAATATCGAGCGCGCCGCCGAACTCGGGGTAGCAGGAGTAAACAATAGCTTCTTTTGTAGCAAGTTCATCCGCGCGTTGGTCTAAAAGCTCACCAATAGTTACTTCAAGCAGTGGTTCGCCAGAAGTCTCGGCCTGCCAGTGTGACAGGCCATCGGTAGTCATGCCCATAGATACCCCCTTGCAATTGTTGGCGAAGGTGTACAGACAGTTTTAAGTCATGCTTCAGTTAGTACGTAGAGTACGATGTTGCTAGATTACTGTCAAGCTTAGTTGAATGTAGCGTTTTTCTTTCCCTTGACAATCCCATCATTCACGCCAGATACTGTTCTTAACATCGGGCATAGCTTCAATGGGGAATGGCATCCCATTTATTAGTGAACAAGCCACGCCAATAAGAAACAAGGGATATTTGCATGTTTGACAAAAGCAAGATCGGGCAGAGTTTCCCTCCGTTCACAATTGAGGTCGAACGGGGCAAGATTCGCGAATTAGCCCTCGCCATTGGCGACGACAATCCTATCTATCAGAGCCGTGAAGCGGCCCAGGCGGCTGGGTACGCCGATGTGCCGCTCTTCCCAACGGCTCCCACGATGTTTACATTTTGGGGCAATACAAAAATGGGGGGACAACTCGTCAGCCTTGGTATAAACGTGATGCGTATTCTGCATGGCGAGGAGGAGTATGAGTATCTCGCTCCGATCAACCCGGGAGATACCCTCACAGGTGTCATGACGCTGGTCGACGGTAAAACGCGCCAGGGACAGGGCGGTTCCTCAATGGATATTTTGACGATTGAGATACGATACACCAACCAGAACGGCCAACCTGTGCTGAATGCGCGTGAAATGATTGTTGTGCGGGAAGAGGGTGTTTGAACAGGTGCTTCCACTGTATCAGTGTTTCAGGTGTTTCAGGTGTTTCAGGTGTTGTTTTTTGTTTGAGGATGGGGTTTTCTCCCATTGTTCTGGTTCTGCTGCTTCAGTTCGCGCTTATGGGGGCAAGTCCTACCCATACATTTTATGAGAGGGGAGAATGCTAATGACGACGAATGCTCAGGCTCCGGCGAAGTTGTATTATGAAGATGTGCAGGTTGGCGATGCTCTACCAAAGCTGGTGAAACCAGCTCTTGCACATATACAGCTCGTGCGGTACGCGGGTGCTTCGGGGGACTTCAACCCATTGCACACTGATCCAAAGTTTGGTGAAATGATTGGTATCGGCGGTATTATTTCCCACGGTATGCTGATTATGGGCTTTGTGGGGCAGATGTTAAGTGATTACGTGGGGCCAACGGCGTTGCGCAAATTTGACGTACGCTTCAGGGGCATGACGCGACTCGACCATGTTATTACCTGTACGGGCACGATTACCGAAAAATACGAGGCCGATGGCGAGGGACGTATTGCCGGAAAAGTGCAGGCTGCCGATCAAGATGGCGATGTAAAGGTCAGCGGCACATTTGTGGCGGCGCTGCCTCGACGTAGCTGAAATAGTTGGTACGATAAATGTAGGGACGGCGCGGGCCGCCTCGTGGAGATGTGTCAAATATGGGTATGCTTGATGGCAAAGTAGCTATTTTAACTGGCGCCGGACGCGGCATCGGGTCGGCGGCAGCGAAGATGTTCGCGGCGGAGGGCGCTATGGTCGTCGTCAGCGACCTTGATCCCAATCCCGCGGAAGAGACCGCCAGCGCGATTAAAAACGCGGGCGGTAAAGCAGTCGTTGTGGCGGGCGATGTCACTGATCCAGCCTTCCCTGCCCAGTTGATCAAAGCAACGCTCGATGCCTATAGTGGTATCGATATCATCGTCAACAACGCGGGGTACACCTGGGACGGCGTGATTCAAAATATGACCGATAAGCAGTGGTACGCGATGATTGACGTGCATACGACGGCCCCTTTCCGTATTTTGCGCGAGGCGTCGCACTTTATTCGCGATGCGGCTAAAAAGGAACAGGCTGCTCATGGGCGTGCCAATCCGCGCAAAGTGGTCAATGTTTCCTCCGTCTCAGGCGTCTATGGTAACGCGGGACAGGTGAACTACTCCACGGCAAAAGCGGGTATCACAGGTCTGACAAAGACCCTGGCAAAAGAGTGGGGCCGCTATAACGTACAGGTCAATTGCGTCTGCTATGGCTTCATCGAGACGCGTCTGACGGCGCCGAAGGAGCATGCTGAAAAGGTGCAGCGCGATGGCGAAGAGATCGCTTTAGGAGTACCCGACCAGGCGCGTCAGATGGCTCCCCTGCTGATTCCGCTGGGGAGGCCAGGAACGCCGGAAGAGGCGGCTGGTCCAATGCTATTTTTGGCATCGCCGCTCTCGAATTATGTTTCGGGCCACGTGTTGGAGATTACGGGAGGTAGGGCGATTTAAGGACACAGGCTGTAGCTGGGAGGTCTCTCATTTTGAAAGAACATGAACTACGGTCACTGAAAACCCTGTTGCCCAGGGGACAGATATTTACTGACCGCGCCTCGCTCGTCAGTTACGAGGTTGACGCGGGGATGGACCGTGGAGTACCGGAAGGAGTTGTATTTCCCCGCTCAACCGAGGAACTTGTACGCGTCGTTCGCTGGGCCGCGGAGCGCTCTGTTCCTCTGATTGCGCGTGGCGCTGGTACGGGACTCTCGGGCGGCGCTGTAGCGGAACGGGGCGGTATTATCGTCGAATTCTCTCACATGAAGCGTATTCTCGAGGTTGATGAGCACGGGCGCAGCGCTGTTGTCGAGCCTGCTGTGATTAATTTGGCGCTGGACGAACAGGTCAAAATGAAGGGGCTGTATTTTCCGCCGGACCCGGCAAGCCAGCGTGCCTCGACCATTGGCGG
>DMFQ01000013.1:12096-16644 GCA_003450555.1 Ktedonobacter sp.
GCCCTGGATTATCCCGCGTACGACCTCTGTGGCTTGCTCACGGGAAGCGAGGGAATGCTAGCACTCATGACCTCTATTACTGTGCGGCTAGTGCGCAACCCGCCAGCCATCAAGACCTTGCTGGCCGTGTTTGACTCGGTCGAACAAGCGGGCATGGGCGTTTCAGCCATCATCGCGGCCGGTCTTGTGCCAGCGACAATGGAGATGATGGACCAGAAGATCATCCAGATCGTCGAACCATTTGCCCATGCCGGACTACCAATCGAGGCGCAGGCTATCTTAATTATCGATGTAGATGGCTACGCCGCCAGCCTGGATCAACAAATAGCCGAAGTGTCTCGCATCTTACTGGCGCACGGAGGCCGTGACTTGCGCGTAGCGAGCAGCCCAGAAGAGCGCACCCAGATCTGGTTTGCGCGCAAGAGCGCTGCAGGCGCGATCACCCGCCTGGCGCCATCCTACTATACCGTGGATATCACTGTCCCGCGCAGCCTCCTGACTGAAACCCTGTTTGAGGTAAACCAGGTCTGTGAAAAATATGGGCTGCGCGTGGGCTACGTCTTCCACGCCGGTGATGGCAACCTCCATCCACTTATCATGATCCCGGATCCCGAGGACAGCGACCTGGTTGAGCGCGTCCACAGTGCCGGGCGCGAAGTGGTCGAACTGGCGGTGAGCAAGGGAGGGAGCCTCAGCGGCGAACACGGCGTCGGTATCGAGAAGAGACAGTACATGCCGTTGATGTTTAATGAAGCTGAACTCGCAGCGATGTGGGATGTGAAAGAAGTCTTCGATCCCCAGAGCCTGCTTAATCCAGGAAAAAGTCTTTCCCACCAAAGATACTCGTAGGGGCGGGGGAGGAGAGGAGAAGGGAGGGGACCCTTGGGTCGCCCAAAGCGGTATGATGGCCGGGAATGATCTCTCACCCGTCCGGGACGAGGGCGACGCAAGCGTCCCCACTCCTCTCCACACTGCTCCCGCCCCTACGAGACAAGGCCCGACAAGACAAGTGGATACCATGTCACCTACATCAGCAGAGGAAGCCGCTAATATTCTTCTGTCAGCGACGGAGGCCAGGCGGGGTGTACGTATACGCGGTTGTGCTGAAACTTCGCAAGAACGGGGAGATGCTCTTTCGCTTGTTTTGAGCACCACTCAATTACAGGGGATAAAGACCTACGCGGCTGACGATTTATATGTAACGGTTGGCGCGGGTACGACCCTGGCAGAAATTCAGGCCTTTCTGGCTCCTGAGCAGAAGCAGGTTCCGCTGGCTACTCCATGGTCGGGGGCCACTATTGGCGGACTGATCGCTACTAATGTGAATGCACCGCTGCGCATGCGTTATGGTTCAATACGGGACCTGGTGCTCTGCGCCACGGTCGTGCTAGCCGATGGGCGCGTGCTGCGCGTAGGACGGCCCGTGATTAAAAACGTGGCAGGGTTCGATCTGGTCAAAGTCTTCGTTGGCGCGCATGGCACCCTGGGATTGATCACCGATGTGACTCTCAAACTCGTGGTGCAGCCGCGCACACAGCGTACACTGCTGATTCCAGTTGCTGATTACAGACATGGGCTGGCATGGGCAAGAAAACTCCTCCCTCTGGCAATGGTTGCTTCCGCGCTTCTATTGTGCAAGGATTGTGCTATACCTGGAGATTCGCAAAGTCCTACAAGCCCTTATATGCTGGTCTATAGTGCGGAAGGCGTAGCGGAAGATGTGCAAGCCGAACTCGACCAGGTACGCAAGGTATTGCGAACAATGGGAACAATGGAGGCTCACGAACCCATAGAGGTTGAGGGGCTTTCTGGGACAGAGATTTGGGCCGCGCTGCTGGCTGGCTCCACGGGAAAATTGCAGGTGCGGGCAGGAGTAGCCGCGAAAGATGTCGCGACATACATCAATGATCAGGCCGATGTACTAAATGAGGGAGCATTTCTGGCGGATATGAGTAGTGGCTTAGTATACGCTGTCGCTACCAGGGTAGATGCCGTGGAAGAGGCTCGTGCCTGGTTGGAGAAGATACGCCGACCGGCTATAGAGATGGATGGGTACGCCGTAGTGATGGATATGCCAGGGGATTGGCAAGGAGTTATAAATAGGTGGGGCTATCAGCCACAGGCAATGGATTTGATGCAGAGATTGAAGCAACGATGGGACCAGCAGGGTATTTTGAATGGCGGGGAGTTTATAGTGTGAGCGGCTTTGCACATAAAATCTCGTTTGCACACAAAGTCAGGAGTCTGCACATAATGTAGAGTATTTAGAGAGGATACGGAAGGTTCCGATTTGCTTACTCCAAACCAAGTGATATTTGGTTTTCGTTGCCCGGGGATTTTTTTTGCGTAGACTGCGAGGGTTTAGAGGCTACTACTGTTGGTGGCGGTAGAAACAAGGTTTCCTGTACAGGTTGACGCCCGTAGATTTCTGCCATTTTTGTTTGCAATTCCCGCATTGAGTTACAAGCTTGTGCCATTCCAACTACTTTCCAGATGTGTTCTGTTAATTTCTTCAACCCATACTGACCAGTCAACCATTGATAATGATTTTGGCCCTTTTGAGGTTTGGGATTGTTCTTCCTCAACCAATCGGATACATCGGGGTCTAAGTAGTCATAGATCAACCCCATAACTAATCTTCCCCAATACTTCGGACGTTGTACTAGCGACCCTTTCCAGTGTGTAAGACGCCCAAATTCACGCCACAATTCTTCAGGGAAAGTATGTTCCCATTTCCGCATCTCTTCTTCCAAGTATAATCGTAGCTTTAACTGAAGGGCTTCTTCAGAGCGCACGTATTGATACCCAGTTGCTTCATCAATTAGGGTGGAAAGATGTATATCCTTGTTTTCTCAGCGTTTACGTGGTATTATCATTTTTATGAGCGAACAAAACCCCTTACAAACAGAACTTGAATACTTTCAAAAACATAAGCAGGAGTATCTAAAACTCTATCATGGTCAGTTTGTCCTTATCAAGGGTGAGAAGTTTGCAGGTGCATTTACTACAGAGGCAGAAGCATATCAGGCTGGTTTAGAAAAATTTGGCAACGAACCCTTTTTAATCAAACAAGTCCTGGATGATGATGGAACAGTTTCCTACCCCGCATTAATGGTAGGTATGATAAGCATTGTGTTTTAGTATGCCTATCTATAATGGTCATTTTGTTGAGAACCTCCCTGCTGGTGGACAAAGACCAAGCCCTACAATGTTGGCTGCTCTTGGCCCTGTTCTTGCTGTTTCTGTATCAATTCCCCAAGCACTTGCGGCGTTTAATACAAGTCAACAACTACCTCTTCCTTCCCCTATCACTGGCCTTGCTTTGATAGATACAGGTGCAACAAGAAGTTGTGTCCATGCACCTATTATGAGCAATTTGGGGGTAAACCCAATAGGGGCAGTAACTTCCGGCACCCCAGCAGGTCAAGTCCTCCATAGTCTCTACCCCGCGCACTTTACGTTTCCAGCAACCAACATTGAGATAGATTTCACTTCGGTTGTCGGTGTGGACCTATCTGGGCAAATTATCAATGGTCAACAACTCATCGCTCTAATTGGCCGAGATGTTCTCTCAATAGGTATTCTTGTCTATAATGGCACGATAGGAACATTCTCTTTTGCGATGTAACAATGACCTAGTATGAACTAGTAGTCAGTCCATTTTGATATTGACGGATATGAGATGGTAATGGAACGTCCCATTGTCAAAAACACACTGGACTGACCACTAGGAATAGAACCGACTTTGTGTGCAGAAACCCTAGGTGCACACAAAGTACCCGATTAGCAGGACTTTATGTGCAAAGCCAGTTTAAGCCACACTATGTAGTAGCTACCAACCGTGCCATCATCTCCTCAAACCATCCCTCCCCAAACTTCACTGTGCCATACAGCAACAAATTAGGCTCGCCTGTCGCTGAGATGTTGCCGTGGTTGGTCAGAATAAAGTCGCGCAGGCTTTCTTCCGTCACGTAGAGTGAGAGCAATTGCTGGATTTCGTCGTCTTCGGGCACTCTCTGATGCACCTCGTTCAGGGGAATGCAGAGTCGCGTGAGGAAGCATACTTCGGCATGGGGCGTTGCCACGTCATAGACGACGCCGAGGCAGTGTTGTTCTGCGATATCGGCAGCCTGGATACCTGTTTCTTCGCGTATTTCGCGGCGTATGGCTGCAAAGGGATCTGGATTTGTCGCACTTGTATCAAGGTCGCGTTCAAAGAAGCCGCCGATGACGTGGTAACGACCGACGTAGACGGCTACCTTGCGTCGTCGCTCATATAGGATGGAGCCATCGCTTGTCTCGATGACGGAGCAGACGGCAAGCGCATTGCTTAATTCCTGGCGGCTGCGTCCCTGAGCGAATTCAGGTACGCGTGTAGTTGTATATTCTTTATAGCTGGTATCACCTAAGACGAGGTGTAACTTGTCCTCCCTTTCAGAGATAGGTATTTTGGGAGACAGATCGTCCCTTTCGTAGGGACGCGGGCGTGGCCCAGGTGGAGAGAGGCGATGTGCCTGAGGGGAAGAGGACGCGGGCGACCACGAGGGT
>DMFQ01000013.1:16725-20051 GCA_003450555.1 Ktedonobacter sp.
CCCATCGACCACGCCACCCCCGCCCCTACGGAGACGAAGAAATCTATCCCTGAAAGCCCTATCCCCCTCTCTCTCCTCGTGCCAAGACTCTGCATGAACAAAACGAAATAATTGTGACTCGTAAAGGGGGTAGCCTTCCTGTTGCGCACTTGCCAGTTTTTGCTGCCAGAGGGCATCCATCCAATGCTGGATTGCTGGTGTAGTGGGCATTCGTAGAGATGGGTCATAGGTTATAGCTACCTGATCGGGCCGGTAGAGGCCTCGTGCCAGTATCTCGAACTCTATCATAGCGCTATTCCCACTCGATGGTGGCGGGTGGCTTGGAGGTAATGTCGTAGACGACGCGATTGACTCCTGGCACCTCGTTGACGATGCGGTTGGAGATGCGACCCAGGATGTCCGGTGAGATACGCGCCCAGTCTGCCGTCATAAAGTCGCCGGAGGTGACGGCGCGTACCGCCACGACGTTGGCGTAGGTGCGACCATCACCCATCACGCCGACACTCTGCAGCGGCGTCAGCACAGCAAAGGCCTGCCCCAGTTCGCGGTACATACCGGCGCGGCGGATCTCTTGGATGACGATAGTGTCGGCTGCCCGCAGCGTTGCCAGCCGTTCCTCGTCAACTGCGCCGATGATGCGGATGGCCAGCCCAGGACCAGGGAAGGGATGGCGCCATACCCATTCTTCCGGTAGGCCGAGAGCCAGGCCTAGCTCGCGTACCTCGTCTTTGAAGAGCATGCGCAGGGGTTCAACCAGTTTAAGGGACATATCTTCAGGCAAGCCACCGACGTTGTGATGCGTCTTGATGCGTGTCGCAGTGGACGCTGTATCGTGACTGGTACTCTCGATCACATCAGGGTAGAGCGTGCCTTGTGCCAGGAAGGTGATGGGTCCATTCTCCTCCTCCAGGCGGAGGGCCTCTTGCTCGAAAACGCGAATGAACTCTGTGCCGATAATCCTGCGTTTCTGCTCGGGGTCAATGACATTGGCCAGACGCGTCAGGAAGCGTTCGCGTGCATCGACCACGACAAGCGGAATGTGCAGGTGAACGCTGAATGTATCGATGACTTGCTCTCGTTCACCTGCACGCAAGCAGCCAGTATCGACGAAGACACAGGTCAACTGGCTGCCAATAGCCTCGTGAACAAGCAGTGCTGCCACAGCTGAATCAACGCCGCCAGAAAGTCCACAGATGACCCGCTCTTCACCTACTTGCTGCCTGATCTGTCCGATAGCTTCTTCTATCACAGAACTGGCAGTCCAGCCGGGTTCGCAGCCACAGATGCGATAGAGGAAGTTGCGGATGATCTGCTTGCCCTGTGGGGTGTGAGTCACTTCGGGATGGAATTGTAATCCCACCATTCCCCGCGGACTGGCAATAGCTGCCACGGGAGTACTCTCGGTACTGGCGATTACGACAAATCCTTTGGGCAGAGCTTCTACACTATCGCCATGGCTCATCCACACGGGCAGGCGCAACGGGCGCAACGGCGCGGTGGAAACTGATTGCTCTAAGGGGTCAGTCTGGGTGGGAGAGATATCGATACCTTCAAAGATGCGAAAGGTTTGCCTATCATTCATGGCGCTGGACAGTACTTCAATAGTGGCTGGACCATACTCCCGCTGGCCGCTAAATTTGGCGACATGACCGCCTAGCTGCTGAGCCAATAACTGCATACCATAGCAGATGCCTAACACAGGGAGGCCGCTTTGCAGAATAGCTGGATCGCAAAGAGGAGCCTGCTCGTCATACACACTTGATGGACCACCTGAAAGAATAAAACCCTTGATATCAAGATGGTCATTTTGCCGGAGTTGTGCTAATGTAGTAGTCGCGGGCACGAGTTCGCTATAGACGTGGCATTCACGCACGCGACGGGTGATCAGCCGACTGTATTGAGAGCCAAAATCAAGCACAATGATCGCCTGCCGGCGTTCCACTGATTGCATGTAACATTCCTTAGCCGCGCGGTCCGCCTGCTACATAAATAACCTGGCCGCTGACAAAACTAGCCTCATCCGAACAGAGGAAACAGATAACGTTGGCGACATCGCGTGGTTGTCCAACGCGACGCACTGGAATGATCTTTGAAGCCTCGGCTATGCGTTGCTCGGGATCAATGCCCTGACGACGCGCAGTGGTACGGGTCATTTCAGTGTCAATAAAGCCTGGAGCGACGGCATTCACCGTGATACCAAATTGACCAAGTTCAATCGATAATGTGCGCGTAAAGCCTTGCAAGCCAGCTTTGGCCGCGGAGTAATTCGCCTGGCCGCGACTGCCAAGGGCAGAAGTCGAGGAGAGCGAGACAATACGCCCATACTTCTGTTCCACCATATATTTCTGCGCGGCGCGACTACAGAGAAACGCTCCCTTGAGATGGACGTTCATGACGGTTTCCCAATCGTCCTCGGACATTTTGAAGAGCATATTGTCACGTATGACACCAGCATTGTTGACGAGTATGTCCAACTGCCCAAAGCGACTCACGGTCTGTGCCATAGCGTCCTGTACCATGGCGTTGTCTGTCACATTACAGGCCAGTGCGAGACTTTCAGAGCCGAGGCGATTCAATTCCGCCGATACTTGTTGGCAGCCCTCTGTATCTATGTCAGCCAGTACAACGCGAGCGCCCTCTTCCGCCATACGGAGAGCCGTCGCGGCCCCAATGCCTCTACCCGCTCCGGTGACAAAGGCGACACGCCCCTCTAGTCGTCCCATGCGTCTATCTACTCCTATTCTTCGTCAAGCAACGCTGCATTATTACGGCCTACAATAGTATCATGAGTATATCACATGGGGTTAACCAGGCGTCTTTGCCCCTGGTCGTTAGCTCAGCGCGCCGCCTCCAAACAGGTCACACCATGGGAGCCAACATGCGCGCTGTGTCGTATGCCTGCCGGAAGGACCATACAATCGCCGGGAGCGAGATCGATTATATCCGTATCTCCCGTAGTAGCAACCAGATCGTGGAGCACAAAACGGATCGAACCTCGCACGCAGTAAAGCACCTTTTCATATGTATGACTATGCACAGCGTAGCTCTCGTCAGGGCCGTTGGACCACTTGTGGGGCGTAAGTCCGTCGCGCTGCAAACGCCTGTATAAATCCTGTTCTTGTGGTGCTGTTGTTTCTTGCCAGCGGAGAACTTGCATCTTTTTTTACTCCTTGTTAGCACTTTATGAGCATGTTCAATTCCCTTGTAATAGGGAAGACTTCTTACCAGTATAGTTCATCATTCTAAACAAAAGATGATTTTCCGTCAAAAAGAATGGTAACAATCGCAAGGCCTGTGAATTAGCAGGGTGGAGGCAAGCTCCACCC
>DMFQ01000013.1:20123-21546 GCA_003450555.1 Ktedonobacter sp.
TTCGTGTTCAAGATAGAGACAGGTGGTTTGCCTTCTCCCTGCAAAGGGCATACACAGAGGTCTTTCTACAATAATTCACAGACACTGGCAACAATCGCATACACTGGAGACTCACGAGTCCATCGGTTGATGAGTTAATGGGTTAGTCCCTTGCTATGAGGTTAACAGCGGGGTACAATAAATACCTAACCTGACCTCATCAAACACCATGTCGTTGGATCGTAAGGAGAATTGCCTGCCGATGAGCACGACACAAATCGCGGCCGCACTTTTTCAGTTGCAACAACTTGACCTCGAACTAGAACGCCTGGTAGCCGAACAGCAAGCCGTAGCAAATGCTCTCCAGGGAAGTTCCAACCTACAGAAGTTGCGCGCGGAACGTAATATAGCCCAACAACAGTTGCGCTCAGGTCTCCAGGCTCAGAAAGAGGCAGAATGGGCGCTGGAAGAATTGGGCAATCGTCTCAAAATGCAAGAACAACGCCTCTATAGCGGAGCGGTACAAAATCCAAAGGAACTCTATACCCTCCAGCAGGAAGTACAGCGCCTACTAGCGCAGCAGAACCGCCAGGAGGATATGGCGCTGGAGATAATGGATGCGGCGGAGTCGCTGCAAGAGATAGCTCGCCGTAAAGCTGAGTCGCTTGAGCAGGAAGAGAGAGCGTGGGGCGAGGAAAGCGCGTCATTGATTGTACGCCGCGATCAATTGGAGTTGCGCAAACAAGAATTACAGAGCAAACGAGCACAAATGAGCAGTACTATCGAGCCAGATATCCTTAATCGATATGACGCGATGCGGCGCACAAAACAGGGACGAGCCGTCTCGAAAGTTGAACAAAATTCCTGCCAATGGTGCCGGGTTATTTTGACTCCCAGTGAGTTACAGCGCGTGCGTACCAGCTCGGAACTGCAAACATGCACAAACTGTGGGCGCATTCTGTACTATGACCGCTAAGTTGGCGTTGACTGAAGGGATTTCAATGCGGAACACAAGCATGATTAGCCAAAAAGAACCAGTTACTTCAGTTTTTAAGCGAGAAATTTTACAAATTTTCACAAGTAAATTATACTGAAAACGCGGTCCTCGTTTTGAATATGGGAGATTGGCAGTCCCTTCAATATTTGTGGTAGGTGCCGTGGAAGATTGCCTGAAGTGAGCAGCGTCGCTTTCGCCGCCAGAAAAGGAGAAAGACGTGTTATACAGTTGCGTCATATGGATCAAAAGGCTCCCATACATCATTTGCATGCTAGTCATGATACTTGCAGGCTTAACGGCATGTAGCCAGACGAGTACGAGCCAGAACCTCAGCGGCTCCCCCATTAAAATTGGGATATCATTGTCTATATCAGGAGATTTTGCACCTGATGCGAAGGCCACTTTAACAAGGGTACAAGCTCTGGGAAACCGATGTAAACAATAATA
>DMFQ01000136.1:0-1300 GCA_003450555.1 Ktedonobacter sp.
GTGTACCTTTTGTCATAGTGAGTTTAGCAAGTCAGGTATGACCAGGCATCTGGGGTCCTGTGAGCAACGAGCAGCAATGCAAGCTGAGGCAGAGATCCCTCAAAAAGTGCAGAAAACCAGAGCATTCCATCTTGTCGTGGAGGGATACCGCTTACCCATGTACTGGATGCATCTCGAAGTTTCGGCTGGCACAACGCTGGCTATGTTGGATCACTTTCTCAGAGGTACATGGCTGGAGTGCTGTGGACATCTGAGCGCTTTTACGATTGGAGGCGTTCGTTACTCGGTGGATGCAGCGCTATATGAATGGGACACAGACAGCAAAAATATGCAAGTACCGTTGGATAAAGTGCTCAATCCTGGACAAACATGTTCTTACGAATATGATTTCGGCTCGACCACAGAACTGGCGTTGAAGGTGATCTCAGAACGAGAAGTGGTAGCAAAAAAGAAGGCCATTGAGATTATTGCCAGGAATACCCTGCCAATGGTACCCTGCGATGTGTGCGGGAAACCTGCTACCCACTTCTGTAATCAATGTCTCTATGATGACGAAGACAAGGGATGTCTGTGTGATGAATGCGTGAAGGTCCACGAATGTGGCGAGGAGATGCTGACGCCAATGGTAAATTCGCCGCGAGCTGGCGTATGTGGTTATACAGGGCAGGACCCGGCATATGTTTGGTAGCAATTATTCCAACATGTGAAGATTGATAGGGCATCATCGCATCACTGCTGAGCAGTGTATGCGGTTTCTTGTGCGGGATCGAAGTACAACCGTGGTTGGCCAGCCGGGTTGCTTCCGAAGAGAACCAGTTCATAGGCTGCCTCGTTGGCGAAACCTTGTTGGGCGTGAATATCTTGCGGAGGCGCTGGCACAATAGCGACGTCTCCAGGTTTGAGCACGTACTCCTCAATGAGTTCCACCTGCGCTTTCCCTGCTTCATTCCCCGTGTCGATACGTCGCCATTTCTGGTAGAGGTCTTGCCCCCGGTACACGCCAATGATCGCCCAACTATTATGATTGTGGATGGGGGTCATAGCTTCAGGTCCAAAGCGAGCATGCATGAGGGTCAATCCACTCTCATCCTGGTAGAGTGGTCGCGATTGCTGTCCGCTGTGGACATTGCCGGTTGGTGGTTCTTCTTGCCAGTTGCGTATGCTTGGATCTGCTACTAATTTCCTCATACGTTCTGCGATTGGTGTGAGGTCATTTCCCTGCTCGGGATCAGCCGCAAGGATCTGCTTTATGTCACTGATAAATGCTGCAATGATGTCATTCTGATTCAAATTCTTCCTC
>DMFQ01000136.1:1420-2451 GCA_003450555.1 Ktedonobacter sp.
CTTGCTCTCTTTCAATGATGTCGCTGTTTCTGAAAACTCCCAGGCGTACATGTATATTTTACTATATTCTATAGCTTGAGCGTGCTGGGTGAATGAGATGTTAGTTTGCTCTGTGAGGATTGACGAGCGAAGCAGGACGCGACACAATAGAAGGTATAGCTAGGCAGTAAGATAGGTGGAGGTACTTTTCATGAACAGATTTGAAGGAAAGGTTGCTTTAGTCACGGGTGCGGGTTCGCCGCGTGGGATTGGGCGAGCAACAGCATTGGCTCTAGCAAGAGAAGGCGCGAAAGTTACTATTACCGATATAGTGGCGGATAATGTGCAGCGAGTAATATCGGAGCTACAAGAGATAAGCCAGGCCATTGGTGAAGTGGCAGATGTGCGCAATAAGGATCAGATGGTGCAAGTAGTCAAAAGAACGACGGAGGTATTTGGGGGACTAGATATTCTGGTGAATGTCGCAGGCTTAACCCGTCCTACTTTGTTTCTTGACATCTCTGAAGCAGAGTATGACCTGGTGCTTGATGTCAATCTCAAAGGTACTTTTTTTTCGACGCAAGCTGCTGTGCCTGCTATGCTGGAGCGAGGTGGTGGCGCAATTGTCTCTCTCTCTTCAGTATCAGGGCAAAGAGGAGGTGGGGTTTTTGGCACATCCGCCTATAGCGCGGCAAAAGCCGGAATCATGGGCCTGACCAAAGCACTTTCTCGTGAGTTGACACCACGCGGTATTCGCGTCAACTGTGTTGCACCCTCCATGGTTGATACTGATATAGCTGGGGATTTACTCACACCAGAACGCAAGGTTGAGCTTGCAAAGGGCACATTGGTGGGTCGCCTTGCCGCCGTTGAGGATGTAGCCAATTGTATTCTCTTCCTCGCTTCAGATGAAAGTGCCTATTTAACCGGTGTCACGCTGGACATTAATGGCGGCATGCATATGCACTAATGCTTGCTGACAGATTATTTAGCAGAGTGATTTCATACTGTATGGTTGAACTTGACGCTAACTCCTCTGTAATGCCTAACTT
>DMFQ01000136.1:2589-3727 GCA_003450555.1 Ktedonobacter sp.
GGAAACAACTGGAGGCGGCTATGACACTTCATTCCAAACAACACAGCGCGACTATCACGAATGGGCGTAATCGTGCAGGCGCACGGGCTATGCTCAAAGGCATTGGATTTACCGATGATGAGCTGGCTCGCCCAATTATTGGCGTGGCTAACACCTGGACCGAAACTATGCCCTGTAACTATCATTTGCGTCACCTGGCTGCCAAAGTGAAAGAAGGCATACGCGCGGCTGGTGGAACGCCGATGGAGTTCAATACTATCGCGATCAGTGACGGGGTGACCATGGGCACCGAGGGCATGAAAGCCTCCCTGGTGAGCCGTGAGGTCATTGCCGATTCTATCGAACTGGTTGGTCGCGGTCATATGTTTGATGCCATCATCGCCCTGGTAGGGTGCGACAAGACCATTCCAGGCGCTGCCCTGGCGCTCATCCGGCTGGATGTGCCAGGTCTGATCCTGTATGGTGGCTCGATCGCGCCCGGACGATTCAGAGGACAGGACGTGACGGTTGGCGATGTCTACGAGGCAATCGGGGCCAATGCAGCAGGCAAGATGAGCGATGCAGACCTGCGCGAGCTAGAGAATGTGGCCTGTCCCGGTGCAGGCGCGTGTGGCGGGCAATTTACCGCGAATACGATGGCCATGGCTCTGGAATTTATTGGGCTCTCGCCTATGGGAACGGCAAGCGTTCCGGCTACTGACCGTCGCAAAGATGAGGTTGGGGTGCGCTGCGGCCAACTTATCATGGACCTCTTACGGCGTGGGGTGACGCCTCGCGCTATCCTGACACGCCCGGCTTTTGAAAATGCCATCGCTGGTGTGGCTGCATCGGGTGGCTCTACGAATGCGGTACTGCATCTGCTAGCAATGGCTCGTGAAGCCGGTGTTCCCCTCACCATCGACGATTTTGATACAGTGAGTAAGCGCACCCCTCTACTGGCTGATCTCAAGCCTGGCGGGCGCTATGTGGCTGTTGATCTGGATCGTGCTGGTGGCATACCGCTTTTAGTACAACGTCTCGTTACTGCTGGTTTCATTGATGGGACACAGATGACTCCAAGTGGACGGACGATTGGTGAAGAAGCGAGTATGGCGGTGGAGACAGCGGGCCAGGATGTGGTGCATCCAGTTTCCCACCC
>DMFQ01000136.1:3938-4153 GCA_003450555.1 Ktedonobacter sp.
GTCAAGATTTCTGGTCATGAGCGACTCTATCACCGGGGGCCTGCAAGGGTCTTTGATCGCGAGGAAGATGCGATGAGCGCGGTGACGCTTGGCGAGATCAAGACTGGCGATGTCGTGGTTATCCGCTACGAGGGGCCGCGAGGTGGGCCAGGCATGCGCGAGATGTTGGGGGTTACCGGTGCTATCGTTGGCGCTGGCCTGGGCGAGACGGTGGC
>DMFQ01000136.1:4390-4734 GCA_003450555.1 Ktedonobacter sp.
CTCATTGGACCGAACCAACTCCTCACTACACGAGTGGCGTTTTTGCGAAGTACAGTGCCCTGGTTTCGTCGGCGTCAGAGGGAGCCATCACGCAGCCGAACTTTGAAGTAAGGCAAACCTGAGAGTCGTCCCTCTAAAACAAGGCGAATAACTATGTCGAATACCATTGGTTTCATTGGTCTGGGCATTATGGGAAGGCCCATGGCCCAAAACTTACTCAGAGCAGGTTTCCCGCTTGTCGTACACAATCGTCATCAGGAGGTGACGGATGAACTCATCGCAGTGGGCGCGACCTCAGGCACTCGACCGCGCGAGATCGCCGCTTCCTGTGATGTGTTGATCAC
>DMFQ01000136.1:4839-5399 GCA_003450555.1 Ktedonobacter sp.
ATTTCTCCTGTAGTGACCGGCATGTTAGCAACTCGCCTGGCTGAACATGACGTAATCATGCTCGACGCTCCGGTAAGCGGTGGAGATAAGGGAGCTATCGAAGGCACGCTCTCCATTATGGTGGGTGGTGACGAAGACGCTTTTAAGCAGTGCCTGCCCATTTTTCAAGCGCTAGGCAAAACGATTGTACATGTTGGAGAGAGTGGTGCGGGTCAGGTGGTCAAAGCTTGTAATCAGATTGTTGTTGCTTTGGTC
The DNA here is from genome assembly GCA_003450555.1 of Ktedonobacter sp. GTDB lineage: Bacteria > Chloroflexota > Ktedonobacteria > Ktedonobacterales > Ktedonobacteraceae > UBA11361. The sequence continues at coordinate 5,095 of DMFQ01000136.1, forward strand.
TATGAAGCAGTGAGCGAGGCCCTCGTGCTCGGATCAAAGGTGGGAGTTGATCCCGCCAAAATCTTGCAAGTCCTGAGCGGAGGTCTTGCGGCCAACCGTGTGATGGAACTGCGCGGAGCCACTATGCTCGCCCATGACTTCACACCTGGAGGCCGCATAAGCTTGCACCATAAGGATCTCGGCATTGCTTTAGAAACGGGTCGCAGGTATGGTGTGCCGCTTCCAGTGACTGCCGTAGTGGACCAGATGTTTGCTTCTCTGGAAGTCAAAGGGATGGGAGACCTCGACCATTCCGCACTACTGCT
>DMFQ01000136.1:5469-6153 GCA_003450555.1 Ktedonobacter sp.
GGAGATCTCGACCATTCCGCACTACTGCTGTATCTTGAAGAACTTGCCGCCCATAGGGTCGGACAAACTTCCTCTTAAAGGCTTTTTTGCAAAGGAGAAAATTCCATTAAAAATTGCTTCTTGCGGTTGGCGTCGGTGAGCGGAACATCTCGGGCTCTTGAAATGGAGGTATATGTGCTGCTAAAGGGAGGGAAGTAGGTGCGCTTTGATAACATCTGACCAGATTATAGCGAACTTGAAGCAGCTTGCAAACGCTCAGGCCGTCGAAGGCATGGCCAGATTTGGCAGCAGACCCACCCAGGCTTTGGGCATTTCGATGCCCACGCTACGCAAGATGGCGAAAGACATAGGAAGAAACCAGGCACTTGCATTAGCACTCTGGGATTCAGGGATCCACGAAGCCAGAATCCTTGCCTCGATGATTGCTGAGCCTCAACTTGTTTCTGCCGAACTCATGGAAGAGTGGGTCAACGATTTTGATTCATGGGATGTATGTGACCAGGTATGCGGTAATCTGTTTGATAAAACGCCCTATGCCTATCACAAGGCTGTTCAGTGGTGCCAGCGGGAGCGCGAGTTTGTACGGCGGGCAGGTTTTGTGATGATGGCCGAACTGGCGGTTCATGACAAAAAAGCGCCTGATGAGGCATTCTTGCAGTTTTTCCCACTAATCAAGCACTATGC
>DMFQ01000441.1 GCA_003450555.1 Ktedonobacter sp.
AATCTCTATGATCCAGTCCCAGAACGCCTGGCAGACTAGATCGAGGAAGGCAGGATAGACCCGTGGGTCAATTACTTGGTCAATTTGGTTACTTGTTTAATCTCATTTTTACTTATCCCATTTTTAATCTATTGATGGTGCTGGAACGTCTCATTGGGGATTTTGGACTCGCAATCATCGTTCTGACGCTGATCGTAAAACTGATTCTCTTTCCGCTTACGCTGAAGCAGCTGAAATCAATGAAAGCTACGCAAGCGTTACAGCCCCAAATAGCAGAAATCAAGAAGAAACACCCTAAAGATCAGAAAGCACAAATGGAGGCGACCCAGGCACTCTATAAAGAGTATGGTATGAATCCCCTGGCGGGCAGTTGTCTCCCCTTGTTGATTCAGATGCCTGTCCTCTTCGGACTCTTCTATGCGCTTAGCGCCGTCTTGAGAAATGCTCATACTGTAAGTGATATCAATAAACTCTTGTATCCATTCATACCAAAATTTACCTTTTTCCCAAACATTAACCTGAACTGGTTCACATTCATTAGTTCAACCTGGCATTTTTCCCTTGGCGCTCCCGACCCAACTCACATACTGCCAATCCTGGCGGCTCTAGCCACCTTCGTACAGCTACGTATGTCACAGCCCAAAACTCCGCCAGGGACGACGCCAGATCCCACGCAGCAGCAAATGAAAATCATGCAATATATCTCTCCACTGATGGTTGGTTACTTCGGATGGAACTATGCTGCAGGTCTGGCGCTCTACTGGACAGTATCATCGGTCTTTGCTATATTCCAGCAATACTTTGTCACCGGCTGGGGTTCCTTGCTGGTTGCACCTAACCTTACAAGCAAGAACGGTAATAACAATAATAATAACAATAGTAACGCCAGTAACAACAAGAGCTATTCAGGTGACCGTTCCAAAGAGAAGAAACTCCTGGCACGAGCTGACGAACCAGAAATAGCAAGCGCAGGGGAGAACGGTCCTGTTGGTAGCCAGCTACGGACAAATTCGTACAACAGTGGCTCATCTTCTGCGCGCCGCCGTAGCGCGTCTGCCCGCCGCCGCAGTAGCAACAATATTCCAAAAAGGAATGCATCGCGTAGCTAGTTTTCAGTGCTAAGGTTTGGTTGATAGTGGCCGCATTACAAGGTGCGCTTTCCTCCACGGTCGCAGCTAAACCAGATCTCATCTGAAATGAGAATAAAGGGAGGCAATTACAAAGTGGAAAGTATAGAGGCTAGTGGCAAAAGTGTTGATGAGGCTGTACTACAAGCACTTTCGCATTTGGGTAAACGTCGTGACGAGGTAGAGATCATAGTATTACAATTGCCATCTCGCGGAGCCTTCGGAATTGGTAGCAAAGATGCCCGCGTTCGTGTTTCGGTACGTCCTGGCACCCCCAGCGCCGTCATTACGCCCGAGATGGCTGATGCAATTCTCGGCCCCGATGACACCTTTCCAGAAGAGGAACTTTACCTGGAAGACGAAGAAGAGGACGAGGAATTTCTGGAAGACGGTGAAGAGGGTGAGTTTGAAGAGGACGAGATAGAGGAAGAGCCAGCACCATTTATCTCCTCAGTTGTCCTTCCTCCCGAGCTGTCTGCTGAACCTGGTCTAGGCGATGTGAGTGCTGCTGAAGGTGAAATGCAAGAGGTCGAGGTGCCAACCCGTGAGGATGTTGAAATCACCGTCGATGTCTTGCAGCATGTTTTGCGCTACATGAACATCTCTGCCACTGTTCAGGTACGTTCCACAAATCCTCTCACTCTCAACATTCATGGCATACATGAGAACCTGGGGCTATTGATCGGTCGGCGCGGTGAAACCCTGGCTTCGCTGCAACTGCTTGTCAGCTTGATCGTCGGTCATCGCACCAAGCACCGCATGAGAATCGTTGTGGACGCGGAGAATTACCGGGAGCGCCGCGAAGAGAATTTGCGCTCATTGGCTATGCGTGTGGCGCAACAGGTACGCAACTATCGCCGCTCCATCGCTTTAGAGGCTATGCCACCACACGAACGTCGTATTGTACATATTACCCTTTCTGATAGTAAAGACATCAGTACCGAAAGTATTGGCGAGGGTGATGCACGACGAGTCGTTATTTCTTTGAAACGCCCAGCTCGCTAAAATTACTGCATGCTGTGTGGAATGCAATACATCGCATTCCACACAGCATGAATTCTTAATTATGATAATTCCTCAAACTGTACGAGTTGACGATACCCCTGATTTTTTAACCATCGGACATGTTACGCGTGATGTCTTCTTTGATGGCTCTTTTTCTTTGGGAGGCACCGTCACGTTTGCTGCCATCACCGCCTACCGTTTGGGAATGGCGCCAGCCATTGTCACCAGTGCTGATGCGCAACTACTCGACGAACTGCCTTCACTTCTTCCCGCTATCGGGATAGCTGGCCGCACCTCACCGACTTCAACAACCTTCTCCAATCAATACCACGAAGGCTTTCGCACACAATATCTACGCGCCAGGGCGGATTCGCTACAGCAAGAAGATGTACCGGTTGCCTGGCAGAGAGCACCTGTTGTGCTGCTCGGGCCACTGGCTCAGGAGTTAGACCCCGCGTTTGTGGGTCTGTTTCCACGTCGCTC
>DMFQ01000225.1:0-1863 GCA_003450555.1 Ktedonobacter sp.
GGTTTCGTTCTCTCTCAGTAGGTCGAGCAGCCACTGCTCGTCATGGATCGGGACCCCGGCTTTCTGAGCCTTTGTCAACTTAGAGCCGGCATCTTCTCCAACGATGAGGTGCTTGAGCGACTTGCTCACGCCCGAGACGATTGTACCGCCGAGCTTCATGATCGCCTCTTCTGCCGCGGGGCGTGTCATGGTAGTCAGGCGTCCCGTAAGCAAGAAGGTTTGTCCTGCCAATGGCCCTGTTGCTTCCTCCTGCTGCTCCGCCTGCATATTTACACCAGCCTGGCGCAAGCGCTCGATGAGCGCACGGTTCTTTTCAACCTGCAGCCAGTTGTAGACACTCTGCCCAATGATGGGACCGATACCAGGAACCCCGACGATTTCTGCCTCACTGGCGTTGAGTAGATTGTCGATATTCCCGAAGGCACTGGCGATAATTTGTGCCGTTTTCTCGCCCATATAGCGGATATTTAGCCCGAAGAGGAGACGCCAGAAGCTGCGGTGTTTACTGGCTTCAATAGCCGCCAGCATCTTATCCGCGCTCCTATCCTTGACACCCTCTAAAGCCAGCAATTGTTCGCGGGTCAATGTATAGAAGTCAGCAACGCTTTTGACATAACCTGCACTGATCAGTTGTTCACACATCTTCTCGCCGATGGTGTCGATATCCATCGCTCCCCGGGAGACGAAGTGAATGATACTCTCGAGATTACGGGCTGGACACTCTTCGTTTGGACAGTAGGCCATTGCTTGATCTGGAACGCGTAAGATAGGTGTGTCGCACAGTGGGCAGCGTTCAGGCAAGTGGTAGACCTCCTCTTGACCTGTGCGCCTTTCGACCACGGGCTTGACCACCTGCGGAATAACCTCTCCAGCACGCTGCACGAGTACCCAATCGCCAATACGCAGGTCTTTGCGCTGAATATCCCCTTCATTATGCAGAGCGGCGCGCGACACTGTGACTCCGCGAATATTGACAGGTTCCAGTGCCGCCCAGGGATTGACCGAGCCGGTGCGGCCAATGTTGACGCGAATGTCGAGCAGCTTTGTGGCAACCTGCGTGGGAGGGTATTTAAACGCGATAGCCCAACGTGGATCTCGTGCTACTGTACCCAACTCCTGTTGCTGGACCAGTTCATTAATTTTAATGACTACGCCATCGATCTCATAGGGGAGATTGAAGCGCTCCTTCTCCCACCTGGTGCAATAGTCCATCACTTCATCTAACGTTTTGGCCAGTTGAATATGCGGGTTGACGGGGAAGCCCCATTCGCGAATCAGTTGCAAGGCTTCCCACTGCGAGCTAAACTCCATTCCTTGCATATAGCCAATCTGATAGCCAAAGAAATTGAGATGGCGCGTTGCTGTAATGCGGGAGTCTTTTTGTCGCAGCGAACCAGCCGCGGCATTGCGTGGATTGGCAAAGAGTTTATCATCTTTCATCTGCTCGTTGAGCTGCTCAAAGCTTTTGGTCGACATGTAGATCTCGCCGCGAACCTCGACTTTCTCGGGTATATGCTCTCCGCGCAGCTTCTGCGGAATCGTGCGAATGGTTCGTATATTTGGTGTCCAGTCTTCACCAGTCAGGCCGTCGCCTCGAGTAGCTCCTACAGTCAGTTTGCCCTGTTCATATGTCAGGGCCATTGCCAGTCCATCGATCTTCAGCTCGCAGACGTATTCAAATGTGGCGTTGGGCAAAATATTGAGCGCCCGTTTGTGCCAGGCCAGCAATTCTGCTTCATTGCGTGCATTCGCCAGACTGAGCATCGGAACCGGGTGCTTATGTTGTGCTACGTCCTGTGCAGGTCCCGCTCCAACGCGTTGTGTTGGCGAGTCGGGCGTTTGTAGTTCGGGGTGTTCCTGCTC
>DMFQ01000225.1:1985-2816 GCA_003450555.1 Ktedonobacter sp.
AGGATCATCTTTGACATGATATTGATAGTTTGCTTCCTCGATCTGGTGGCGTAGTTCTGCAACATGGGCCTCGAGTTCCTCAGCCGAGCTGTGACCAGTCTCTGCGAGGGAAAGTGTTTCACTATCGTCACGCGGCGAAATATTTTTGGGTGTAGTTTGTTGCTCGTCCATTCACAAGGGCTCCTGGAACTATTCTGGACTCTGGTCTATTATATATTCTTATTGCTCTTCTTCAAAATGGTTCATAATGAAAGACGGGTGGGTTAGCCTCGAATAGGCCGTTGATATGGCTCCGCCACTGCGGAAAGAGTGGACCGCCTCTGAAGTCTTTCGTATGGGCTTCAAGCGATGACCATACATTTATGAGCATGTACTGCCCGCGTTTTTCGATGCAGCGTTCTGCTCGTGACGAGATACACCCTGGATGCTGGCGAATCACATTCATGCCACTCACAATGGCCTGCCCCAACTCTTCCTCTTTACCTTCAAGAGCTGTAAAAATCGCGATCTCAGTAACCATGTAAGACATTCCTCCATTTTTATGTGTATAGTACCACTTTAGTAAGGTGAATATCCTGGCAAACCACAGGATGGTAACATACCTACCTTAAGGTCAGGCAGCTACACACCTTGAGAAACGCCCCAGTCCTGCTGAAACGTCTGCTGAAGAGTATGCAGTACTCCCTGATCAGAGACGATAATGCCCAGTTCGCGATTCTGATCGAGCGATTGGGTAGAAATGTTCTCCGAACCAACAAAGGCTTTCTGCCCATCTACTACCATCATTTTTGCATGCATATAGAGCCGCGCATCTTCGCGCACCTGGACGCT
>DMFQ01000225.1:2991-3620 GCA_003450555.1 Ktedonobacter sp.
TGTTGCGCTGCGCTCACAAGAGCCTGCTCGATGATAGTGTCGTTCATCTCTTCCGCCTCGACCAGTAATGTGCTGTGAGCACTGTTGATCAGCGTGAGAAAAGCATTGCGTGCATTGACGGGACTGACGATTAGGTTGGGATCAGTGAACTGAGCCGCTGTGCGATTCCAGTCCGCCTGGAAGATAGCTGTGACGGCCTGTACATCTGGTGGATTGGCATCGACGATATCGTATTCGCGGTTGTTGAACCCGCTGCTGCCGCTATAACTACCAAGGGCTGAACGAGAGAAATTCGATGTCATGATGTAAGCAGTGACACCATCGATAATCATGCCCTTCTCGTGCGTCAAGGCAAAACTCGGATTGCTATCCTGTACTTTGGCTCCGGCGGCCCTCAACTGATCCATGGTACGGGCAGGTGAACCACCGCCAAAGGGATGTGGTTCGAGCATGACTCGCACATCTACTCCTCTGTTTGGCGCTTCTTCCAGGGCGCGAATAACATTGCGGTCGGTTAAAAGGTATAGCTCTATCCAGACAGACTTCTTCGCTGCACTGATAGCATCGGTAATCGGATGTTCACCCGCATCCGGCTCAACGAAGACATGGACGCCCTGTACTCCTGGACC
>DMFQ01000157.1:0-1103 GCA_003450555.1 Ktedonobacter sp.
GTATAGGTTGGAAAATCCGGCAGGTCCTCTTTTCCTTCCTACTATCGGTATTCCACAAGCTCTTACGAATGCAAGTGCGACAACACAGATCAACTGGGATAGGTTGGAACTAGACTCCGGCATCGGACCGGGATGTATGATCCTGGCGGTGCAATGTACATCCAAAGAAAGTGATGACGATGATGATGACGAGAAGCGAGAGAGAGTAGAAGTTCATGTGACGATCAACGAGTAAAACGATTGAGCACACAGAGAAACCAAAAACGAAGGGAGCCATCCGTAGCTATGCCACGGATGGCTCCCTTCATTAAACTTTTGCAGTCTGGTTTATTCCTTGATAGGTTTCTCTATTCCTACCACCTGCTTATCGCGTGCGGCGGAAGCGGCCTCCACCAGAGACGGCGCGCAGAATGGCTATCAGGATACACGCTCCGATGAACGCGATAAGAATACTGACGATGATGTTCGATGAGCCGAAGCCGAGCAATCCGGCCAGGAAGCCACCGATTATCGCCCCAACGATACCGACGACAATATCACCGACGATACCGAAGCCGCCACCGCGCATAACCATACCCGCGAGGGCGCCAGCGATCAAACCAACTATGAGCCACCAAAGTAATGCTGTTAACATGTTGTAAATCTCCTTTGTTTATATCTTCTGATTGATTTAGACTGCGGCAAATGCTGGGAAAATGTTCACCAGTTTATGAATGTTACTCGGCCTGTTCCAAACGATTTGGCCGATCTGCATTTGCTGTTTATAGGATAACCCAGATACTCCGTCATTACAAGTCAACAATAACATCTTTAAGTTCATTCTAATATTCTTTTAATCTAATCCTTATTTTAGAAATAGTATTATATTTATTAGCAGGTTGGAAGCATCAGTTGCGGCGCAAGCCATTTAACATAGTTATGAGGTACGTCCTGTTCTTTTGTCCATTGTTTAGGCTTGGAAGTCTATGATACCCTATAGTAGTTACACGTATGAGACAAGCAGGAGTATACAAAATGGCCTTCGTGCCAGGTCCCACAGAACCAAACCCAAATCCAGCGCCAGGTGTCACCGCTTCAACAGAGCGCCGTTCCAAACCGTGGAT
>DMFQ01000157.1:1246-2180 GCA_003450555.1 Ktedonobacter sp.
AGCGCCGTTCCAAACCGTGGATGTTACAGTTGCCGATCAACGTTTATCTGTTACTCTTCTTCACGATGGGAAAGGGATTTCAGATAACCATAGCGACGCTCAGTATCAATTACTATGCTCATAGCCTGGGCTATCGTCCTGACTTTATTGGATTGCTGAGTGCCATGCCGGCGATCGGTTCGCTGATGAGTAGTGTTCCGAGTGGACTGCTCGCGGACCGTATTGGGCGCAAGCCGGTGTTAGTTGGGACCGCCATTCTGACGCCTCTTTTTCTTACCATGATGGGATTAACTACGCTGGCACCATTATTGCTGCTGTTTGGTTTCTTACAAGGAGTGGTCTCCTCGGCCTACTGGGTCACGAACTTACCATTGCTGACGGAGAACACAACTGAGAGGCAGCGTGTGGGCGTGCTGGCGCTGAACAGTTTTATTTTGCTGGGCATTGGCTCCCTTGGTAATTTGCTGGGGGGAGCGATACCCGAGTTCGTGGCAGGCATTCTCCATGTCTCGGCGGCCAGTACCGTTCCCTTGCGCTGGGGCGTGCTCAGTGCTGCACTAGCGACGCTCTTCTTTGGGTTGCCACTCTGGTTCTTACAGGAGCCAAAGCGTAAGCGTAAGCGTGGTGGACCACGGCCTATGGTTGTCGCTGTGCCAGAGCAAGCTGTTGCGCTAGAGCATATTGTGGATACAAGTGAAGAGGTGCAGCCAGCAGCAAAGGAGAAATTACCAGTCGGGTTATTTGTGAAACTGCTGGTACCAGATCTTTTGTTCACGATGGGAGAAGGCGCGGTGGTGGCGCTGATCCAGCTCTACTTCATCCTGCGTTTCCAACTCTCGCCGGGGCTGTTGGGCATCATTTTTACCATATCAGGGCTGGCGGGTGGTCTATTTTCACTAACGGCCCCTCTCTTTGTTCACCGTTGGAGCAAGTT
>DMFQ01000157.1:2239-2765 GCA_003450555.1 Ktedonobacter sp.
CCATCTCCGCTGAGTATGCGCGTTCATTCATGCGTACATTAATCGAACCTGTTTACGCGGCCTTTGTAATGGAACGGATTTCTGATCGACACCGGGCGACGCTCAGTGGCTTCTATGGAGTGACGTGGAGTATTGGTTTCAGTATCGGCCCATCTATTGCTGGCTGGTTACAGACGAATGTGAGCCTCTCGACCGCCTTTGTCTTTGGGGCCGCCTGCCTGCTGGTCTGCCCTACGTTGCTATTGTTGTTCTTCGGTAAGAGTAGGACTGTTGGGAAAATTGGTGAGGTATGATACAATTTGATCTACATTAGCGTCCTTTATAATAACGCTCAAAAAAAATGTAACATGCTTTGCATATAGCAAAAAAAGAGTATTGCCTGCCGTTTAGAGGAGTTTTGAATGAGGTCGAATGTTGTTGAGCCATATTCCTCACCTATAGCAGGTGTGCGAAGTCCGCGTAACCAGCCTCAATACGAACCTCGTAGACCAGACGCCAAACATCCGACCACACAATCTCAACATGC
>DMFQ01000157.1:2860-5152 GCA_003450555.1 Ktedonobacter sp.
GTCTATTGTGTTGTGTACTCTATCAGTTCTGTAGGTTGGGTGGGTCATACTGTTATCCTGTATTGGAGCGCCACAGCGGGCCTGTTCAGCGGGCTGGTTATCGCCAAGATTCGCCGTTTACCGCAACCAATCCTCCATCTTGCCGCCTGCCTCATCGGTCACTGGCTCTCGATCTGGCTCACAAGCGTTATCGCATATCACGCCTCGTGGGGATTATTGATAGCGGGGATAGGGGCGGTACTGACGGACCCGACCAGGATCAACAATAGTGAAATGGTATTTCTTTTCTATCTCTCTTTTCTCAGTTTCTTCCTGGGTTACTTTGGGGCGTGGCTAATCTATCGCGCTCATCTTCCCTGGCTTGTGGCGATAGTGTATTGCTCCATCTTTCTGATCAATCTCACCTATGCAAAACAGGATATATCGTTTGTAATCGTCATCTTGCTGGCCGCCCTCGTCCTACTGATTGCGCGTATCCAATTGGCGACAAAGTTAGAATATTGGAAGAGCCAGGGACTCTATACTGATCGTTCCTGGATGCGCGGCATAACAAGTCGTTTCATACAGATTGCTTCTGTCATACTGGCGCTGACCCTGCTTTTGTCCTGGGCTTTGCCCGTGATGAGTGAGCCGGGAGCAGGGGTGAATTTCTGGAATAACATGAATAATGCCTGGTCGAATGTCATGCAGGGCAACCTGTCGTTACAGAATCCTGGGTCGATGTTACGGCCTTACCAGGCGCCGACAAACTTCTTTGGGGATCAATTGACCATCTCCGGCAGCGTTCATCTGCCTGCTGGAGAAGTGCTGAATTACACGAGCAGCGCTGCTCCACAGTACTTGCCGGGATTCAGCTATGATCGTTTTGATGGACATACCTGGACATCGCCAGATCTTACCAGCGGACAGAATTATGACGCGGACGCCGCGCTGCCAAACGATACGAGCGCCAGCTTCACCCCTATTGTCACCTCGGTGACGATTGTACAACCGCCTGATGGAACGAAACACTATCTTTTTGGCCCCGCGCAACCAACGACCTTTGATGTTGCCAGTACACTCTATGGTCAGCCTTTTGTCTCTGCCTGGTCGCAACAGAGCGCGTTGACGAGAGGGGAGCATTACCAGGTTACCTCTTTTATTTCAACGGCCTCGCCCCAGGATTTAGCCGCGGTGCCGCTTCCGCAAGATAACCCTGATTACTGGAATGGGGATGGGAACTTAACGACGCTGCAGATGCTTTATTTGCAGGTGCCGAACGGCATATCGCCTCAAGTGTTGAATACTGCCGCGCAATGGACGCACGGGGCGACGGATATGTATGATGCGCTCAAGATGCTTGAGTCACACCTGAGCGATAAGAGGCAATTTGCCTATTCTCTGGATAACCCTCCTGTTCCCAACAATGTCGATGCCGTCTCCTGGCTGTTACAGACTCGTCATGGCTACTGCACCTATTATGCTACCGCCATGACAATCATGGCACGCCTGTTGGGGATTCCTACACGCATGATGAATGGCTTTGACCACGGGCACATGGATAGTAAGCGCAAGGTGTGGGTTGTGGATGGAAGCGACGCACATAGCTGGGTCCAGGCTTATTTCCCTGGATATGGCTGGATCAACTTCGATCCTACTCCTGGCTTTGCCTTGAATGGCTCTCAACCGACGAAGTCACCTGTAGCGACAGCGACTCCCACGAAACCTGCTCCTACGGCAACACCCACGAGTAAAAAGAAGGCGGCTCCTGGAAAACTGCCTTCCGATCCTCAAGCGGGCGGCGGCTCGACAGCAGCGGATGCCGTGACACGACAGCACATGGTGATAGAACTGTCCCTGGCCGCGTTTGCCGGTGCTATACTTGTGCTGCTGGCCTTCGGCGGATACTGGTGGCGTAATCTTTATACTGGGAGTTCCTTTATTAGCGGTGCTTACTGGCGCGTTTGCCGTCTCGCTAGCCTGGTTGGTTTGTCACCGAAAGGGTCGCAGACGCCGTATGAGTTCAGTCGGGTGCTGTGCCAGCGCGTACCCCAGGAAGCGAGCCCCATCTGGCGACTGACCGAACTCTTTGTGCGGGAACGCTGGGGGGTACCTCATCAAGCTCCTCGACCCCTTAAAAAAGACGGGCTGGGACGCTTCACCCCACGTTTTGGGCGAATATTCTTGCGGCTGCTCTGGCAGAAGGCAAGACGCAGCGCGAAATGATGGAGCCGCGTCTCGAATACACTCAACAATCCTTACGTTCGCGCTTATGGGGGGTCTCATACTCGCACAGGACGAGGGCGACGCAAG
>DMFQ01000157.1:5310-6856 GCA_003450555.1 Ktedonobacter sp.
ACGCAAGCGTCCACCCCCATCGAACCACGCCACGCCCGCCCCTACGAGATGGGTAATTGGTCGGGGCCCCAGAGTTGGATTGGTCCCCAACTTGTACTGGAGAGGAGTAAGTGCGTGCCATCAGGTGACCAGCGAAGCACAGCTCCAGAATCTCCCGCTCCATTCAAACTGGCAGGCGGCATAGTTGGAACCAATGAAGCCAGTTTCTGCCCGGTGGCGCAATCATAGATAGTTACTTTGCCAGCATTGTACGTTGCCAGAACGCGGCCATCGGGACGCCAGGAGACGTTGATGTTCAAGTCTCCATTCGTATCTGGTTGAAATGGCAATGTGTGCAGTACTTGCACAAGTGCCTTATCACGCACCTGGAGTACAGGCAACTTGTCAACCCCCAGATCTTTCGAATCCTGGAGACTGATCGCTTTTTGGCCGGGGACTTCTAAAAGGACTCCTGCTACAAGCCCGTCGATGAGGAAACTTCCATCAGGTGACCAGGCGGGGAAGAACGATTGCCATACATACACTCCTGGCATATGTATCGTGCCATTGCCGTTTTGTGTGACCTGGAAAATAAACCCTGGCTGCCAGGTACTGAACGAGCTATCTCCATCAGGGTTACCAACAGGACTGAGCGGGGTCACTGGCGGACTCGCATTCCCAGTTTGGGTGTCAGCTATGAGCACATCACCTGCTCCCCAGTGATAGGAGAGCGCAGCAGCAGAGGTGGAGATGAATTCGTTGGAGTTCGCAGTGAAGGCAGCATACTGCACCACTGTTGCCACTCCCTGTTGGACATCCCACCTGATGTAGGAGTAACTATGGGCCTCTTCTGGTTTTTCTTGTCGCAGGAACACGCGCTGTTCGCCGCCCTTTCCAAGCAGAAGCACGCCATCTATCCCAGGATCCGTGGGTTGCAAAGGAGGTGCTACGATGAAGAGCAACGCGAGGTAATGTTCATCGGGCGACCAGAGAAGAGTCTGATAATAAATGGTCGGCAACGCTTGATTGCCCGCAAACTGCTTGAATTGCTTTTTGAGCGAGGACAGAATCTCGCTGTCAGGATGCATATGCGCGATGAGTTTGGCAGAATGTGCATCGTACATGTTGACGAGGCCAGGCAGGTACTGATTCGCCTCTTGTGGGCAACCCACGCCGTAGCCGAGTACGGCTATGTGTTGGTTATCCGGCGACCACGCTGTATCTAGCAGGCATCTCAAGGTATTCTGTTCAAGCAGAGAAAACGTTGGTGACGCGGTGGGAACATCCGGTAAATCCTGGGAAGGTGACGTGGAGAGATGGGTGACCCGAGTAATCAAAGTCGAGAAAACGCCGCTCGCACTAAGCAAAATAATCAGTCCCACGAGCACAACTACCGCAGTAACAGCAAGCTGTGAATTTCTACGCCTGAAAAGAAACGGCCTCGCCGGAAGTTTCTCTACAACTCGCACCGATAGGTCATATTTGATCTTATCTAGCGTATCTGTTGGCTCGAATGGTTCCAGGTCGACAATTTTGATGTCGGGATCAAGCTCTTCAGAGTGTTCTT
>DMFQ01000157.1:6961-7351 GCA_003450555.1 Ktedonobacter sp.
TGTGTTGCCATGGTCCTATTTTAGCAGATTTGCTAACACTCTGCCGCCCCTACGGGCTTTATGCTGTTTGTTTTAGTGATCCGAGTGCGATCACGCTTCCTTTAGGTGCCTTAGGGGTAGCAACTGGTCCTGGCTCCATGCTTACGGCGGCGGCATCGTAACCGCTAACATTCCCTGAGAAAGATACACTTGCTGTGCCATTTGTTATGTTTAACAGACCAATGCTGGTGACGCTAATAATATTCTTGCCATTAGTGTGGAGCAGCCAGCCCTGGTACACGTGAGTTCCCTGGGGTTGAGGGAGGCCGTTCATGACCAGTACGGTGACGTTCTCTTTGGAGTAGTAGTATAACCGGCCGGTTGCCCCCTGGGCCGGGTTCGTCCCTTTGA
>DMFQ01000158.1 GCA_003450555.1 Ktedonobacter sp.
CGTAAAGTTTGGCACAAGGTGAAGCCAGAAGAGCATACCACCGAGGTGCTGGAGACGGTGGATGCTCTACACCTTTAAACTGCGTAAGATAGCATAGAAAGGGGAAAATCCTATTATGGCAGATAACTTTGAGTATATCTCCCATGCGCGCCTCGTCTATAAAGACGGCTATCGCAATGCCTACCTTGGTGACGTGTCGGAGCCTGTGGTCTACGGCGTTCAGGGCAAGCTGCGCGAGTATTACGGTGCGAAAGAGGGACCTCCAGTCGCTTCGACTCTCGACCACATAGTAGCCGCGGTCGCTGGCTGAATGTACGGCACACTCGCCGGTGCACTGGCAGTGCGCAAGATACCTTATGACCGCAATACGTATAGCGCCACCGTTGATGGGCGTATTGTCGGCATTGACAAGACCATTCGTATCGAGTCGATGGTCGTCCATTACGATTTCACAATTCCCGCGGAGTTTCGCGAGGCAACTGAACGCGCGCTTAAGAACCATCCGAAAGGTTGTCCGGCACATCAAAGTGTGAAGGACGCTATCAAAATCACCTGGGATGCAACGTTACATATCGGTGATGAAGCGGTTTTGCTTCAGAGCGAAGCGGCAACCGATTGACACCCGACGTATAGTTTCCCAATCATTTAAACGCCTTTGGTGCGTTACAGACAACGTTGCTGAGTCTTATGTGGCAAACAAGCCTCCCTGGTAGCCCCGCCAGGGTGCCAGGTACCAGGGAGGCTTGTTCAACTTTCGCTTTTCAGTCCGTCGGCTTGTATACTGGCTGTTTCCATATTCATATCATGGTCGTGATTAATACCATGCGCGGCTAGGACCTCGTTGGTCGGATTGCGTGTTTCAAGTACATGCTGCTCAACATCCTCCTGTGCTGTTTTTCCATCTTTCAGTCCAGTTGAGTCGACGCTACTACTTTGCTTCCCCTCATCATTAACCTCGTCAGCCTCGCTATTTTCAACATGAGGGGAGTAATGCGTTCTTTGTACAGCAGCGAGAGCTGGCCTGGAACGATGGCGAATGATCAACAGCGTGCTGGCGGTGACGATTGTAATTACAGATAGTAGGTGAACGACATTAAAGGGGGTGCCGGGAAAGAACCACGAGTCGGTGCGGAAAAACTCGAGGCAGAAGCGCACGAATGGATAGTAGATCAAGTAGATCAGGAAAAGGTCACCGGAGCGCAGGCGTTTTTCAAAGCGGCGCGCAATCCAGAAAATGAGCACAAAACCAAGCACATTCGCAACGGACTCATAGAGGAACAGTGGCTGAAAACGCACGCTTTCGGGATAGCGTGTCATGTCGGTGTACGGAGGAATGCGGTGAGTGTTGTCGATACGAAGTCCCCACGGCAGCGTCGTTGGCGGCCCATAGAGTTCCTGGTTGATGAAGTTTGCCCAGCGCCCGATGGCTTGTCCTAGCGGGAGAGCCAGCGCTACCGCGTCGAGAAAGATCAGCAGTGGTAGTTTTTTCCAAGAGGCGTACAGGGCAAGGGCGATGCCACCAAAGATGAAGGCGCCATAAATATGCAAGCCTCCGCGCCATATCTCTACAATTTCTATGGGGTTGGCCAGGTAGTGTCCAAGGCCGTTTGGCCCTCGCGGCGATTGGATGAAAACATAATACAGCCGTTCGCCTATCAGGGCTGGAATGAGTACCCAGAGCAACATATCCCAGATGGTATTGCTCTCCTGCCCATGCCGGGTCACATAGCGGCTGGCAATCCAGGCAGCGATCACGATAGCTACAACCATAATGAGGCCATACCAGTGAAGGGAAAATGGTCCTACTTGGAAAAGAATGGGGCTCAATGGTGGATACATAAAAGACAGTCCTCACTCGCTTCGTTTTTACTCGATATAGCCCAGGTCACGCAGTCGGCGAAGCACTTCTGGATCATCATAGCCTTCTGCTTGCTCTCGAGTGGATAGTGGCTCACCGGCGTGACTGACGAATGTGTGCAGATATTCCTGGAGGGCTTCAACTCTCTCAGGCAGTATATCACGGAGATTCAAGTGTTCATTGGGATCGTCGAGGGCGCTGTAAAGCTCAAGACGATGCTCGCCGGTTTGGATTAGTTTGTGTGTCTTGCTCCAAACAGCTCGGCGAGTCTGGTCGCACCCTAGTTCCTCTGTCTCTTGTGGTCGACGCTGATGGAGCATTTTCACGACATTGCGCGGTGGTACTCCCTCGGAGAAAACGGTTCCACCATCCAGGTCACTTGTCGAGCTTTGTGCTAGCGTGAGAACTTCTTCGGTTTCGTCGGCGAGCCTGGCAGCGGTCAAGGCTGTTTGGAAGATGCGGCGCGTCGAGACAAAGTGATCAACGGTCGTGCCGCGAGGCAGATCATTGCTGGGGTCTCGGATAATGAGCGGCACTCGGACAAGCTCATTGTAGAGCGAGAGGGAGTGGCCTACCAGGCGTTTCTCACCAAGATGCTCTCCGTGATCAGCGCAGACGATCAACAGGGTGTTATCCAGTCGACCGCTTTCACGCAGTTTTTTGAGGAAGGCACCCACCAGTTCATCCTGGGTGGCAACCTCCGCGTTATACATGCCATCGAGGGTGGCCTTATCCAACTCATCCTGGGTGCGCGACAAAGGGGCATACCAGCCGAAGACATCGCTGTTAAAGTGGCGCAAGTAGTGCTGTGCCTTTTTGTTGTGGAGCAAATGTGGGGCGAAGCGCTCCAAATTCTTTTGTGAGGGATGGTAGGGCATGTGTACGCCCATGAGATTGATGAAACTAAATACTGGCTGGTCCTCGGTGACATCTTTGCGTTCGATGAGCAGGCATGCCGCGTCATTGAGCGATTTGCCAGTATTCCCCTTGAAGCTCAGCGCTGTCTGCCAGAGCGGAACCATCATAGGAGAGAACGAAAGGTTCAACAGGGAGTCAGAACGAGCAAAGACATCCTGCATCGACGAAATGGTATCGGCGAGAAAACCCTTAAAGACCTGGCGGTAGCGGTCATAGAGATTGCGGTTCACCCCTGCCTGGTTCGGGCGGGAGGTCAGCAGTCCGCTATAGTTTAAGAAACTGAGAAAGCCCCGGCGCAAGCCGTTATTCACCACTCCTACAAGGGGGTTGTTGCAGAAGGCCGCGGTAAAATACCCGCCATCGTGCAGCCTCTCAGCCAGAGTGGGGAGAGCAGTTGGGAGCACGAAGAAGGACTGGATGGTGTTATGCGTGGAGGGATAGACGCCGGTGAACATTGAGGCGTGAGAAGGGATAGTCCATTGGGCGGGGGCAACGGCACATTGAAAAAGGGTAGAGTCGGTAGCAAGTTCATCGATGTAGGGTGATGTTTCGGCTGCACATCCGTAGCATGAAAGGCGATCAAGGCGTTGTGTATCCAGTACCAGTAGTACGATATCCGGACGAGATGTCACTATCAAATTCCTCCATGCTGCTTTTAAGGATGATATTGATTACGGTCAATTGTTGAGCGGTAGTACCCTGTATATCGTCGTTTGCTCTACTTTATTACGACAGAGCTGAGCGATTTGTCACTAACCCTCTCCAGGATGGGAAAGAAGCATAATGATCAGGAAGAAAATGGGACATATGACACTCTTCTTCTGAAGGAAACACACGTACACTTGGGAAAGAAACCTATCTTGAGGGATACTGTTCAGAATAATGTTTGACTGTTATACTCGAGCTATAACAATAGTAGAGAGTATTGCGTTCCTGGAAGCCCATCTCAACGACTATTGTTGAGCAAGATGATACTTTTCAAGGTGAGTTTTGCCTTAATGAGAAAGAGATGTGAAGGGAGCTGTTTTTATGACACAGGCATATTTATCATCGACCTGTGACTGCTGTGGCCTCACCATCAGGCCAGAGTCAGGAGAAGACTGCCCGCGCTGCAATTATCCGATTAGTTACAACAAGGAAGAGCGTTTTTTGGAGTTCTCGCTGCGCGATCTTCAACGAGTTAGTGACTATGGCGGAGCAAACCTGACGGTTAGTGGCTTGATAGGACGCTATAGTAAGCGGTTGAATTACCTGCGCCAGCTTAAATTTGGTGGAGTATCTTCTTCGTTTGCCGCAATACAACCGGCTATGCCACTTGAGCAGCGCCCTCCAGTACCGCCAGTAAGACAATCCGAGATAGCACCCGTTCCTTCGCCTATACTTTGGCAGATGCCAGTTGGCAGATCGTCTACCTCCGTGTCTGGAATGAATACGGGCGTTCCTTCGGCTGAGGAAGCGCCTCAACAGTCGCCGCGCCGCGTTTTCTCATTTTCGTGGAAGTCATTCATGGTAGATCAGGCCATCACGATCATTGGACTGCTGGGTGCATTCCTTATCTTGATGGGGGCGCTCAGTTCTGTAGTCACAATCGGCGGTAATCCGATGCTCTCCTTTCTAATTGTCTTTAGTGTCCATGCTTTTTTTGGTATTGCCGGAGTGGTGGCCTACCGGTTTGCCAATTTCCGAATGATTGCGCGTATATATAGTGGCATCTACGTGCTTCTGGTACCGCTGGTTGGCTTTACCGGTTATACTTTATTGCTGGGCAGCCAAATTCCACTTTCCGTCCCAACTGTGATTGCAATAGCAGCAACGTATGCCGCTATTGTCTACGTTATGTTGGCGATCTACCAGGGTTTCCCCATCTTTGGATACCTGGGGAGCATGGCCTTAATCATTGCCGATCTCGCTGTTGCTGCTGATCTACGCCTCAACTACTGGTGGTGGCCAGGTATGCTGATGCTGTTGGCTTTTCTTGCACTTACCTCCATCACGCGCTCGCCTGTAACAGGGCGTGAACGCTACTTTCCCGGCGCTTTTGAGGTACTACTTGCGCCAGTGCGTGTTTTCATGTATACCATTATCGGTGTCTGTCTTTTGAGCTCCATTGTAGTCACCGTTTTAACCTTTTCACTCTCAAGCACCAATACATTTTCCGATGCGACATTGGGAGAAATTCGTTTCTCAATATTGAGTATGACAGTACTCCTCTCACTCTGGATGGGCGCATGGCTCTGGCTAGCAAAACGCACGCGGGAATTGCCCGTGCTAGCCTGGATGTTTCTGGCCTGTGTACTCGCTTGCTGTTATGCCTTCAACTTTTCACAAGGTGGATATACTCTGGCCCTGACTGGCGTTGCGTTGCTTTATCACATGCTTAACCGTTTCGCTGGCAGACTGCTTCAGCCTTTTGGGAGGCTTGGCCTGTACATGGATCAGATCGCCTTGCTGCTGGTTTGTCTCGTCCCTTTCATAAGTTCATTCCTGTTAACGCAACAGCTCTTTTACACGGCATTGAACATACCTTTAGAGATCGCTTCGCCACTGTACGTCCACGCGGATTGGGACGCCATAGTAGAGCTGATAGTCGTAGGCATTGGTTGTGTCATTATTGTGAGTATGAGCCTGTTACGCGCGAATCAACATGGAATGCTTGAGGGTACGCATACTAGTTGGCGCTGGCTCCTCTTGCCAGGTGGCTTCTTGCTCAATTGGGAATTCAGCACTCTTGTATTGGCTCTCAATTTTGACGCTGTCTGGTACTTTACTGGCCTGACTCTCGCCATGGTGATCATAGCGGTGGTGGTACGAGGGCGCTTTGGAGCGTATTGGGCAGAGCCTGTAGATGTGATTGTCCTGGGTGATATGCTGCTGGCGCTCTGTTTGAGCTTGAACAAAGGCGCGGATCTGGTGTCTGCCCTCCTGCTTGGTTTTGCGGCTCTTGCCTATAGCGTTGTGCTCTATCAGCGTCGCCAGCACTGGCTTTTCCTGTCGTTGCTTCTTGCCATATTGGCCTTGCCCATCTTACTTTTTGCTCGTCCTTATATAGCGCTGCTAATGGGTATAGTGTTACCACTGGCGGCTGTGGTTATCAGGCGCATACTAGCGAAGAAGCAGCAGTCTGTGAGTGAAGAAATAGCAGTAAAGCCAGGACGGGAGGCGATCTGGGAATGGCCGCTCATAACAGTTGGACTGCTTTATGGGGTGGCAGCTGCACTCTTCGATGTAACTGTTTCGCAGTATGGAAACATCCCTCAGAGTATTGTGAGTAACTGGTCAGGTGTGACATTTCCTGTTGCGCTGGAATTGGCGGCTCTGTCGCTGGCCTGGTATCTATCTGCCGTACTGGTACGGGTTAAATGGTGGTTGCTCCCGGTGATTGGCTTTGCCGCAGGCGCTGTGCTTCTTCCCAGCAACCCTTTTTGGGTGTTAGCGGGTGTGACCCTCGCGGCTGCTCTCCTTGCGTTTGGCGTTAGCCGAAGATTTGATAGAACGTGGGCCTCGCCACTCTACATAGTAAC
>DMFQ01000091.1:0-10308 GCA_003450555.1 Ktedonobacter sp.
GAAGAACTCCGCCGCGTGCGACATCTCGGCTACGCGGTCTCGTGTAGCGAACTCGAAGAGGGTATCGATGCCGTCGCTGCCCCCATTTTTGATCACCTTGGCACAGTAGTCGCCTCTGTATCGATCGGTGGTCCAAGCGAACGATGCCGCCCTAAACAGGCCGAGTTGATTGGCGCCGTCACACATGCGGGGCAACAGGTATCGCAGGCTTTGCACTACGTCGGCTGGCACTAGCAAGGAAACACGTCCGTGATGCATTCAGAAGCGCGTATCATCGTCGATACGCTGATTGTCGTCAAAGGCGCCGGTGATCTTGCAACTGGCGTTATTCACCGGCTTGCGCGCGCGGGGTTCCCGGTTATAGCAACTGAACTTGCGCATCCAACGGTCGTGCGGCGCACGGTTGCCTTTGCAGAAGCAGTCACCCTTGGTGCCATCACCGTTGAAGAGGTGACGTGCCGCCTTGCCACATCTTTCGCGGCTATTCAGACCGTGCTAGCAGAGGGAGAAGTGCCTGTAGTCGTTGATCCAGCTGGCTCAATGCTCAAACAACTACGTCCTACGGTGCTGGTAGAAGCAACACTCTCAAAGTATAATAGCGGTATAATGATAGAAGACGCGCCTGTTGTCATTGCACTTGGTCCTGGCTACGAGGCGGGCAAGGATGTCCACGCGGTGATCGAGACCAATCGCGGGCATAACCTGGGCCGCGTCTACCTGCAGGGAAGCGCTGAACCAAACACTGGTGTGCCGGGAGCCATCGGCGGCTATACCATCGAGCGGCTCCTTCGCTCACCTGGTGCGGGCAAACTCTATGGTGTGAGACAGATAGGTGATTTGGTGCAGGCATACGAAAAAGTAGCGCTTGTCAGATCGGCTATGAACGAAGAGTTTCCCGTGAAGGCAAGTATTAGCGGCATCCTGCGCGGTCTAGTTCGTGATGAATTAGATGTGACCCTGGGTATGAAAGTTGGTGACATCGATCCACGAGCCTCCCGCGAACATTGTTTCACCATCTCGGACAAATCACGTGCTATCGCAGGGGGCGTATTGGAAGCGATACTGTATTTCCTGAATAGAGGATAAGCGTATTTATGCTCAAAATCGCGGCCTATCATAGCCCGACAACACTGATAGAAGCGGCTGCTTTGCTTGCGGAGGACGGACGCACCGCTATTGCAGGGGGAACTGACCTGCTGGTCAACCCTCGCTACATGGTGGGGGTACGTGAGGTGGTGGACATACGCAGGCTGGGATTAAACTATATCCGTGTAGAAAACGGCTGGCTGTACATCGGCGCAGGGGCGACAATGCGCACAGTAGCCCAACGTGTCGAGCTGCAAGGTCTTGCCAATGGTATACTCGCACGCGGAGCAGCAGTTTGTGGCTCGCCCAATATCCGCAATATGGCAACACTGGCAGGGAACATCGCCTCTGCGCTCCCATCCGCCGATACTCCTCCAGCATTACTGGCGCTGGACGCCGAGGTCGTTCTTGTTGGGATGCGGGGCGAACGCGTCGTGCCGCTAGACAGCTTCTTTGTCGGCCCGGCCAAAAGTGTGCGCGAACGAGATTTGATCAGGGAATTGCGCATTCCCCTGGCTGGTAGTAACGCTTTGCGCGGTGGATTTTATAAAATTGGGCGTACAGCCGAAGATATTTCAATGGTCAATGCCGCTGCGACGCTCAAGATACAGGATGGAAAGATCAGCATGGCACGCCTTGTGTTGGGAGCAGTCGCACCGGTACCACTGAGAGTTTCGCGGGCTGAGGAAGCCTTGGTCGGTCAGGCCGCGACGGAAGAAACATTTCAACGTGTGGCTGAGATTGTACGCGACGAGGTACGACCCATCACAGACCATCGAGCTACCGCGGAATACCGGCGGCGCATAAGCGCTGTGGCGACAGTGCGGGCGCTGCGCCAGGCGGCGGGATTGGCGACACCCGGAGAGGAGTGGCAACATGCCTGAGGTAGATATCGCGCTCACAGTAAACGGGCGCGCCGTGAAGTGGCACGTTGAGGCAGGTGAGACGCTATTGGAAGCGCTGCATGCCCATCACTTGAAGGGGACAAAGCTGATCTGTGGCACGGGTGACTGCTGTGGCTGCGGCGTGCTCCTGAACGGCAACTCCATCAATGCCTGCTGCATGCTGGCAGCTCAGGCCGAGGGCGGCGATCTGCTCACCATTGAGGGATTAGCGCAGGAGGGGAAACTTCACCCTATTCAGGAGGCATTTGCTCAGGAGGGAGCCGCTCAGTGTGGCTACTGCACGCCCGGCTTTATTATGCGTGCGTGTGCTTTCCTGCAGGAGCATCCTCATCCCAACGAGACAGAGGTACGAGCCGCGTTGGCCGGAAATATCT
The DNA here is from genome assembly GCA_003450555.1 of Ktedonobacter sp. Taxonomy (GTDB): domain Bacteria; phylum Chloroflexota; class Ktedonobacteria; order Ktedonobacterales; family Ktedonobacteraceae; genus UBA11361. Next base: position 2,366 of record DMFQ01000091.1, read on the forward strand.
GCAGGTGTACAGGTTATGTCAAGCCTGTAGCGGCTGTGTTGAGGGCTGCTGAGATGATGCACGAGTAAAACAAATGAGGGCAAATGGATAACGAATATTATGAACCTGGTGGTGGCAATATTGCGGATGCGGCACATCAACACGATCGGCAGGTAGGTCGAACGCGGGTGGTCGGGCAAAAGAAGCGGAGGGTGGATGCACGCCCTCTGGTTACTGGCGCACCGGTCTACGCTGCTGAGTTTGAGCAGCCCAATATGCTGCATGCTCGCATCCTGCACTCGCCACACGCGCATGCCACTATTCTGCATATCGATACAAGTAAGGCTCTGGCTTTGGCCGGTGTCCGCGCAGTACTGACCCATGAAGACCTGCCGCGCGTGGCACATAGCACGGCTGGACAGCCCTATCCGGAATCATCTCCTTATGATGCATACCTGCTGGATCGCCGTGTCCGCTATGTTGGCGATTGGGTGGCCTTTGTAGCCGCCGAAACACCTGCCATTGCAGAAGAGGCATTGAGCTTGATTACGGTAGAGTATGAACTGCTGCCAGCCGTTTTCGATCCAATGGAAGCAATGCGCGACGGCGCTCCACAACTACACGAACCCGATATTACGCATCCAAATTCAGGGCAACACTTTGGAGATATTTACGATGCCGCGCATAACATCGCGGCGCATGAAGTAATAACGTACGGTGACTTTGACTCGGCCATGAGCGAGGCAGATATCGTGGTTGAAGGGGAATATAGCGTTCCTTTCATCTCACATACTGTGCTGGAGCCACATGTCTGCGTAGCCTACCTCGATGGCTATGATCGTTTGATCGTTGTCAGCAGTACGCAGGTTCCCTATCATACGCGCCGTCAACTGGCGGCAGTCCTGCAATTACCCATCTCGCGCATACGAGTCGTCAAACCACGTGTGGGTGGCGGCTTTGGCAGCAAGCAGGAGATGCTATTGGAACCGGTAGCCGCGGCGTTAGCACTGAAGACACGACAGCCAGTACGCATTGAATACAGCCGACAGGAGGAATTTACCGCGGGGCGTTTCCGTCACCCGGTGATCCTGCGCATGCGCAGCGGCGTTAGAAGGGATGGTACACTGCTTGCCATTTCGATGCACTCTATCGGCAACGCCGGGGCTTATGGCACGCACAGCTTTACTGTGACGCGTAGTACCGGTCATAAAACACTGTGCCTCTATAGGGCAAAAGCCTATCTTTTTCGTGCTGATGCTGTGTATACAAATCTTCCCATAACAGGAGCGATGCGAGGTTATGGTGCCCCGCAAGGATTTTTCGCTTTGGAATCGCATATCGATGAGATCGCGCGAAGACTCAACATGGATCCGCTGGAATTTCGCCGCAAGAACCATGTGCAAAAAGGTGACTGGGACCCCATGGAGATGGTTGAGGAGGAAGGTGTGTGGCGTTCTAAACGCCAGTTCCGTTCGTGCGGCCTGCCACAATGCCTGGAAAAAGGTGCGGCGGCGTTTGGTTGGGGCCAGCCTTTTGAGCGCGGTGATGGGAAACCCATACGGCGTGGACACGGCATGGCCACGGCTATGCAGGGGAGTGGCGTCGCCAGCTTTGAGTTAGGGGGCGCATCCATCAAACTCAATGAAGACGGGTCGTTTAATGTAATGACGGGCGCGACCGATATCGGGCAGGGGAGCGATACCATCCTGGCGCAGATCGCGGCGGAGGCGCTAGGAGTGGACATGGACAAGATTATCATGCACTCCGTTGATACCGACTCAAGTGTCTTCGACTATGGTTCGTACGCCTCCAGCACAACCTATATCAGTGGCGGTGGCGTCAAAGTTGCCGCGGAACTCGTACAGAAACAGGTGCTGGATGTGGCGGGTGATCTGTTAGATTGCGCACCAGAAGATATGTCCATCGTTGATAGCGTTATTTATACTCCACGCGGCCCTAGTCATTTGAGGGTTGCGGACATTGCCAATGAGACATTGTATGGAAAGCACCGGCAGCAGATCATGGCAAAAGGCGATTTCTGGACTGACGACTCGCCAGCTCCCTTCTTCGCACAGTTTGTTGAAGTTGAGGTCGATACCGAGACGGGACGAGTGCGCGTGACAAAGGCTGTTAACGCGCTGGACCTGGGCAAGGCCATCAACCCGGCACTGGCATCTGGCCAGGTAGAGGGGGCGGTTGCCATGGCACTGGGCTACGCTTTGAGTGAAGAGGTGAAGTTTGACGACCAGGGGCGCGTGCGCAATGCTGGCTTCGTCGATTACAAGGTCATGTCCACGCTGGATATGCCCGAGATGACGACTATTCTGGTCGAGGATACAGAGTATACCGGGCCATTTGGCGCTAAATCGGCTGGTGAGGTGCCAACTAATGGGATGGCTCCGGCGGTGGCAAACGCTATCCAGGATGCATTGGGTGTACGCATCCGCAGCTTACCGATTACACCTGAAAAGATACTGCAAGCTCTAGATGAATTGTGACTATCCAAAGTTGGACTGATTCCCTATGAGGGCACCAGACACGTTGAAGTTTGTTAAACATGTGTGTAACCACATTGGTATATTAAGAGGTAGTGAAGAATGGAGCAAGAGCAATTATCCTCGGCCTATCTCGTTATTCAGCAGGGGCCGCAGGCTGGCAAACGAGTAGAAATCTGGAAAGATTGTACTACCATTGGTCGCAGCAGCGAGTGCGACATCTTTCTTGAAGACATTGCTGTCCACCGCAAACAGGCACGCATTGTTTATACTCATGCGGGTTATGCACTGCGCGATGATCAAGGCAGCGGTGATAGCATCGTCAACGGTAGACCGGTGACCGAGAAGTTGCTCAGGGATGGGGATACACTTCTTTTTGGCCGTACAGAGCTTACGTTCTTTTCCCACGAGGCAACGCGTCCATTTCAGCAACCATCATCGCGGGGACGAGAATTACAACTTGGTAAATCACTTGATCCAAATGCCAGCGCCATAGCTAAACTGGATTTCACGAACGCACGCGGTGCTCTCATGAGCTTTGATCTCCAGCCTGAGATGACGATAGGGCGCAGCCGCAAATGCGACATTTTTCTCGAAGACCTGGCAGTGAGCCGACTTCACGCAACGGTTCGCCAGTTGCCTGATGGCGGCTACGAGTTGGAGGATCACCATACCGCCAGCGGCACCATAGTCAACGGGAGAGCCGTTACCCGCTGTCGCTTGCAAGAGGGCGATATTGTGCAGATCGGGAAAAGCAAGCTTTCGTTTAAGAGGGTATGAATTAGCTAGGCGACGCGAGGCTCACCCTCATGCCCTGATAATTTACAGATTCTGGAGCAACACCTGTAGCCTCTTTGCTCTTTCTTCATAGTAGTCAATCTCAGCACCATCCTTTAATCGCAAGGGAGTATCATAGGCGCGCGTTTCGCTCATGAAGCGCTGCACCTCTGACGGTATATCCTGCAGATGTTGAGCACCATGCTGGCGTACGCGGCTCGAAGAGATATCGCGATAGGTGCTACTCAACGGTAACTCGTGGATATACTGGACGAAAGGTTGATTGTGTGGCTGACTCAAGAGGTCAGATAACGAAACGGCATTGGCCGTTCCACGTGGCGCCACTAACAGTTCAGCCAATGAGAAAAGAGTATTGAGGGCGGTAGTGCGGTCCTCGTAGTAATGTGGGTCCAGTATCTGTACGATCTTATCATAGCCTAGCAGGAAGAATAGCCTTCTCACGCCGGGAAATGAGGACCGCACAGCTTCGGCCTGCTCCACGTACAAGCCACGGTTAAAAAGCATGATCCCCGTACCAGGCAAATGTTGCTGCAACACCGTATCCAGCAAGATGACGCGATCGAGCAGCAGCGGCCGCTCAACGTTCTCCTTGTCGGTTGTGAGCTTACTCATGGCAGCGTAGAGTAGCGGGTCCTGCTCGTCTTTGTACGAGGAAAAAAGGGGAGAATGAGCGAATTGGTGCGCCTGCTCAAGCAGAGCAAGATGGGCATTAGTTGGTGGGTTGAAAGAACCGGGGAAGACAATGATGGTGCTTTCAGGTTGTGGTGAACGGGGGACAATAACAGCCTGCGGTGCGGATGCAGGATCAAGTTGATCGAGCAAGGCTTGCACCTCTTTGAAACGCTGGATTGTGTGTTGGGAAAAGTAAATTGGGATTTCCATGGATTCTATTGTAGCATAAAGAACAAAAAGACTAGAGGTAAGCAGGCATACAACCTACCGGCCCCTAATCTCTTTGAGATACTATCCTTATCCTGCTCAATTCATTTTTCTCTCTACAATCACACCTTACTATTTTCATGTTAAGTTAACGTTAATGGATGAGTGAATTTCTGTAAAAATCAGGTAAACACTTTCTTATTGTTCATAAATTCCATAAAAATATCCTTTCTCATGTACAATACATACATTGTTTTGTTTACATCTGACTGTTACACTCACTTCAGGTACCTCTTCTATTGAGGTATTTATCTACTCTACACCCCCTGTCCTGCCTAATAACTACTGAGCCTGGTGTTACTTAAAAGTAACAATCAGGTTCTTGTTCATATAAGTTATTGTTCGCATGGCATGTTCGCATGTCATGCCCTATTAGCGATGGTTACAACCCATTCAGGCCCATGGAGGTACTCCTTTATGAACAGCCAGAGGCAAGAGCTATTTGGCAACTTATTCGCCCCACACAGCCGCCGTGATTTTATGAAGCGTGCCGCCGCACTCGGACTCTCCGGCACTGCTCTCACTGCCTTCCTAGAGGCATGTGGTAGTACCACTTCTACCACTACCTCCTCGAATATCAATATGGCCGGGCCTATCGATATTCAAACGCTGACCACCAAAGCGAAGGCAGAAGGAAAACTCGAGGCGATTGGTATACCACCTGAGTGGGCTGACTATGCAGACATCCTGGCTGGCTATGCCGCTAAATTTGTTCCTATTAATTACAAGGCCGAGGCTGAGTTCTCTTCCGCGCAAGAAGTTGAAGTCTTTAAGAACTCCAAGCAGCATGCCCACGGTGATATTGGAGATGTAGGATTTATATGGGGGCCTGTAGTCATCAAGCAAGGCCTTGTTACACCCTATAAACATGCCAACTGGAATGACATTCCGGCGGATCTCAAAGATCCCAATGGCAATTGGTGTACCGAGTATTGGGGCGCGCAAGCGTTTGTCATCAATACTGATATTGTAAAGAATCCACCGGCTACGTTCGCGGACCTGCTTACCAACGATTACAAAAACATGGTTGGCATCGATGGTGATCCTCGGCAGGCCAATGACGCCCTTATCGCTGTCTACTCGGCAGCACTAGCCAAGAGTGGCAACTTAAACGATATCCAGCCTGGCATCGACTTCTTCGCAGCATTGAAGAAGAAAGGCAACTTTACCCCTGCACGTTCGAGCATTGCCAATATTACTAAAGGTGAAGTTGCGATTGGAATTATGTGGGACTATCTGGGTTTAGGCTTCCGCGATTCGCTCGCAGGAAAACCGAATCTCAAGGTTATCATTCCAAGTGATGGATCGATCGCCGGCCCCTACATTTCTATCGTGAACAAAACGGCTCCTCATCCATTCGCGGCACGCGCATGGATGGAGTACATCTTCTCTGACGAAGGGCAGTTGTTCTACTTAAAGGGCTATGCACATCCCGCACGCTATCAGAAACTAGCCGCAACGGGGAAAGTTCCGGCTGACCTGGCCGCCAAGTTGCCCTCCTCGGATCAATATACTAACGTCAAATTCGTCACTGATATTACGAAATTGACAGCGGCCTCCAGTGCCGTAACAGCAAACTGGCAGACACAGGTACTCGGTCAGTAGCGACGTGTTCGACTTAACACATACGAGTGGTGCAGGTTTGTACCTGGAAGGGCGCGAGACATCGCGCCCCTACGTTGTATTTGGCAGGAGGTAGTTCGATGCAACTACGGGCGGCAATTGGTACGGCGGATTCCGCAACAACTCTAAATCAGTCCGCAGTGAAAACCAGAAGGCCTCGTGGCATAAACTGGAGCTATGCCATTACAAGCTGGCTTGGCTTCGTTCCATTTCTGTTATTTTGCTTGCTCTTTGAAATATTGCCTGCTGTCATGATCATACAGAGCAGTTTTGTTGACAGTACTACAGGCGCACTGACATTACACAATTACAGTAATATGCTCTCGCAGGCCGGTAATGTACACGCATTTCAAAACAGTATCTCTCTTTCTGTTGTCACTGCGCTGTTGGGGGCTTTCTTTGGTTTTCTCGCAGCCTATGGCCTCAATAACCTGCGCACAAACTGGCTGCGAAATCTGATCATCAGTTACTCAAGTATTGCCGCTAATTTCGCGGGCGTTCCCCTGGCTTTCGCCTTCGTCTCAACGCTCGGCGTGACGGGATTTGTCACTGTGCTGCTCTTGCGCTGGTTTCATATCGACCTGTACAATGGTCTCAACTTCAGTCTTTACACATTTTGGGGACTGGTGTTAGTCTACACCTATTTTCAGCTTCCCCTGATGATCTTGATTACCTTACCTGCACTTAACGCTCTGCGACCGGAATGGCGTGAGGCCGCTACCAATCTAGGGGCTTCAAACTTTACCTACTGGCGACGAATAGCACTACCTATCCTGTTGCCCTCACTTGTAGCAGCCACTATGCTACTTTTTGCCAACTCATTTGGGGCTTTTGCGACAGCTTATGCATTGGCACAGGGAAGTATCAATATCGTACCAATCCTCATTGCCTTTGTAGTGAATGGCAATGTCAATCTTGATCCTGGACTAGGTAATGCATTAGCCGTGGGTATGATCGTGGTACTGCTCATAGCGGTCTCACTTTACACGGCAATGCTGCGCCGCGTCAGCAAGTGGCAGGGGAGGTAAACGCTATGGTTCAAGCAGCACGGAATATCAACCTACCGATAAGTAAAGACAGATCAACCAGGCAAGGTTTTGGGGTGGACAAGGTAGTACTCATCCTCGTTCTCCTCTATCTCACCGTGCCCCTAGGAGCCACGCTCATTTTTGGCCTCTCGACCGGTAATGGTATTAATTTCAATACGTATCATCAGGTTTTCACCGATCCCGACTTTTCGCAAACGCTCTTACTTTCTTTTGGACTAGCTCTTGCCTCTACGTTCTTGACAGTTCTCCTCGTTACGCCGACGGCATATTGGGTACAGTTACGACTTCCCAGGGCGCGCCCTATGATGGATTTCCTGGCACTGGTACCTTTCGCCGTCCCTGCCATCGTGATGGCATTCGGTCTGATTGAAGTCTATGGGACCAACAACACGCTGATCAATATCATTTCTCTAGGGTTAGTGCCGCTCCTCAGTAACGAGCCGTTCAATGTTGTCAACACGCCGCAACTGCTCGTCTGTGCTTATGTGATTATCTCCCTTCCCTTCGTCTTCCGCCCAATCGACAATAACCTGCGTGCAATCAATACGAAGGTGCTCTCCGAGGCAGCCTATAGCCTTGGCAGTGGCTGGTGGAGAACGTTCCTGACCATTATTATCCCCAACATTTTGCCCGGGGTGATCAGTGCAGCCCTGTTAACCTTCTCAACAGTGATGGGTGAATTTACATTAGCCAGCCTCTTTGGTATCTATACCTTCCCGATCTATTTAAACGGAACCGGACAAAACGATGCTCATAAGGCTGCTTCTTTAACGATCCTGAGCTTTATATTGACGCTTATATGCGTCCTCGGTATTATTCTCCTGGTGCGGATTCGACCTGGAAGCCGTGGTAAAGAGGATAGGCTTGATATCGTAGCGGCAAAATAATAAGGAGTATATCGTGGCTTTTCTTGAACTAGAGCATATTACCAAGTATTTTGGCCAATCTACCGCCGTAATGGATATATCTTTGTCGGTAGAGCAGGGCGAATTTCTCACCCTTCTAGGTCCTAGTGGTTGTGGTAAAACAACCATTTTGCGTATGGTGGCCGGATTTGAGA
>DMFQ01000091.1:10318-11623 GCA_003450555.1 Ktedonobacter sp.
ATGGTCTTTCAATCTTACGCGCTCTTTCCACACATGACAGCCGAGCAAAATATAGCTTTCGGGATGTCTATCAAGCACACGCCCAAAGACGTTATCGCCAGGCGCTGCGCTGAACTGCTCGAACTAGTGGGATTGGGGGACAAAGGCCGTAGCTTTCCACACCAGCTTTCTGGTGGGCAACAACAGCGTATCGCCCTGGCGCGCGCGCTGGCAGTGGAACCGAAAGTGCTCCTGCTCGATGAACCGCTCTCCGCGCTTGATGCAAAAGTACGCGTCTCACTGCGCAATGAAATTCGCCGTATCCAGCAGCAATTGAAGATGACGGCAATCTACGTAACGCACGACCAGGAAGAGGCACTGGCAATTTCGGACCGTATCGCGGTAATGGCGAAAGGCCAGATTGAACAGCTCGACCTGCCGGAAGAGATTTATAATAATCCACGCACAGTCTTTGCCGCCAGTTTTGTTGGGACGAGCAATCATTTTAGAGGTGTGTTGGAATCAGCCAGTGAAGGTCTCTGTCAGGTAGAGAATCAAACGCTGCATGTCTTACCTGTACAAAATTTACATGATGGGGATCGCGTGCTAGTGATGGTGCGACCTGAAGAGGTCTCCATACAAAGTGCGAATGAAGGAGCGGACTATAGTGCCAACGGCGTTGGCAATCATATTGCTGGTGTGATCGAGCTACGAACGTTTCTGGGGCCGTTTACGCGCTTCCATGTACGAGTAAACGAGAGTACGACACTGACAGCCGATGTTCCCAGTCAGCAGGCGCGCGATTACTATGTGGCACAACATGTTGTGCTCTCGTTTTCGCCTAATGCCTGCCAGGTCTTATCGTTGGATAAGGATGCAGTGGAACTGGCGCGGCTCGCGGAGGCAGAAAAAGTGTAAGAGGTAAAAACTACCCAGCGTACCCAAGTTGGCGAGCTTTTTCATATGCTTTCCGGGCTTCCTCTAATCTGCCAAGTTGCTTAAGCGCCCGACTGCGGTAATAATGAGAGATGGCTTTAGTTGGTTGAATGGCGATAGCATGGTCATGGGCAGCCAGGGACTCCTCGTAGCGCCTGAGATCATAGAGCGTTGCTCCTTTATTGTTATACGCCTTAAACATTTGAGGATTCAAATGGATAGCGCGTTCGTAAGCCAGGAGGGCTTCCTGGTAGCGTCTGAGATCGTAGAGAACATTGCCTCGCCCATTGTGAGAAGAAGCGTAGTTGGGATGCAACTCCAGCGCATGGTCAAATGCTAACAAAGCTTCGGCAAAGCGCCCCAGCCTCCAAAGTGCCTGTCCCTTGCCGT
>DMFQ01000091.1:11790-24565 GCA_003450555.1 Ktedonobacter sp.
TCGAGTTGGATGGCACGTTCGAAAGCAAGTAACGCCTCCTGATAGTGATTGAGGTAGTAGAGCGCGTCCCCTTTACCATTAAAGGCAGCCGAAGAGCTAGAATCCAATTGAATAGCACGTTCGTAGGCCAACAAGGCTTCCTGGTAGCGTTTGAGGTTATAAAGGATGTTTCCCTTCCCTTCGTAAGCGTGTGCATAGGTAGGGTCGAGTTGGATGGCACGTTCAAAGGCGGCAAGGGCCTCCTGGAAACGATTAAGGCAGCAGCACGCGTCTCCCCTGGCATCGTAGGCATCGGCAAAATTCGGATCAATTTGCAGCGCTCTCTCATATGCTACCAGGGCTTCCTGGTAGTGTTCACTATCCAGAAGTGTTTTGCCCTCGTCCAACCATTGTTCTTTGGTCTTCTGGCTCGGGAACATGTGCAAAGCAGCAATAAAAGTAGGGACATCGGGATAGCGGTCGCTCCGCTCCTTGGAAAGCGCTTTGAGAATGGCCCGTTCAACCGGAAGAGGGAGGTAGGTGTTGATCTGGGTCGGAGCAATCGGCTTCTCCGTCTTATGCTTTAGCGCCATAGAGACAGCATCGGGAGCAAGAAAGGGATTGCGTGCTGTGACCATTTCGTAGGCAATGCAGGCCAGGGCATACTGATCGCTTCTCTTACTGATCATACCGTCAAACTGCTCAGGTGCCATGTATAGAGGTGAGCCAATAATATTCACAGGGGTTGTTCGTGGCGTTGAGAGCAAAACAGCAATACCAAAATCGGCCAGTAGCGCATCTCCCCTGGAGTTAAAGAGAATATTTTCCGGCTTGAGGTCGCGGTGAATAATATTCTGCTGGTGGGCATGAGAGAGAGCCTGTCCAATCTGTGTGAGTGCAGTCAAGGTCATATCCACAGGCATCGGATGAGGGAAATGCTCGTGTAAATGATCACGCAGTGAACCGTTCGGAGCATATTCAACCACAAAGTAGGGGATGCCATCCTCAATACCGACATCATAGATGGGCAGAATATAGGGGTGTTTCAGCATTTCCAGGAGTTGGGCCTCCTGGAGAAAGTTATCGCGATCCTTCTGCGATCCTAGATACGCTCGGTGCAGCACTTTGATCGCGACGACCCGTTTCGTGAGGTAGATATGCACACCCCTATATACCCCACCAAAGGAACCGTTAGCTATTTCTTCGACGATGCGATAGTTCCCTATCTGCTTTCCAATGTAGTTATTATCGTTTGCCATTCTTTTGACCTCGAAAAAAAGAGCAGGGTATACTTATGCTAAGATTGTAAGTGTGCAGTCATAGTATAACAAGGGTTGTCTTATGCCGTCAATGAAAAGCGGCGTAGCAGAAAAACTCTTTGTGTCATCATATAAGATAGACGTAGTTCGGAGGAAAAAATAAACTTACGTGTCATCTAGTCGGTAAACTGGAAGCACGTTAACGCTTCGTTCACGGGTGAAGATGAACCATACATATTACATGTGGCATGTACATAGGGGCGCCATTCATTGCGCCCGGGTCGGGGATCGTTTCCCCAGGCGGGCGCCAATGAATGGCGCCCTACATTACATTATGAAAGCGCCGTTACGACCCTAGGCCTTCAGCAGTTTCCTCAATACAGTGGGTAGAATACCGCCATTTTCGTAGTAGGTTACATCAATCGGGCCGTCTAATCGAGCAAGTGTTTGAATAGAGAACGTGGAACCGTCCTGGCGAGTGACTTTGACCGTCACTTCCTGGCGAGGTTTCAAACCCTCCTCAATTCCCTCGATATCGTAGGTCTCTGTTCCAGTCAGACCAAGTGATTCTTTATTCTCGCCCTGCTTGAACTGCAAAGGTAAGATACCCATTCCAACGAGGTTACTGCGATGAATACGCTCAAAGCTCTCGGCGATGACGGCACGCACACCTAACAGCAATGGTCCCTTGGCGGCCCAATCACGCGAACTGCCAGACCCGTACTCCTTGCCCGCAATCACGAGCAAGGGAACTCCTTCCTGCTGATAGCGCATAGAGGCCTCGTAGATGGTAGTCTGTTCTCCATCGGGCAGGTGGACGGTATAGTACCCCTCTTTGTCCGGTGTAAGATGATTACGCAAGCGAATATTACCAAAAGTCCCGCGTACCATCACCTCGTGGTTACCACGGCGCGCCCCATAGGTGTTGAAGTCGCGCTTCACGACTCCCTTTTCAATGAGATAACGACCCGCCGGGCTGGATGGGGAGAAACTCCCTGCCGGGGAGATGTGGTCTGTTGTAATGGAATCATCGAGCATGGCCAATACCCGCGCACCACGAATGTTTTTCACACCTTCTGGTTCGGTGGACATGCCATGAAAGAATGGGGGTTCCTGGATATAGGTAGAGTTGGGATCCCAGTCGAAAAGTTCGCCCGTCGAATTTGACAATGATCTCCAGTGTTCGTCCCCCTCAAAGACAGAGGCGTAGTTTTTGGAGAATACCTCAGGTGTAACGGCTTTAGCCACGACATCGCTCACCTCCTTCTGCGTTGGCCACAGGTCACGCAAGTAAACCACCTCGCCATTGATGTCGGTTCCAATCGGGTCTTTAGTCAAGTCGATGTCGACGGTTCCCGCGAGAGCGTAGGCCACCACCAGGGGAGGCGAGGCGAGGAAGCTGGCACGCACCTGTGGGTGTATGCGTCCCTCAAAGTTGCGATTGCCGCTTAGTACCGCCGCGACAATGAGATCATTCTCCTGTACGGCCTCGGCGACTGGATCAGCCAGCGGGCCGCTATTGCCGATACAGGTGGTACAGCCAAAGCCGACGAGGTGGAAGCGTAAAGCCTCCAGGTAAGGCAGCAGGTCTGCGTTGTTGAGGTAGTCCATCACAGCGCGTGAGCCAGGCGCCAGACTGGTCTTGACAGTCTGCCTGACGGATAGGCCGCGCTCTACCGCGTGCTTGGCAACAAGACCAGCGGCGATCATCACGGAGGGATTCGAAGTATTGGTGCAGCTGGTGATAGCGGCAATGGCGACGGAACCATCAGTCATATGTGTCTCGCTACCAGCCATAGACACGAGAACATCTTTCCCATGACCGTTCTGTCCGTTACCATCGCTACCAGTGCTCTTAGTCAACTTTTTATCCTGGTCTTCTTTTTGGGCAACGGGATCGGGGCTGGCTTTACCTCCCTCGGTTCCAAGGCGAATGAGAGCATTCTCGGTAACCCCGTTCTCTTGCTCCGCATTAAAACGATCGGCAAAGGCAGCACGGAACGCCTGCCCAAGGTTACGCATAGCGACACGGTCCTGGGGACGGCGCGGGCCTGCGAGGCTCGGTTCAACTGTGCCGAGATCAAGTTCGAGCAGGTCATCGAATTGTGGCTCAGGCGCGTCGTCTGTGCGGAAGATCCCCTGCGCCCTGGTGTAGTGTTCGACGAGATTAACCAGTTCCGAGTCACGTCCGGTGTTGCGCAGGTAGCGAAGCGTCTCGGCATCCACCGGGAAGAGAGTAGAGGTAGCACCAAACTCAGGGGACATATTGGCGATGGTGGCGCGGTCTGCGAGTGGGAGTTTGCTGAGACCAGGACCCGTAAACTCGACAAATTTGGCAACGACGCCGCGCTTGCGCAACAACTGCGTAACCGTCAATACCAGGTCTGTCGCAGTTGAGCCTTCTGGCAATGCACCAACAAGCCTCATGCCGATTACTTCAGGTGTGAGTAGATAGAGCGGCTGACCCAGGAGCACAGCCTCTGCCTCGATACCTCCCGCACCCCAGCCAAGGACGCCCAGTCCATTGATCATGGTTGTATGCGAATCGGTGCCGATTAGCGTATCCGGAAAGGCGATTGTTTCGCCATCCTCGTCCGTTGTCATGACCACAGAAGCAAGGTACTCCAGGTTCACCTGGTGGACGATACCAGTACCTGGAGGAACGACGCGGAAATTCCTGAAGGCTTGCTGTCCCCAGCGGAGTAAGGCGTAGCGCTCGCTGTTACGCTCGTACTCGCGCTCTACATTGCGTGCAAAAGCGAGGGTCGAGCCGAACAAATCCACCTGGACCGGAGTGGTCGATGACCAGGTCGGCGGGCACGAGGGGATTGACCTTCTGCGGATCGCCGTGCATACGAGCAACAGCTGAACGCATCGCCGCCAGATCCGCTACGGCGGGAACACCAGTAAAATCTTGCAGTAGGACTCGGGCTGGTAGAAAAGGGTACTCCGCATCCGACTTCGCAGCCTGTCCCGGCACCCAGCGCGCCAGTGAAAGTACATCGTCCTCGCGCACCAGCTCTCCACCCGCATGACGCAAGGCGTTCTCTAACAAGATTTTGACGGTATAAGGCAAGCGTTCCATGCCCTGCACACCATGCCTGGCGATTGAATCCAACTGATAGTAGGTGATTTTTCGGGAGACGCCTTCTAATGTTGTCCGCGCACCAAATAGGTCTTTTTTGTCTGTAGTCATAGAAGTTATCCTTAGTCAAGTAGTGTTGTTCATTAGGAGGGGACCGGGCACGAATCGTGGATGCCAGGTTCACGAACCTAAGCAAAGTATCTTTCCCTATGCATTATATGTGACCACGCACCTAAGCGGCAAGGAGGGGAGGATAAAGAAAGGAGGGGAAATGGTTAAGGCAGTTCTCAAGAGAAGTAACGAAGTCGATGAGTGTTTAGTCATATAAGAGAGCGACATCGCACGGAGAGACAAAGATGCTGCACTCCCATAATCAGGTGATAGTTTTGTAGGTCGATAATCTTGGCACCCACAGTCCGGTCCCGGTTCCATTCCATGAGTATATCAACCATCCACCACTGTGGCAAACACTCTCGACGATTGGCTACCTTTGAGCACTGCCTATTGTTACTATGCGCTATTTGCATTAGGGGCGCAACAGTAGTTATACCTAGAGCAGAAGAAAAAGAGGGTTACTTATGCATTCATACGACATCGCTTAACCTTATAGAGGTAGTGAAAGGACGATCGTACAGCCTTTGTTAGGAGAGGAATTTATGGAGAGCTGCGCTCCAATGAGTGTTGCGCGTTCACGCATTCCCACTAATCCCAGGCCGCCGTGAGAATTACGCTCTGGATCAAAAGGTGATCTTTTCGTAACAAATCCCTGCCCATCGTCGCAGATAGTCACCTGAACGAGGTCTGAGTAATAACGTAGCTCTATAGCAGCCTGCGTTGCATTGGCGTGACGCCATATATTCGACAATGCCTCCTGAACAATACGGAAAATGGCGATCTCCGATTCGGCAGTTGTCGGTCGGGGTGATCCTGTACAGAGAAAACGACAAGAGACCCCACGAGCAGCAGAACTATCGCTGAGCCATTCTAAAGCCGCGCGCAGGCCGAGATCGTCAAGCACCGAGGGGCGCAGGTCTCGGCAAGCCCGACGGACACCTTCTAACGTCGAATCGGCTAAATTTTGCAGATTCGAGAGCCACCTCACATCTTTTTCGGGCAGGTCCCGTTTCCCTATAACCCGTTCGAGGCCATTCAATCCCAGTGAGAGGGCTATCAAGGCCTGGGCGGTATCGTCATGCAATTCTCGAGCCAGGCGGCGACGCTCTTCTTCTTGCACCCGTGTAATCAGCGAAGCATAATCGCGCAGCTCATCTTGCCGTTGACGAGCGCTACTGAGATCTTCTAACGTGTGCTGTAATTCCCCAGTACGAATACTCAGTCTTGTGCTGACTAGCGCAAGATAATAGATAGCGAAGAGCGGAATGAGAAAGAAGATCCAGGCAAGTTCCGCCGTAGCATCATCGAAAATATCTACGATAGGTAAGAGGGGACCTACGCTCAACACTAATGCCTGGAAGGGCAGAATTGGTGCATGTAGATAAGCCCTACAGGCAGAAAGGAGATTTGAAGAATAGGTCTCGGCCATGAGCGAGAATGAAACCAGGCCAAGTAAACATAGCATGACTACGGCAGCCAGAATAGAGCCAAGTAATTCTTTGAATTCAGCAAAGTGATAAAGAGGAAGATTAGACGAAAAACCTTGATGTATGGAACCGGCGATCCACTCATATAGTGTGCCGGAGAGAAAGACGATTACGGCAGTTGCCGCCAGACGATAGCTGGCTTCTCGCCAGGAGGCATAGCCACGTAAAAAGGTATATACCTGGAGAAAAGACTGCGTGATTACGGCAGTGAGTACAGCGGCTGGCACACTTATCAAGACGGCTGCTGCCAGGTATATAGGAGCGGTAATATCAAAGAGAAAAAGAGGTTTCCATTCTTCCCGCAATTGCTGTGCATTAGGAGATGTTTGCACCTCTGCCGTCTCTATTTTGAGGATGCGTAGGAGGAGGAAGCGTCCCAACAATGCAAGGATTATGGAGAGTAACACCAGGCTATAGATGGCGCGGGGCCCGTAAAAGTTATGTGCTGGCTCGTAATGTATGAGAGACCAGGCGAAAAGCAGCAGCGCTACACCTAATGAAAGTGCAGCGACTATCAGCTTTAGCCGAGAGCTCGTTCGAGCAACCCATAATAACTTATAGGATTTGCTAGTTGTCATAGGTATCCTGTAGAGAGATGATTCCTTCACGCAAGGCAAGTAAAACAGCCTCGGTGCGGGAACCGACCTGCATCTTCGTGAAAATATTGGCAAGATGACTGTGCACAGTACGTATGCTGAGACCTAACCGGCGAGCAATTTCTTTATTAGGTAACCCTCTTGCCGCCAAATGCAAGACCTCGAATTCACGCTCGCTGAGCAAATCTGAGGCCCGAACCGTTGGATTTGCCTGCGGAGAGAGTCGGCGCATCATTTTTTCCGCGAGCGAAGGCTGTAAGACCGATTCGCCACGCGAAATTGCACGGATGGCGTTGATAAGCTCTTGCCCATGAACGTTTTTGAGTAAGAATCCCGCGGCTCCTGCTTCTATTAAGGCAATCAAGTATGGCTCATCGTCATAGGCCGAGAGTATGAGGATAGCAGTCTCAGGGCAATGGGCCTTGATTTCGCGGGTAGCCTGGATGCCTCCGATGCCCGGCATAGCAATGTCAATGATGGCTATATTGGGATGGAGGCGCCTGGCTGCCTCAATGGCCTCTTCTCCGCTGGCCGCCTCGGCAACGACTTCCACGTCTCCCTCGGCTTCCAGGAGACGACGCGTCCCTTCACGCACAAGAGCATGATCGTCCGCCAGCATAACACGTATTTGCTGGTTACTGTTCTCATTCTCTCCTGTATAGCTAGCCGATAGCTGGCCTGCCTGCGCGCTCAAAGGGTCTTTATTATTCTGGTTTGTAGTTTCTCCTGGCATACTCTCTACATCTTTCTTTAGCAGTTTTTGTTATTTTCAGCTCTGAAATTGTGGATTACGTATTAGTTCGATGTAGATACTATATCTAACAGCACAACATATACTACCGCAATTCTGCTTACCTGACAATTATGGCAGGCATTGAAGTCGAGAGCAAGCCCATTTTTTCATAAATTCAGACCCTCAAATTGTCTTAGATCAAGTTCAAAGAAGCAGGTCTCGGATAAACAACAAAATAAGTGATACACAATGCATGTATATATGATATCTTAAGTCAAATGTGCGTTCATACTGTATTGACAAAGCAACGCACTTTTCGCTACAGTAGAGACATGTAGCCGTACCTATGAGTTGATAGGTGGATAGAGCGGATAGAGCAGGCAGATTGCTAAGCAAGTACAGGGTAAGTTGGGGAGAAAGGTAGAAAAGACCACTATGGGGATGCTGTGTTTGGATACTGAAGATTGCAACTTTCTCAATCGAGAGAAGGCTCGCTTCTGCGCCCAATGTGGAATCCCACTAGAGGGAGCATTAGTGCAGGGTCGCTACGAGGTACAGGCATTAATCGGCAGGGACCGTACAACGGTGACTCTGCATGCTATAGATAGCCATCATGGCCACGGTGTTACATTGCGGGTGCTCCGTCCAAGGCAAACCACAAGAGAAGAACGAGAAAACTTTTTACAGGATGCTGAACTGGCTCTATCCCTCTCCAACAAAATGCAGGAACCAGGGAGTATCTTTGTGACGGACTTCGGACAAGATGGACCTGTAGCGTTTTTGGTGAAGTCGGAATTTGTGGCGGAAAGGACGATTGATGAAGCGCAACCTTTTAAACCGCGCGTGACAGCTCGTGTAGGAGGAAGTATATTTCCTTCTCCTGTATCATCACAGGAAGCGGTACCTGCGATGATACCGCCGGACAGTGATCTGGATGATACAGAGACGCAGGTACAACGGGTACGGCAGGAACCACAGGTACAGCAAATACAGCGGGTACAGGTACGCCCCAATGTTCTACATGTCTCTGACGAAGATTCAGATCAGACTACAATTGTCACGAGAGCGCGCACGATCAGGCCAGATGATGCACAAAATGCACATAATTGGCTAGCACAGGGCAATCACCTCTACGAGTTGGCACGTTATGAAGAGGCGCTGAGGGCATATGAGGCGGTCACGGAACAGGACGTTTTATCGGTAGAGGCATGGAGTGGGAAGGGAGCGACATTGCTTCATGTGGGTCGCGTCGAGGAGGCTCTACTGGCCTACGATCACGCGCTCTCGCTCAATCCCAAAGATTCAGATTTATGGAACTCGCGCGCAAACGTCTTACACGAACTCCACCGCTATGACGAGGAGATGTATTGCTATGATCAGGCCCTGGCGCACGATCCAAACTATGCCTTTGCCTGGAGTGGGCGCGGCATGACACTGGCCGAGCAAGGACGGACAGAAGAAGCTCTCCTGGCATTTGACCGGGCCTTAGTACTCGATCCCAGGCAGTGTGTTATCTGGCAAGCGATGAGCGATACGCTCTACGCTGTTCAACGCTACAGGGACGCACTGATTGCAATTGATCGCGCTCTAGAGTTAGAGAGCAATAACGCAGCCCTCTGGGACACGAAAGGAAATATTTTGCGTCGAATGAAGAAGCCTGACGAGGCTCTATCGATGCACGAACGAGCGACACTGCTGGATCCTCAAAATGCCCTGGCATGGTTTGATAAAGCAAACGACTTGCGCGATTTGAGGCGCTTCGCGGAGTCCCTTGTCAGTTACGATCACGCACTTTCGCTCGACCCCACGCTGGCAGGCGCGTGGTATAATCGAGGGAATGTACTGGCGGCACTGCATATGTATGAAGACGCCCTGGAGTCTTATGATCATGCGCTCGAGTACGACGAAGGCTTGATTTCTGCGTGGTACAACAAGGGAAGCTTGCTGCACGAGCTAGGAAGACACGAAGAGGCACTAGTTGCATTCGATCAGGCCCTTGCTGTCGATATACACTACATCGCGGCCTGGAACAATAAAGGATTGGCCCTTTTTGCCCTCAATCGCCTGAACGAGGCGCTAGCGGCATTAGATCAGGCCACTTCATTTGCTCCGGAGGAGTCTGATGCCTGGTATAATAAAGCGGTCGTACTGGAAAAGTTGGGTAGAAGACAGGAGGCACACTCCTGCCACGATTGGGCGCAAACATTAGAGCAGCAAGCAGGACATATGGCATTATAATTTCTTGAATATTTATATGGGACAATAGAGTATAAAAAGGAAGGCAGAGAGCATATTGAAACGCTGCGCCGATCAGGTTGACTGCGGCTATGAGAATCGGGACAGCGATCTATATTGTCGGGCGTGTGCGCTACCATTATTGAACACGGCACTGGCTGGTCGCTATAGAATACATGCTTTAATTAGTAAGGGGGGCTACGCGGCGGTCTTTCACGGGGTTGATCAGAACCTTTCTCGTCGTGTCGCGATCAAGGTGTTACTGCCCAGTAAAACGACGCAGAGTGAACACGAGCATTTTCTGCGCGAAGCGCGAATTGCCGGGGCACTTGATCATCCCAACATAGCTCCCGTACTTGACTATGGCAAGGATGGCCCTTATGTTTACTTGATTATGCCTCTTTACACTGCAGGCTCTTTACGAACACGATTCGCGAAAGCAAACGGCCCTCTACCCGCAGATGAAACAATGAATAATTTTCATCAGCTTGTGAGCGCGCTCCACTATGCGCATACGCGGCCAAGGCCAGTGATTCACCGCGATATCAAACCTGAGAACATACTCATTCATCCAGAAGATACCCGCCTGGTGCTTACGGATTTCGGCATTGCCCGCTCGCTGGAGCCTGGTGCACAAGTGGGAAAGACGATTACGGTACGAGGAACAGTGGGCTACATGGCTCCTGAGCAGACAACTGGAATTGTTGATCCGCGCAGCGACCAGTATGGCTGCGCCGTCGTGGTATATGAAATGCTGACAGGCTATCATCCACTCGATTCGCTGGACAGTACTATTCCCCGTCTCTCGCTCCTCAACACTGACCTGCCTACGGCGTTGGATGCCGTAATTTTGCGTGCCCTGGCTAACCGACCAGAAGAGCGGTTCTCCAATATGCTCGAGTTTATGCAGGCGTTCGATATGGCATGTCGTTCAGGTTCCAGAGTACACATCTCTCTCCCCCAAACACCACTACCCTCTTCGGGCAGTACACCAACCATTCGCGGTATCTCGAGTCCCGTCATACCTGCCGTCCAGGCGGGAGGAAAAAATGATGCCTCGGGCCGCCATGCAGTTGTGCGATCCCAGATAAATTCAACCGGTGTTCATGAGAAATGCCTGGAGGGTGATGAGCTGAGAAAGCAGCAACGATACTCTCAGGCGTTGCAGGCCTACGAAGAGGCGCTGCGCATGGATCCCCGCAACTTCTACGCCTGGAATGGCAAGGGTACGACACTTTATAATCAGGGCAACTATAAAAAGGCGCTGGAGGCCTACCAGCGGGCGACTGAGATTGACCCTGGTAATCCTATCGTCTGGGTTAGCGCGGGCCTAGTTTTAAACCGGCTCCAGCGCTACCAACAGGCTCTGGTGCATTTCGAGCGAGCGCTGTCGCTCGATCCCCACTTCGTGGCTGCCTGGAATGGCAAGGCTGATGCACAGTTGGATATGAACATGCCAAAAGAAGCGCTCGCTTCTTACGAGCAGGCACTAACCTATGACCCAAATAGCTTTCAATCGTGGAATGGCCTGGGGAATGCGTGTTCCTCTTTGCACGATTTTCAAGGTGCTGTCGAGGCCTACACCCATGCCCTGCTCATAAACTCAAGAAGCTCGGTGGCATGGTGTAACAAGGCCGAGGCACTGATGCGCCTGGGGCATAATCGGGCAGCATTGGATGCACTGAACGAGGCGACAGAGATGGATCGCGGCTACGCGCGTGCCTGGATATTGAAGGCAGAGGTCTACGAGATACTAGGCAACCCCCAGGAGGCGCAGAAGGCTCGACGCCGCGCCAAACCCTGGGGACTGATGAACTAGGCATTAAGCTTGAGTTTCCCTAGGCTGCAATACCCCTCCGCATAGATAATATGCCTATGCACATAGCTGCCAGGGCCGAGATAGTCAGTATTCCCATATCAAGAGCAAACAGGTCGGACGAACTATAGAATATCGCCATCTCCAGAGCATGTCTCCCATATGTCAGCGGATCGAAAGCCGCGATATTCTGGAGCCATACAGGCTCAAAAGCCAATACACCAATTCCTCCTGCCAGAAAGTAGAGGTAAAGTGCGGCATTGATGGAGATACCTATTACCACTTGTATTCTTTGTAGAGCCGCCCCAAGAGCCACTCCCAGGCTTGAGCTCAGGAGAGAGACCAGGGCAATAGTGAGCAGGGCGCTGAACCAGTAGATGCCCTCCGGCCGGGTCCAACCGAGTATGTATCCCAGGAAGAGCACGAAGGTTCCCAGGCAAGCCGTGATAATGAAGCTAGCAACAATCTTCCCAGCGATGATAGCCACCCTCGATACCGGTGATAGCAGCAGTTCCTTGACCGTGCGACTCTCCCATTCACGAGCAGTCGTCAGGCCGCCATTGACCAGTCCGCTAATGGTCAACAATAAGACAAGGGTAGGAATAACACTATATTCGAATAGCTGCACATCGCGCTGGCGCAAGTCATGTTCACCCATTGTGACTTTGATGGCGCTGCTACTCCCCTGAGCCTGGTAAAATTGCGTGATGGCATCTGGCACCGAGCGGCGTATATCATTGGTAAAGTCAAGGTTGAGATTGTTGACGGTGACATCAATAGGCGCACTTTGATGAGATTCAACACGCTGGGTGAAGTCAGCTGGAATAGTAATGATTGCCACGACCTCGATCCTATTGTACAAGTCGTGTGCCTGCCGTGGATTTGCATCGGTGATGCGAAAAACATCGGCACTATGAAAGATTTGCGCCATCTGCACCCCTTTGGGGCCAGAATCCAGGGTTACCAGTGCGACAGGGCTACGTCCAACCGCGGCAGCTCCCAGCGCCCCCACCAGCAGGAAGCCGATGGGCGGGATAAATGTGGCGGCGATTGTTGAAGGCTGACGCAGCCAGACGCGTATATCTTTTCTGAGTATGACCCAGATTGCGCGAAAAAGCATAGCTAGCATATTCCTCTTTTCTCCTCAATTAGTGGGCAAGCGTACTTCGCCTCAATGCAAACGCCGCTATGATGATCAGTGCCACGGCATAGACAACAAGAATCAAGGCATTGATACTCGTGCCATAGGTATTGAGTACAAAGCCATGGAAGGCGTGTTGCTGTAGTACAATGGCGTAGTAGATGGGAAACAGCTCAGCAATGAATTGGATTGCCGGAGTACTAAAGGAAAGCGGCCCAAAAGCTCCACTCAGGAAGAAGAGCGGGATGGAAGTGCCAAAGGCAAGCGCTATGACTGGCTGGCGCTGTTTCAGCAGCGTTCCCAAAAACGTTCCCCAGGCGATAAAGATGA
>DMFQ01000269.1:0-1335 GCA_003450555.1 Ktedonobacter sp.
AAGACCTGAAAGTGAAAGGTCACGATCTCCTCTCACCTATTATTGTGATAATAAATTAAAGCTCCTGCGCCGATCAGTCCGACGTTTTCGCCCAGTTGCGCTTGCACGATGCGCACCGCTTCGCGGGGAACCTGCATCGCTCGTTCCTGAACGACACGCAGGGCTGGTTCCATCAAC
The DNA here is from genome assembly GCA_003450555.1 of Ktedonobacter sp. Taxonomy (GTDB): domain Bacteria; phylum Chloroflexota; class Ktedonobacteria; order Ktedonobacterales; family Ktedonobacteraceae; genus UBA11361. The sequence goes on from DMFQ01000269.1 coordinate 178, forward strand.
ATAGGTCCCATCTGCGTCACGCCTCCACCGAGGATGATGATTTCGGGGTTGAAGCAGTGAATGATGTTGACAAATCCGACACCGAGGGCCTCAGCCGCGTTCTGGATGATGGCTCTTGCCACGGGGACGCCAGCCTCGGCTGCCAGCGCCACAGTACGGGTGTTGACATGCAGATGTTCCTGCTGTTCGCCTGCATTACCACTCGCATCCAGATCATTTTGTCCTTCAAAGACGAAGGATTGAAGTTCGACCGTGCTGGGATCATGTCCCTGCGTCGGCAGGGCCGAGCGGTCGGTCACTGTACTGCTGTGCTGGAGCATGGTACGCGCGAAGGTCAATAGCTCAATGCCCTCGCCTGAATGAATGGCCTCGTTGGCCTTACGAGCGATACTGGTGCCGGAGGCGATATTTTCCAGGCAGCCGATATTGCCGCAGCTGCAGCGCTCGCCATGCCAGTCAATGGTCATATGGCCCAACTCTCCTGCTGTACCATTGCACCCTTCTAGTATATTGCCATCCATGATCACTCCCCCGCCGATGCCGGTGCTGATGGTCAAATAGACCATGTTGCTGCTGCCGCGGCCTGCGCCAAACATATATTCGCCCAATCCGGCAGTATTGGCGTCATTTTCAACGAAGACAGGGATGTGAAACTGCTCTGTGAAGATATCGCGTAAGGGGACATGGTTCCAACCGGGTAAATTGGGCGGAGAGAAAATAACGCCCGTCTTGTTATCCATTGGACCAGGAGCGGCAAGCCCGATGCCAGCTATTTGTTCGAGCGTGGTACCTGCCTTTTCGAGCGCCTCTTGTATGGCGGCAAAGATACGTGGAATGATGCGGTCAGGTGTGGGCTGTTCTCCCGTGAGCAAGCCTACACGAGAAAGCAAGGTTGGGCCGCGTAAGACGGCTGTCCGTATCTGGGTTCCGCCAAGGTCTACTCCGACCACCAATGGCAACTGGTCATTCGTATTCGTGTCTATGTTTTGCATATCAAGTAGGCTCCTGGAAGGTATATATTTTTTCTAATACACCTGAAAAGGGAGATATACAGGGAGCACCCCCGTTCCCAAATTGGTCTCTTGATGATACTCTATTTAGAAGATTGGAACAAGTCATGAAAGAAGCAAGTTCCACCAATAATCAGGAACCAGAACC
>DMFQ01000269.1:1394-2237 GCA_003450555.1 Ktedonobacter sp.
ACCAGAACCCATCCGTAGGGGCGACCTTGATGGTCGCCCGGGTACCGGTTCATCTCGCTTCTGTGGAGGAAGAGGGTCAGACCCCTGCCACTACGGATCATCCGGCCTCCTGCCTGTCTTCATGGCTTCGGCTGTCGCGTAATGGATGACCCTTCCGGTCAACCTGCTCCACTTGATTTGATAGTTAAAAGGAACATCAACATGAATGAATTGTCTCGCCGCAGGGCGATCGTCACCGGGGTGAGCCGACACAGAGGGATTGGAGCCGCGATCTGTCGCGCCCTGGCAGCCGATGGCATAGATATCTTCTTCACGTACTGGCGGCCTTACGACCGCCGTATGCCGTGGGGGGCAGATGAAGATGAACCTGCTCGTTTACGCAACGAATTACTGCAAATGGGCGTGCACTGCGCAAACATGGAGATTGATCTGAGTACTGCCGAGGCGCCAGCGCGCCTCCTCGACGAGGCGGAAACGCAGCTAGGCCCAATCTCTATCCTTATCAATAACGCGACGCATTCTACCCGCGACGGCTACGAGGCGCTGGATGCCCCAACGCTCGACGCACATTATGCCGTGAATATGCGCGGGACGATGCTGCTAAGTGTTGAGTTCGCGCGGCGCTATCCAGCAGGGCCGGGTGGGCGTATAATCAACCTGACCTCTGGCCAATCGCTGGGACCTATGCCAGGTGAACTTGCCTACATAGCTACAAAGGGTGCCATCGAGGCCTTCACAGTCACCCTCTCAGCCGAACTTGCTTCGCGCGGCATCATGGTCAATGCTATCGACCCTGGCGCGACAGATACAGGGTGGATGAGCGAAGAAATAAAGCAAGAACTG
>DMFQ01000269.1:2548-2748 GCA_003450555.1 Ktedonobacter sp.
CATTCAAGAGGTGGGTAACCACCAAACAAAACTACCCATCATCCTGTAGGGGCGGGCGCGGCATGGATGTGGGGTGAGGACGCTTGCGTCGCCCATTCGCACCAACATAACTATACAAACATAGACAGCGGACCCGCCCCCACCGCCGCTTCACGCCAGTGAAGCTGAAACGTGTATAGTAGGGTTGACCCTTGCGGTCA
>DMFQ01000093.1:0-1997 GCA_003450555.1 Ktedonobacter sp.
CATGCGCTCCGTAAACTCAAGTGCTATACGGATGCTTTAGGAGTGTACGAACGGCTGCTTGCGCTCAACCCCAACTTAGAGCATGCCTGGATGCACAAAGCGGAAGTGCTCAAGCAGCTTGGAAGGTCAAAAGAAGCCCAGCAAGCCTATGCAACAGTTCGACGGCTGGCCCAGCGAAGATGGAGAGGGTGGTAGATGGAGACATGTGTCATTTAAAATCTGATCCCGTCGGCAAGCCCATATGCACTTGCTAATTATTGTAGTGGTTCAAAAAGAACGCATGTGGCCGCCAAACGTCATTGTGCAGTATCAGTTACACACGCCTGATGAGGAAGAGATTGTCAGAGATATTGTTGAACGTCCTAAAAGTGTGCTTTTGTTTCCTGTTAGCCAAAAAGGAACGGTATTACTCATTGAGGAATACGATTTAGGGTCCGAAACCTGGCAATTGACAATACCAGGGGGAAAAGTGACTGACTCTACACCTGAAGGCATACGTAAGCAAGCAGAGGTAGAGTTGCGTGAAGAGATCGGGTATCGTCCTGGTCGGCTAGCAAAAACTCTTGGATTTTTACAGTCATCCGGGGTATATTAAGCATAAGGCGCATCTAATCGTTATGAAGTATCAGGAAACTCTGTGAGCTTGTAGTTTCTATAGGGAAAGATAGAGGCGGTAAACAATTGATGATTGAGAAACCTTTATATATTACAGATTGTGGGGAAGCCTATTTAGGCGATTCACTCCAGTTGCTTGACCAATTGGAGGCAGATTCAATTGATCTAGTCATTACTTCTCCCCCCTTTGCATTACAACGTCAGAAGGTTTATGGAAATGTAAATCAGGACGATTATGTAGATTGGTTAGTTACATTTTGTAAGAAAGTGTACCGGGTATTGACTCCTCGTGGAAGTTTTGTGCTTGAATCTTGGTGGGGCTTATCAAACTAAGCGTCCTGTGCGTTCTCTTCACAACTACCGTATACTGCTTAAGCTATGTGATGAGGTAGGTTATCGGCTTGCAGAAGAGTTCTTTTGGCATAATCCAGCAAAGCTACCCTCTCCTATTGAATGGGTTAATAAACGAAAAATCCGCGTTAAGGATTCTGTTGATATGGTCTGGTGGTTATCGAAAGACGATTATCCAAAGGCTGACATTACTCGTGTTCTTGTGCCATATTCTGAACGCATGCAAAAGTTGCAGACCGACCCTGAAAAGTATTATAAGCCAAAACTGCGGCCTTCCGGTCATGATATCGGTGCTGGGTTTGCTGTAGATAATGGGGGAGCGATACCATCTAATCTTCTACAGATTCCGAATACTGAGAGTAATTCTCGTTATATACAGCTTTGTAAGATGCTTGATGTTGAAACTCACCCTGCTCGTTTCCCTATGAAGCTGCCGCTTTTCTTTATTCAAATGCTTACTGATCCTGGTGATACTGTTCTCGATATATTTGCAGGGTCTAATACGACGGGGGCTGCTGCGGAAAGCTTAGAGAGACACTGGATTGCATTCGAGCAAAATCGAATGTATTTATTGGCTTCAACCTTCCGCTTTCTTGATAAAGAGGTATCTGAATCGGAGGTAACTGAGCTTTATCATAAGTTGCTAGTGTCGCAAGAGCCAACGCGTATAGGTTCGACCAAACAGCCGTCTTTATTCAATATCTAAATCAAACGACTTTTGTATGGGAGGGGTCATAGGTTTAGAGTATCGTTAATTTAGGCGAAACTTAGGTAGAGTAAATACGCTCACCTGTTCGGACAAGCTTTAACCCTATCTTGGGATTATTAATTTCTTCATCGGTTCGTCTAATCCGTTCCTCCCACTCCTGGAACTTAGGTTCAAGTAAAGAGGGGTCTGCTTTCCAAATCTCTATTAACTCACTGTTCCGATATATACCAAAGTACCAGGCTTTTACGGTTCTATACTTGTCGATAATTCCCTGATTGAGATGGTGATGGGTCGTGACACCAGAATTTTTGTTACTAAGGGC
>DMFQ01000093.1:2053-4325 GCA_003450555.1 Ktedonobacter sp.
ATCGTGACACCAGGATTTCTATTACTAAGGGAGAGGTTTACGGTTTTAAGTTCGTACTCGTTCTCTTCTGCGTCAACGGCATCGTTTCCCTCTCGTCCAGGGGATATACGTAGCCCTATGATGATAAGCAATTGGAGGACTTTTCCACCATTGTCTTGAAAGATATCGGCTATTCCGTACTCTATTGCGAGTTTCTGTAACGGTATGGTGCCGTTTAATGCTGCTTGTAGACGTTCGATGTCGGTTTTTCGCTGTTCCTTACCTTTGATAGGCTCTTCAATGGGATCAACAACTGAGTTGGGGGAAACAACCGACAATGCAGTATTGGTAAGTGGCTGATCTGTTGAGTCAAAATTGATGAGGTCTGTTGGTGTGACTCCGAGTGCATTAGCGAGGTCTATTATTACCTCAAATGAGGGCGAGCGCTCTCCTCGCTCGATAAAGCTGACGTGCTCGGTGGACTTTCCGGATACGCTCCGCCAATTTCTCCTGTTTAATATTTCTCTCTTTTCTAAGGTCATGCACTCGTTTACCAAAGCGCTTACGAGCAGATTCGTAGTCCATACATCCTCACATAAATAAAATATGTTTTTGGGATCATTCTGCTGAATCATAGGAGGTAGAGGACAGATAGTACACGAACTGAAAGTGCGTTTTTTTAAGGAATAGATGAGTCTTTTATCATAAATGATTAGTTTATCAGAGCCTACTCTAGGGATTAGAATATTGCCACCCAAATGCCAGGTATGAGCAAATTGAGTAGGTCTATCTTAACGCATTCATTACAATGTAGTATAGGGATGAAGAAACCGATTTTTATATGACACTAATTGTCATGTGCCATGGAAGAGAATATACTTTCTTATAGAAGCATGATTTCCACTACTATTTTCCTCGAATTAATATGCCAAAAATTCCCCATTGCGCCCCCTCCCCCCCATACAGTATAATGTCCAGGTACTAACCAACTATTTTTTCGTACCTACAGGTTCGAATCCTGTTTGAGGAACCTTACAAATAAAGGCCACCAACATAGGTGGCCTTTCATCATTTTAGCAGGAGGATATCAGATGGGCCAGACACGAATCACGATACGACCGCTTCGGCTGGACGATGGCAGCAATATTTATGAGCTTATGCATATGCCCAATGTGCTCTGGGGAACCTCCCTGCTCCCTTCGACCTCCGTCGATGCCTGGCGTAAAACTGTCGAGGGCTGGGTCTATGACGAGCGCATGCATGTTTTCGTGGCCGAGGTGCAGGGAAAGGTCGCGGGCATCATCAGTGTGCATGTTGGCGTCGGCAGGGAGAGCCACGTCGGGGATATCGCCATGGCCGTCCATGATAAATTCCAGGGGCAGGGCATCGGTAAAATGCTGCTGCTGACGGTCATCGATCTCGCGGATAACTGGCTGAATCTCGTGCGACTGGAATTGGATGTCTATACAGACAATGAACCTGCCATTCATGTGTATAAGCATTTCGATTTTGAAATTGAAGGGCGCAAACGCCTTGACGCTTTCCGCGGTGGCAGGTATATTGATAGTTATATTATGGCGCGTCTGCACCATGAGCACCATCCTGGCGAGGAGCAAAGGGCTGGCACAGCAGAAGAAGCTGCATCTCCGAACGCAGGCGACTATGTAGAAATGCTTACGCGTGTATCAGAAGCGCCAGCACCACCGTCTGTTGGCAGACAGGAGGAGCAAAAGACGCAATAGCAAGAGGTGATCCGCTTGGCTGACGACACCACTATAAACTACCAGCGCTTCTTTCGCGAACTGCTAGAGGCTGCGCCATGGCCGGCAATCATCATTGATCGCAATCAGTGCATCAGTTTTTATAATCACCTTTTCGTCCAGTTGCTCGAAGCGGTTGAACCTTTGCAGGGCCTCACCCTGGACCAGGTCATCAGTGACCAGGCAATTTTGCAGATCGTGCAAGATAGCATCAGTTCTAACCAACCTCGCAAAGGGGAGCACGCGAAAGATACTGCTGGCACAGCATGGAAAGTCTCGGTTACTCCTCTTGAACATAGGAAAGGGAAAGAGCGGGCAACAAGCGCGAACATGCTAGGCAATCGGGCACGCTACACGCATTTTACGTATTTTGTCCTGGCTATTGAAGATTTAACCGAATTGCGTCGACTGGAACGCGTGCGCCGTGACTTCATCGCCAACATATCGCACGAACTGCGCACGCCACTCGCCTCGATTCGCCTGCTTGCAGAGACGTTGGAAGATGCAATTGACACAGACCGCGACAAAGCACA
>DMFQ01000093.1:4352-5869 GCA_003450555.1 Ktedonobacter sp.
CGAGCTACTAGAACTCTCACGTATCGAATCCGGCCTTGTGCCGATGGTTATCGAGCCTGTACAGGCAGAACACCTGGTACGAGAAGTCATGGCGCGTATGCTGCCACAGGCGCAGCGCCATCGCGTTACACTGCGCACGGAAGTCGACGAAGGGAATATACTGGTGGCGGCTGATAGCAAACAGATTGCGCGCGTGCTCGTCAATCTTGTGCACAATGCCATCAAATTCACTCCTTCCGGTGGTAAAGTGACAATTGGCACGACAGAGCAAGCAGGTGGACAAACACAACGTTTTTATGTCAGTGATACAGGCGTAGGTATCCGGCCAGAAGAGCTGCCGCGCGTCTTTGAACGCTTTTATAAAGCCGACCGTGCCCGTGCGAAAACTGACTTCATTGGCCCTGGCGGTGGCGGCAGTGGCCTCGGCCTGGCTATTGCCCGGCACGTGGTAGAAGCTCACGGTGGGCGCATCACGGCGGAAAGTCGCGTGGGGCATGGCAGTACCTTCACTTTTACCCTGCCCGTCGCTACGCGCGGCGCTACACCCGGGGGGTCCCTATGAAGCCAGAATTTGAGCAACGCTTACACGCTGCCAGCAAAGAACATCTCATTCAATTGTTAGAGGAACTGGCTCTACGTCACCCTGTGTTATTGACGGAGATCACGAGCATGCTGGAAAATCTTGCACACGAGTTGCCACAAACTGAGGATGCCAGCGACGACACCGGAGACACCGGAGACGCTGGAGAGGTATCGGAAGAGTGGGATTTTAACAGTGATACGCAATTGCACTCACTTCCTTCCCAACAGGCCGCGCTGCCGACGGGTGACGAGACTCGCAACCAGCATGTTGACGAGTTTTTCACGCGCTTGCAGCAGGCAGAGACACCTCAGGAGCTTTTTGACGTCTTGCGAGACCTGGTAGAAGATGCAGTTTCGTACATCGGACGGGGTGAAGACTCCACAGCGCTTGCTCTCTTTGCTCTTTTAATTGATGAACGGCTCCTGGAACGCAAGCCTGATACGGTGCCTTTATTCGATGAGATGATCGATGCAGGGATGTACTCACTAGAAGCTCTGCTAGGTGAGGTAAGTAACTACACACTGTTTGACGTGGATACCACCGTGGCGCTCTCGCCGCTGCTTACTCCCGATGTGCGTCACCGCTGGCTGGAGCGGCTCTTCGCGCTCTGGCTCAAACGCCTCGACGCGCACCAGGTTGAAGAGGATTTACCCGAGCTCCTGCTGGATGTCGCAAGAAGTGAAGATATGGTGCTCCTGAGAAGTCTCGTACAGGACGAAATCCAGAAGCAGCCACATGCTGGCCATGCTGCGCACGCCAATATCGTTGACTTTGGGCATCAATACCGCAGCCGGGCTTTGGAAAAGTTCTTAAAAGAGTTGCCTCGTACGTAACATGTAAACATTTATAATAACAAATGATAAATTTAAGAATATCTTTATACCAAACATGTCTGCACTTGTGGCATCTTCTATGGTACTATTGAAAGAGAGGC
>DMFQ01000288.1:0-781 GCA_003450555.1 Ktedonobacter sp.
CCAGGGTCGAAAACTAAGTTTCGTGTTGGTAATTTCGAGTTTCGGCTGTATCCTGGTATGGTATGATATAGGTGAAACTCGAAACCCAAGTTTAAAGGACGAAACTCGAAACGGAGAATTGGCATGGCCAGTAAAGGTAAAGAGAATCGTATAGTTACAACTATGGCTTGCACGATTTGTAAGCACAGGAACTATACCACTTCAAAAAACAAAAAGAACAATCCTGATCGGCTTGAATTGAGAAAGTTTTGTACTACCTGTCGCTTGCAGACTGCTCATCGCGAGACCAAGTAGATAGTAGGGTACGGTCACTACGATCGAGAAAGGTTGAACGTGGCAAACAAAATGGCCGATAAAAAGAAAAACGCTAGTCAGAGTGCGACGCGTAGCAAGAACCAGATGGCTGAACTAAAAACGCGCAGCGACGAAAAAGAGCCAGTCAAGAACGTCAAAGCAGTAGCACGTGAGCGAGACGAGCGTAAAGTGCAAGAGAGTAAAACTGTGCGACGTGATGCTAAAGGGTCTTCTACGAAGGGGCCTGCAAAGTGGCAAGTTCGCCTGCGTACTAACCGCTATATCCGTTTTATACTTGACGCCTATTACGAGCTACGCCATAAAGTGACATGGCCTACCTTTAATGAAGCTCGCAACATGACTATTGTAGTAATCTTGCTTTCAGCTGCAATTGGTCTATTGTTAGGGGCGATAGATTATGGATTGCAAAGTCTTTACGTTTTGCTTGTCCATTAGTAGTGTGACCCAGAAGCATGAAGGAAAACAT
>DMFQ01000288.1:944-8047 GCA_003450555.1 Ktedonobacter sp.
ATGGTATGCTATCCACACGTACTCAGGTTATGAAAACAAAGTAAAAAGCCACCTCGAAGCACGCATCGCGTCAATGGATATGCGCAACAAAATCTTTCGGGTTATTGTGCCAATGGAAGAAGAGGTGGAGATCAAACAAGGCCAGCGGCGCACAGTACAGCGTAAAGTCTTCCCTGGCTATGTGCTGGTGGAGATGATTATGAGCGATGAAGCCTGGTATGTTGTCCGTAATACACCCGGGGTTACAAGTTTTGTCGGTTCTGGTACACGCCCTGTTCCCCTACATGAGCACGAGATCAAATCGATTCTCAAGCAGGTAACAAAAGAGACGGATAAGCCCAAGGCTAAAATTAGTTTCTCTAAAGGTCAAAGCGTGCGCGTCATTGATGGCCCGTTCACTGAATTTATAGGTACGGTCAGTGATATCAATATGGACCGCAACAAAGTGACTGTACTTGTTTCCTTTTTCGGTCGCGAGACACCGGTAATACTGGATTTCCTTCAGGTCGAGAAAATCTAACAAACAAATGAACGTATTCTGAGGAGTTTGAAACAACATGGCGAAACGTGTCAAGGCTGTAGTGAGGCTACAGATCCCAGCAGGGAAGGCCAATCCAGCCCCCCCTATTGGTACTGCACTGGGACCTCAGGGCGTCAATATCATGGCGTTCTGTAAGGAATACAATGCACGTACACAGGACCAGATGGGTATGGTCATTCCAGCTGAAATAACGATCTATGAAGACCGTTCTTTCACATTTATTACGAAGACACCGCCTGTGCCTGATCTGTTGAAGAAGGCGGCGGGAGTTGAAAAAGGGGCTGCTGTCCCTAACAAAACCAAGGTCGGCTCGATCAGCCGCGACAAACTGCGCGAGATCGCCGAGATTAAGTTGAAAGATCTCAATGTGATTGACATTGAGGGTGCTGAGCGCATGGTTGAAGGCACAGCACGAAGCATGGGTATCACCATTAGTTAAGGATTGCCCGAAGTCACTGCGGTATCCTGCCACAAGGAGGGCGTTTTAAGAATATGGCACAGCATGGTAAAAAATATCTAGAGGCATTGAAGCTGATAGACGAAAATAAACTCTATGAGCCTCAGGAAGCTGTTTCACTCCTTAAGAAGATTAACTACGTAAAATTTGATCCTACTGTTGAAGTTCATATGAAGCTCGGTGTCGATCCTCGTCACGCTGACCAGATGGTGCGCGGCGTAGCAATGCTGCCCGCGGGCACAGGTAAAGAAGTGAAAGTACTGGTTTTCGCTCAGGGTGAGAAAGCCAACGAAGCAGAGGCGGCAGGGGCGGATTTTGTTGGTCTTGATGATCTGATCAAGCAGATTGAAGCGGACTGGCTCGGCTTTGACGTTGCCATTGCTACACCCGATGTGATGGGTAAAGTTGGTAGGCTTGGTAAGAAACTTGGTCCTCGCGGCTTGATGCCCAGCCCCAAGGCCGGGACAATTACTTTTGACCTCGCCAGAACAATCCAAGATGTGAAGGCCGGACGCGTCGAGTTTAAAGTCGATAAGACGGCCCTCTTACATATTCCAACGGGAAAAATCTCATTTAGTGAAGAGGCATTGATGGCGAATCTTACATCTGTCGTTGATGCCGTAGTACGCGCCAGGCCAAGCGGTTCAAAAGGCACGTACATTAAGAGCGTCGTGCTATCATCTACGATGTCTCCTAGCGTTCGACTGGATGTAGCGGCGGCAACCGCGCTCAAACCGTAATCCAGGTTGGGCGCAATGATGCCTGCATTCGGGCGCCAATGAATGGCGTCCCAACATGTTACAATAGAATAAAGCAACCGAAGACAGCAAGTATGTCAGCTGGCATATAAATGACAATAAGGTCAGCTTGCCGAGGAAATGTATAAACGATCTACCTTGACAACAATCTGGTGAAACAAGGGTATAGCCTTTGTCGTCATCACCGTTGCCAACTAGAACATATACTTCTTACTCACTACCCTCAGCCTTCGGTAATGCACTGAAGGCTTTTTTTTACGGTATTCGACTCGAGCCTCCTTCGTAACACAGGGAACACGATATGTCGAGTCCCAACAAAATTCCTGGAAAGGAGAGAATGCGTACATGCCAACACAGGCAAAGTCAGAGAAAATAGATGAACTGACAGAGAAACTGGGTCGGTCAACAATAGCGATTCTGGTACAGACGCAGGGCTTGAAGGTCAAAGATATGACCGAGTTGCGCAATAAAATGCGTGCCGCCAAGCTAGAGTTTCAGATCGCCAAAAATACGCTCTTGCGCATCGCGACCGAGCGCAACAACATGACCGAACTGGACAAAAGCATCTTCAACGGTCAAACCGCTATCGCATTAAGCTATGACGATGAAGTGGCAGCCGCCAAGACAGTGACTGATTACACACATACGTCAAAAATTGTTGTGCTTAAATCGGGTATTCTCGGTGGTCGTAAACTCACCGCCGACCAGGTCGAAGACCTGGCAAAGATACTTGGCGGGAAGAACTATGCGAAGGCTCAGGTCGTCGGTGTTATTCAGGGGCCGTTAGCCACTACTTATGGTCTGCTTACCGCGCCATTGCGCGATTTATGTTACGTACTGCAAGCACATGCCGAACAACTTAACGGCGAAGCTACCACAGATTAATTTTTAGGAGGAACACAATGTCCGTAGATTCCATTATCGCTGAAATTGAACAGCTTAACGTATTAGACCTGGTACAATTGACCAAGGCTCTGCAAGAGAAGTGGGGCGTAAGCGCAGCCCCCGTAGCTGCCGCTGCTGGTCCAGCCGCAGCGCAAGAGGCAGCTCCTGCTGCTGCTCCTGTCGAGGAACAGACTGAGTTTGACGCCGTACTGACAGAGATTGGTCCCAACAAGATCAACGTCATCAAAGTTGTGCGCGAACTGACCGGCCTGGGCCTGAAAGAGGCAAAGGCTGTGGTTGACGAAGCTCCAAAGGCCATTAAAGAAGCCGTTTCTAAAGAAGAGGCTGAAAAAATCGCTGAAAAGATGGCCGAAGTCGGCGCAAAAGTCACCATTAAGTAAGATGGTCTGGGTATGAATAGCTGGAGTGCCGGTCATTCATACCCAGATTAATCACATGTAGCATAAGCAATGGATGTAATTCATTGCGTCACAACATGGCAAGTGCTATAATCAAATGGTGTGATTTCTTTTTCCCATCTTCACATTCAGGAGGTGAATAACAAGCGTGGCATCGACACTCGAAGGAAAAACGGCGATCGTCGAAGATTCCCGTATACACGAAACAGACACAGGTTCGCCAGAGGTGCAGGTGTCGATCCTGACCTGGCGTATCAATCATTTGACCGAACATCTCAAAATCCATAAGCATGATTTACACTCTCGTCGTGGTTTGTTGATGATGGTTGGTCAGCGCAGGCGATTGCTTGCATATATCAGCAAAAAAAGTCCAAGCCGCTACCGCGCGCTGATCGCGAAACTTGGCTTGCGTCACTAGTCAGTTATAAGGTTGTGGTGGGTGCGGCCGGCGCAATCCTGGCAAGCGCCGTCATTGTGATAAGGAATGTCACCATTTTGGCCCACCGCTGCTCCATTTTCCCATACACTCGACCGATACGTATGTTGGACGAAGAGAAACAGAAACAAGCGAACGAAAAGAAACAGCAGGTAGAACGAATCCCCCACACTATCTGATGAACGACAGAAACACGAACGGAACCGCAACCAGGTAGGACGAACGAAAACAAGAAGAAAGTTATCGCACCCACCCAGGCAGAGCACCCACAGTTGACTGAATGCACTGGGTCAGGTTTGAAGAAATTACGTAATGTATGGGGTGCTGTAGGGGCCTGATTAGTCACGCCCTAGTCGGAGGAAATATGATTCACCGTCAAGAAGCTGTCATCGGTGGCCGGGTTATGAGCATAGAGACCGGTCGAGTGGCAGAGCAAGCCAGCGGCGCAGTGTTAGTGCGCTATGGCGATACTGTTATCCTGGCAACCGTGGTTGGCAGCAACGAGCCTCGCGAAGGCATTGATTTTTTCCCTTTAACTGTTGATGTAGAAGAGCGTATGTATGCCGCGGGAAAAATCCCCGGTGGTTTTATTAAACGTGAAGGTCGTGCCTCAGAACATGCTATCCTCGCCTGTCGTCTCGCCGATCGCCCACTTCGCCCACTTTTCCCAAAAGGGTATCGTAACGATGTACAGATAGTGATTACCGTCCTTTCTGTAGACCAGGAGAATGATTCCGATATTCTTGGTATCGTGGGAGCCTCAGCGGCACTTAGCGTGTCAGATATTCCTTTTTCTGGTCCGGTAGGAGCGGTACGTGTTGGTCATGTTGATGGCCAGCTTGTGATTAACCCACTTGAGTCACAGATGGGTCAGAGCAGGCTAGACCTTGCTATCGCGGGCACGACGGATGCTGTGATGATGGTCGAGGCTGGTGCAAAAGAACTGCCAGAGGATCTGATGTTAGAGGCAGTGCGCTTTGGTCACGAGGCATTGCAAGACATCATCAAAATGCAAGAGAAACTGGCCCAGGCTGTGAACAAAGTCAAAAGGCCATTTCAAGCTCCGGCAGTTGATGAAGCGCTGAAAAGTAAAGTGGCAGAGTTCGTACGCCCTCGCTTTGAAGCGGCTGTACATAATCCCAACAAGGCAGCTCGTTCGGCTGCACTGGGAATGGTACAGGATGAACTGGTCACGGTACTGGGAGCGGAGTTTCCAGATCGCATGAAAGATATCATCACGTTCTACGAAAAAGAACTAAAAGCTTATGTGCGCAACAATATCCTGGACAATGGAATGCGCCCTGACGGTCGTGATCTCAACACCATCCGCCCTATCTCTTGTGAGGTAGGAATGCTGCCACGTACTCATGGTTCCGCCATCTTCACTCGTGGGCAGACGCAGATATTGAGCGTCATCACGCTCGGTTCTCCTGGCGAAGAACAGGTGCTGGACGGCCTCACCGCGAGTGAGAGCAAGCGTTTCATGCACCATTATAACTTCCCACCCTACTCAACCGGCGAAAGTAAACCCCTACGTGGTCCTGGTCGCCGTGAGATTGGACATGGTGCCCTCGCCGAACGCGCTATTGCCGCGGTCATTCCCTCAAAAGGCGAGTTCCCGTACACGATTCGCGCTGTATCCGACGTACTCTCCTCAAACGGTTCATCTTCAATGGGTTCCGTTTGTGGCACAACGCTGGCCCTCATGGATGCCGGTGTGCCAATTCATGCACCAGTCTCCGGTGTTGCCATGGGACTGATCACTGGAGAAGGGGAGCGCAGTGGTAAATGGGCGGTGTTGAGTGACATCCAGGGTATTGAAGATGCGTTGGGTGACATGGACTTTAAGGTCGCGGGTACTGCCGACGGTATCACTGCCCTCCAGATGGATATTAAGGTCAAAGGCATCACCTACGAAATCCTGGCCAAGGCGTTTGAGCAGGCTCGTGAAGGCCGCATGTATATCATGGAAAAGATGCTCGATACGATAGATGCTCCTCGCGAGGCATTGTCGCAATTTGCGCCGAGTATCCAGACGATCAAGATCAACCCTGAAAAGATAGGTGCAGTCATCGGCCCAGGCGGCAAGATGATTCGCAAGATTCAGGAAGAGAGCGGTGCCAAGATCGATATTGAGGACGACGGTTCCGTGAATATCTCAGCCACATCTGGTGAGGCTATGCAGTCCGCGATGGACGCAGTACGTGCCTTGACGGAAGAGGTCGAGGTTGGTCGTATCTACACAGGTACGGTACGTCGCCTCGTCGATTTCGGCTGCTTCGTCGAGATCTTGCCTGGGAAAGAGGGCCTTGTTCGCACCTCGCAACTGGCTGATTACCAGGTCATGCGGCCAGAGGATGTTGTCTCGGTTGGTGACGAAATCACTGTGATGGTGATCGAAGTTGATCCACAGGGGCGTGTCAACCTCTCACGCCGCGCCGCCTTAAGCGGTGAAATGCCTTCTCAAGCTGAATTGGAGAGCGAGCGTGGCCCAAGCCGTGGCCCGAATCGTGGAGGTCCTGGTCGCCCAGGCGGTGGTTATGGCGGACGTGACCGCGAAGGCTCAGCGCCGAACCGCGGCCCTGGTGGCTACGGTGGTGGCGGAGACAGAGGAGGTTACGGCGGCGGACGTGACCGCGGTAGCTACAATGATCGCCCTCCCTACAACGATCGCGGCAGCTCTGGTGACCGCGGCGGCAATTTCGGACAGCGCCGCCCGATGGGTCCCAATACTGGCGGTGCTAATCGCGGCCCAAATCCCAATGCTCCGCGGCGTGATAGTGACTACGGGCAGCGTCCCCCAGAGCGTCGCGGCTGGTAAGCAAGAGTAAACTAGTTGATGAATGCGCTGTCTATGGTTGTACCACGGACAGCGCATTCATCACAATAGAGAGTAGTATCCCTATTTTTTGAAAAGAGGTATAAAGAGGTATGTCTTCAGAGGAAATGCTGAGGGAAATAGCCGCGGAGGTCTCTACCTGTTCAAAATGTGATCTCTGCAAAGGTCGAACAAAGGCCGTCCCTGGCGAAGGAAGCCCACAAGCTAAAATACTCTTTGTCGGTGAAGGTCCTGGCTTCCATGAAGATAAACAAGGGCGCCCATTTGTCGGCCCCTCTGGGCAATTACTGGAAGAGTTGATCAAAAGCATTGGCCTGAAGCGCTCAGACGTCTTTATCACCAATGTGGTAAAGTGCCGTCCACCTGAGAATCGTGATCCATTACCGGCTGAGATCAACGCCTGCAACGATTATCTTGAGCGGCAGATCGCCATCCTAAAACCGCAGGTCATCGTGACCCTGGGACGCATTTCTATGTCAAAGTTCTTTGCTGGTGAGAAGATCAGTGTTATTCATGGTCGCCCCCGCAAAAAAGATGGCTTTATTTGTATTCCCATGTTTCATCCCGCTGCTGCGCTGCGTACAGAGAGTTATAAAATCGCGCTCCGCGAAGATTTCAAAAAGATCCCCCTCGCGCTGGCTGAGGCCGAACGTTTAACGGCAGAATCCTCAAGCAAAGAGGCGGTAGCTGTCGCCAAAGCAAAAAAAGAGGAGCCTCCAGAGCAGATGTCGCTGTTTTAGGACGATTTCCGATCAAGCAGGCTGTATT
>DMFQ01000288.1:8174-12545 GCA_003450555.1 Ktedonobacter sp.
ATACAGCCTGCTTGATCGGAAAGTATGTTGAACCTACAATAATAGCGCAATATACTGCTCGTAGAATTCTGGCCTATCTTCTTTGAGCCAATTGAGAGGAACCTGCAAGAGTACTGGAACTCCCCAGGCGATGGCCTGTTTCAGGGCCGATGCGGCCTCATCATCACGTCCCATTGAGGCGCAAACAATACCCTTCCAAAAATAGGCATCCTCTTTCATTTCAAGTGAGATAGCCCTTTCCAACTGCTGCAAGGCCCCCTCAAAATCGCCACGTATCCATAACGCCACACCTCGACATACGTAAGCGATATAATCCTCGGAGTCTATTTGCGCCAAAACTTCCAGGCGTTCAGCCATTCTGACGTCGGGCCGTGCCAGGCACATAGCGGACCATTCAACGGACCAGCCGTGACTGATATGGGTCGGCGTTAATTTCCACCCGGTGAGAATATCAGATCTGGCTTGCTCCAGGTTATTCATAGCCAGGTAGATAGTCCCTCGATTATCATAGGCACAGCCGAAAAGAGCATTCAGTTCAATCGCTTTGGAACAGTCTTGAATAGCTCGCTCATACTCTTTCTGATAGTAATAGCTCAGCCCTCGATTATTATATGACCATGCATCTTTGGCATCCAATTCGATAGCACGAGTATAGTCCGAGATGGCCTGTTCATACTCTCTCAGATTGAAGCGGGCCAGGCCGCGATTCGAATAGGCGTTTACATCTTCGCTATCCAGCTCGATGGCCCGGTCAAGGTCATCGATGGCTTTTTTATACTCTTTGATGCGACAGTAGGCTTCTCCGCGACTGCTGAATGTCCAGCTCAGGTGAGGATCTAATTCGATAGCACGAGTGAAGTCAACAATCGCCAGCTCATAATTCTTGAGCTGGCTATGGATGCGGCCCCGATTGCAATAGGCCATGAGGTAGGTAGAGTCTATCGCGATGGCTCGCGTGTAATCAGTGATAGCCTGTTCGTAGTTCTGACAACGAGCGTAGGCGTTGCCCCGGTTATAGTAAGCAAAAGCGTGCTTCTCGTCGCGCCTGAGAGTGCTGTCGTAATCGGCAATGGCCTGTTTGTAGTCTTCAAGGAGAGCGTAGGCGTTGCCCCGATTATAGTAAGTGGATACCTCATTGGCATCTAACTCTATGGCACGGGTGAAATCAGCGATGGCCTGTTTATACGCCTCAAGATGCGAGTAGGCCAACCCACGATTGCTATAGGCGGGAATACACTTGCTATCCAGTGCCAGTGCATAGTTATAGTCCAGGATTGCCCGTTCGTACTCTTCAAGCATATAATAGGCATCTCCACGTTCGCTATAAGACATAGCATCATGCGGATTGCGTTGAATCTCTATATCATAAAATGCGATGACATGCCAGTACTTATTAAAACTGTCAGAGGATAGGACGTTCATCGAAGAAATACGAGTATTTGATGTAGCGCGATCAGACTTTTCGGTAGGAAGCGGCGCGTTCCCCCCCATAGCAAATGTTGACTTTCTTTCGGATTGCTGAGCCTCTTCCAGCACATCGACAAACTCGCGCACTCCCTTAAAACGTTTACGCGGGTTCTTCTCTAGCGCTCTAAGCACGGCTTCTTCAGCCGCGGGTAGGACCGTTGGTACAGTCCTATGAAGCGGGGCGGGAGGAACTATCAGGTGCTGGGTAGCTACTTCAATAAAAGAACCATAGAACGGCAGTTTCCCACTTAACCATTCATAGATAACCACAGCTAGCGCATACTGATCGCTGGCTTTGTCAGGCTGTCCCTGAAGCTGCTCAGGAGCCATATAAGCGACAATGTTGACGGTATCAAGGCTCTTTTGAGCATGTGAACTTTGAGCAATACTTGTCATGCTAAAATCACTGAGCAAAACCTCATTGCGTGGCCCAGTAAGCATGTTTTCTGGCTTGATATCTCCATGAACGATGTCTTTATTATGTACATATGCTAAAGCATCCGCGAGTTGCCTGGCAATTGGTACAATAGTAGCCAACGAGAGTTGCATACCCCTGCTAAAGCGCTGGCGCAGGCTCTTTTCACTCGCGTAATCCATCACCACAAAAGGAAAATTATCTGTCACACCATATTCCAGTATATGAATTATGTGAGGATGATCCAGCAGAGCAAGCCGCTCTGCTTCGGATTGAAAGCGCTGCATCTCCTCGCTGCTAAGCTGTTTATGCCATACTTTCAAAGCTGCCAGTTTGGCATGCTGCATATGTTCACCCAAATAGACTTCTGCAACGCTTCCCTGCCCCAGAGACTGCATAAGGCGATAGTTGCCCAGTTTCTGCCCTACACGCTCAGTCATAGCTACACCTCATTGAGAGAAAATAAAAAAACCTGCCCCCATACTAGAGCAGGTACATGGCTACGTCAAGTGCATTGATGCCATAGCTGAGAGCCTTTGTATAATCTCTGGTATATTTCACTGTGGCGAACAGTATATGGCCCAGGCACTAATGTATGGCATCATGATCTTATATATGGAGACCAAACAGGTACTCATGGCTGTATAACTATGCCGTTAAGCGCGGCACAATGGCTCTACAACTGGGCACCTGTTGGCACAATGGTAAAAATTCAGTGGTAGGCGCTTCAGAGTTATTTTACCTCTATAGTAAATGGCACGTTCTGAATGTATTGTGGACACAATTGACCCGCCCCGCAAATAGGCCTGCCGGTGAAGCTCAGTTGAGAAGTTCCAGTGCCCTGAGCAACAAACTGCCAGATGCACATTTTGAGGGTTGTTGATGCATAGCCAGAAGGCGATTGCAATTCAAGCGCACCCTGCGAAGCCGTAGGACCGGTCCACTGCTGACCAAACGGTAGCTGAATCTCTATGAGATCGCCTTTGTGAGCAGTGGAGGTACTATTGCTATTGGCCACGCGTAACGTGACATTGGGTGTTTTTTGCGGAGGAGTACCTATCGTACTATTGGGGCAGCCACTGGTTATTTTTCCAGGAGCAGTAGTCGCCCCGGTGGTAGGTGCGCTGGTAGGAGTTGATCCAGCTCCCGTTGTAGTGCTTGATCCACAAGCTGCCAGCGTGAATAGAAGGACAAGTAGCAAGACAAGCGGTACGATGAATGAGAACGATTGTCGCCGGATGATGCAACTGTTGATTTTATGACGAATGTTATTCGGTCTACGCATTTGGAAACTCCTTGTATGCCTCTTTATTTTTCACCTACCTTCACTGCCGCCACATCCACAATGTCAAGACGTTTCTTTTTGTATAAAAGTTCCTCATACTTACGTATTAAAATAACGCGCTAAATCATTCGTCTGGGATGTATCCTCAGGAACGTTCTTTACCTCTTTCAGGGAGAAAGCATGAAGGTCCTCCAATAGGGCTGTATAATTGACAGCACGCTAAACTAAATGGTATCATTCTTTCAAATGAGGATGTATTTTTGTATGTCAAGATGTTGCACGGCTGCCTGTTTGTGGGGGGAAGCCACCCTGTGTTATAATAGGGCAGATGTTCTATTATCAGAAGGAGATGCTTGATGGCGAGTGGTAACTACACCGCAAAGAAGGTTATTTCACCGGAGCCTGCTCAAACACCAATTCCCCTACGCGCTAAAGCTACACGTCAACTTTCTCTTATGCCAGAACCTGAAGAGCGAGAGACAAGATCGATCACGATGAGACGTCCAATGATCGTGGTGAACGAATTTGAGGAACGCTCCCTACCCCTGGCACGCCATAAGTCCTGGTTGACTCCTTTTCTCGTATCCATGGTTGTCGTAGTTATTGCCGCACTTGTATTGATTTCTGCTGGTTCGTTTCAGCGTCCCGGTACTCCTCAACTAATTATCTCGCAAAACGGCCAGGTCTTTCCGATTCAAGTAGGAGGTACTCTAGGGGTCGTCAATGCCTGGGCGAACAGCAATGGGCCAAACAACCCTAAAGTGCCTATTCCCACAAACCCCGGTCCCTATTCGGTTGTGGGCAAGAACTCACTTTCGGTAGATTTTATGAACCGGGTTCTTGCTAACTATCACTCTCCTGCAGCAGGAAAGGCTCAGGCCCTCTACGATGACGGTGTTAAATACGGCTTAGATTCCGCTTATGCTCTGGCCTTCTTCATGCATGAGAGTTTGTTTGGTACCACTGGTGTAGCCAGGGTGACGCTCTCGCTCAGTAATATGCGCTGCGTACCCGAGTATCGCTGCCTACAAGAAAATGGTGGATACGCTATATTCAATACCTGGGAACAGAGCTTTGAGGCGTGGTTTAAGCTCATTCGCAACCTCTATGTGGGCTACTGGGGCCGGATCACTGTAGACCAGATCATTCCCAAGTACGCGCCCAACAGTGATCACAATAATGAAGCAGGATATATCGCTTCCCT
>DMFQ01000288.1:12666-22601 GCA_003450555.1 Ktedonobacter sp.
CCCTGCTCAAGTGCTTTGCTCAAGGCTTCAGTGCGACCTGAGACGTTGAGCTTCTGGTAGATGTTCGCCAGGTGGAAGTTTACCGTGCGCTCGCTTACAAAGAGGCGCGTCGCAATTTCTTTATTGCGCATCCCACGCGCTAGCAGGTGGAGGACTTCCTGCTCACGCGCAGTCAATGTTTCATAAGGAGTGTTTCCGCGCCCCTGTTTGCCAAAGCGAGAGAGTAGCCTACCTGCCAGTTGAGGCTGTACCAGTACCTCGCCACGCGCCACAGCACGTACTGCGTGGGCTAGTTCATCGGGCGCGATATTCTTGAGCACATAGCCATCGGCCCCTGCCCGCAGCGTCTCATACAAGTATTCCTCGCGCTCCTGCGCCGATAATAACAGCACGCGCGTTTCGAGATTGAGCTGCTTGATCTGTTTCAGCGCTTCCATGCTCTGATTATTGGGCAATTGGGCATCCATGAGCACCACCTGCGGCCCCAATTCCAGGGTTTCACTCACGGCTTGCACGCCATCCGCGGCTTCTCCAATGACGTGCAGGTCCGGGTAACTCTCCAGTAAATGACGCAAGCCAGCGCGAGAAACCGCATGACCATCCACTACAAGAACGCGTATGTTAGTGGTTATAGAAGTCTCACTTATTGAGGAAGCATTGGCAGGAGGCAAATTGGGAGCAGTAATCTGGTCCCCTACACTTGATAGGATATAAGGAACACGAGCCTGAATACGGGTTCCTTGTTCAATGTGCGAGATGACCTCGAGAGAGCCGCCCAGGTGTTCTATGCGGTGACGCAACGCACTGTATGAACGCAATAGGTCAACGCTCTGCCCTTCTTCCTTAAAGTGCGGTAGTGGCACTTCTGCTTCATTAGCAGCAGCCGCTCTGCCCTCATCCTTAAAATGGGGAAGCGGGGTTTCTGCTTCAACACCAGGCAAAGTGCCATTGTCCTCGATGCTCATCTGTACTTCATCGCGGCCATAACTGAAGGTAAAGCGCAGTCTACGTGCATTGTTATGCAGTTGTATCTGGTAGAGCGCTTCCTGGGCGATGCGATAGAAGAGGCGTTCGGTATAACTTGGCAGCGGGCGCTCTTCGCCCGAGAAGGCCACCCGACTTGAAAGTCCCAACGATTCCGCGGTCTCTTCGATGGCGCGTGATAACGCTTCAACTAGCGTCACACCGACCAGGTCCGCCAAAGGTAGATCATCGTCGCTAGCAGAACGTATTTCGTAGATAACCTCTCTCGTCATCTGCTCGATGGTGGTCAGCCCATTATAGAGGACGTTGAGATCTGGCGGTACCGTCTCGTTTCGTACTATCGTTTGCAACGAGTTGAGTTGCAACAGGATGGTACTGAGCATCTGTACAAGGTGCTCGTGGGACGTGACTTCTGTTGATATATCTTCTTTGGATTGCATTGAAGCTCTCCATTAGCTATCTGTGATACTGTCAGTTGACTGCTGAGATCAGTGTGATTGTATCACTTTTTGGTAAATGAAATAATGCAGTGCCAGCCCGAAAACCAGGCTCGATTTTTGGGCTGGCACACCCCTACACCCTTACACCTCTCACCACTCCGCTATTGCTCCACTTCCATCACCAATTTCCCATCTTGTGCATCAAAATTCAGCGTTGATCCATCACGAATGGTTCCATCGAGAATGGCCCGTGCAATACGATTCTCGACCTCTTTCTGGATGATGCGTTTGAGGGGACGCGCGCCAAATTGCGGATCGTAACCCTCATTTGCCAGCAGATCCTTCACGCCCTCACTCAGATGAAGAGTAATATGACGCTCGTCCAGGCGAGGACGCAGGCGGTTGACTTGGATATCCACAATATTCTTCATCTGCTCGCGTGAAATTTGATGGAAAATGATCACTTCATCGATACGGTTGACAAATTCTGGACGGAAGCCCTCTTCACGCAGTCGCTGCCGCACGGTGCGCTGTATCTCATCCTCATCCATGCCATCATACTCGTGAAGCCAGAGATTGCCGACGTTACTGGTCATGACAATGAGTGTATTTTTGAAATCGACGGTGCGCCCCTGTCCATCAGTCAAACGGCCATCGTCAAGCAATTGCAGCAAGACGTTGAAAACCTCAGGCGCTGCCTTCTCGATCTCATCCAGCAAGACCACACTGTAGGGGTGCCTGCGCACGGCCTCGGTCAACTGTCCACCTTCATCATAGCCAATATAGCCCGGAGGTGCGCCTATGAGACGAGAGACGCTATGTTTCTCCATATATTCGGACATATCGATGCGCACCATCGCCTGCTCGTCATCAAACAGGAACTCCGCCAGCGCGCGAGCTAACTCAGTTTTACCGACGCCAGTTGGACCTAAGAAAAGGAAGCTGGCTAGAGGACGATGCGGATCCTGTAGACCGGCGCGAGAACGGCGAATGGCATCGGAGACCACCTGCAGTGCCATCTCCTGTCCCACCACGCGATTCCGCAATTTGTCCTCCATTGTAAGCAGCTTTTGCACCTCGGCCTCCAGCAGCTTGGAGACGGGTATATGCGTCCACTTGGAGACAATCTCCGCAATATCTTCGGAGTCTACCTCTTCTTTAAGCATGCGCGCGCTCTGCAAGTTGATGAGTTTTGACTCCATATCAGTGATGCGCCGTTCAAGTTCTGGAATGGTGCCATAGCGCAGTCGCGCCATCACCTCCAGATTATACTCGCGTTCAGCCTTCTCCAGTTCAACCTGTGCCTCATCAAGCTCCTTCTTGAGCCGACGAATAGTCTCAACCGGCTCGCGCTCGCTCTCAAGCGAGAGTTTGAGGGAGTGCAGTTGCTCGCTCAGATTGGCAATCTCCTGCTCAACGCGATTCCGACGCTCGCGGCTGGCGGCATCGGTCTCTTTTTTCAGCGCTTCCTGCTCAACCTGTAACTGTCGTATGCGGCGATCGAGGGCATCGATTTCGCTGGGAGTGCTATCTAACTCGACACGGCGGTGGCTGGCAGCTTCGTCAACTAAGTCGATGGCTTTATCAGGCAGGAAGCGATCGGAGATGTAGCGATTGGAAAGCATAGCGGCAGCAACTAGCGCGCTATCCTGGATGCGTACGCCATGATGCACCTCGTAGCGAGGCTTCAAGCCGCGCAGGATACTAATGGTGTCCTCGACCGACGGCTGATCAACTAGCACCGGTTGGAAGCGCCGCTCCAGCGCAGCATCTTTCTCGATATGCTTGCGATATTCATCAAGCGTGGTTGCGCCAATACAGTGCAGTTCACCGCGTGCCAGCATTGGCTTCAGCATATTAGAGGCATCCATAGCCCCTTCCGCGGCGCCTGCTCCGACCAACGTATGCAGTTCGTCGATAAAAAGGATAAAGCCGCCTTCGGAGCTTATGACCTCTTTCAAGACGGCTTTCAGGCGCTCCTCAAATTCGCCCCGAAACTTGGCACCGGCAACCAGAGCACCCAGGTCTAGGGTAACTACTTGCTTATCAGCCAGCGTCTTTGGTACATCACCACGCACGATGCGCTGTGCCAGCCCTTCTACGATAGCAGTTTTACCGACGCCCGGTTCACCGATCAAGACCGGGTTATTCTTGGTGCGCCGGTTCAATACCTGGATGACGCGCCGAATCTCCTCGTCACGACCGATGACAGGATCAAGCTTGCCCTGCGCCGCCAGTTCCGTCAGGTTACGACCATATTTCTCCAGCGCCTGGTATTTCCCTTCAGGATTCTGATCGGTGACCCGTTGTGAACCGCGAATAGAGGTGAGCGCCTTGAGCACATTGTTACGCGTGAGGCCGGTTGCTTTGAGGGCACGTTGCACAGCGTCAGAATCCGTATCAAACATTCCGAGCAGCAAGTGCTCAACGCTGAGGTACTCATCCCTGAAGTTCCCCATTTCGCGCCATGCGACTTCCAACACTTTGCGCAAACGTGGAGATATACCCGGCTCACTGGCGCCATAGACGCGCGGCAAGCGTTCGATTTCTTTCTCGATGATGCGTTTTGCCGCTGTATCACTGCCTCCCACTTTTTGAATGACCTGCTGTACCACCCCCTCGTCTTGAGAAAGCAGCGCGTCAAGTAAGTGTTCTACTTCGATCTGTCCATGATTGTATTGTTTCGCTATTTCTGATGCTTCGCTAATAGCTTCACGTGCTTTATCGGTAAATCGCTCAATTTTCATAGAGTTGTGCATCACTCTCCCTTGCTGATGTATTTCTGCTAAAAATATATCATATTGAGCATAGTATTGCAAGAAAGTTTGAGCGTATCACTATCAAAGTTTTGAAGATCCATTCACCTCTTCTGTCTATCTTGCTTTCCATGTTATAATCGGCTCACCATGCAGAAACAAATGATGCAACAACCAGTTGATACGCCAGTTCCAACATCTCCAGATGAGCAGATGGTCGCCGAGCTCGCGGCTGCCATTGAGAGTATTCTCTTTGTCTCAGGTCGCCCACTAGAACGCGCCGAACTGCGCAAGTTGCTCGACATAGACGAGGAAAACTTAACGCAAAGCTTGCAAACGTTAGAGCATGAGCTGGAAAATCACAGGCGTGGCATACGGCTGCAACGTTTAGGCGAACAAGTGCAGCTTGTGACCGCTCCAGAGAATGCCCGCTATATTGCCGCCCTATTAGGTCTTCCAATGTCGGCCAAACTTACTTCAGCGGCCATGGAGACGCTCGCCGTTATTTCGTACCGCCAGCCCGTGACGCGCGCGCAGATTGAAGCCACACGTGGTGTGAATAGTGACCGCGCCCTGGCAAGCCTCATACAGCACGGTCTTGTCGTCGAGGTTGGCCGGGCGCAAACGGTTGGACGCCCTACGCTTTTTGGCACGACGCCAGAATTCTTACAGCAATTTGGTTTGACAAAGCTGGAACAATTGCCGCCGGTTACAGGAACGCCAGGCACGCCAGCACAATCTTCAGCAGAGGTTTGAAAGACACAAGATGCATAGCGACGCTGAGCGAATACTCCAACACGATAGAGATGCAGAGCTTGCTCTTAGCAAAGTCTCTGAACCTTCGCCAACCCCTCTTTCTGACAGGCGTCTGGGTCGCCACATGCCCACCAATTCCAAGCCTGTCAAAGCGGCAGCGATTGCGCAGCAGATCGGTTGTAACGCTGTGCAAATTTTTGCCAGTAACCCGACTGGCTGGCGACCAACAGCAGACAACCCAACGAGCTACGCGGCATTCGCGCAGGCTACGCGCGCATGCGGGCTTGATCCAGTGGTAATACATGCCCCCTATCTCATCAATCTCGCTTCACCTGACGAGTTCATCTGGGAGAAATCTACTGCCCTCTTGCGCTGGACACTGCTGCGTGGTGCGCAGTTGGGAGCAAAATATGTTGTCTTTCATACCGGAAGCCATCGTGGTACAGGCGTTGAAGCAGGGATTGCGCGCATTGCCGAGGCACTTACTCTCATTCTACCAGAGACGCCTCCTGAGGTAATGCTGTTGTTAGAAAACGATGTTGGCGCGGGTAACTCACTTGGCCATAGCTTCGAGCAACTGGGAGCCATACTGAATCTCTTGCCGCAATACGCGCAGCGCCTCGCCGTCTGCCTCGATACAGCCCATCTATGGGGGGCAGGACACGATATCTCCAATACGGTATCGGTACAACAGGTGTTGCAGCACTTTGATGAGGTCGTTGGACTGGAACGCCTCAAGGTTATCCACCTCAACGATACAAAGATGGCATTGGGAAGTCATCGCGATGTACACGCCCGTATAGGTGAAGGGATCATCGGAGAGGAGGGGCTGCACGCTTTGTTATGCGATCCTCGCCTTACACACGCGGCGGTTCTCCTGGAAACGCCAATTATGACAGATGATGACGGGAAAGAAGATTGGGAACACGATACGCACCATTTGCAGCGCGTGAAAAAGCTGATGGATTTGTAGAGTCTTCGCGTATTGCTTCCCCTACGTTATGATCAATGTGACCGTGACCGTCTGAGCTGCTCCAACCGAGGGCGTAATCATTACCGTTGCCGTATACGATCCGCTGGTCATGCCGGTGACATCAACGTTAAAAGGAATGATAGAGGTCTGCTGATAATTATTACTTCCCTTGTTCAATCCCAGGGTCAACCAGGGTTGAGAAGGGGGACCCGCACTCCACGTCAACCCATCACCGCCGATATTCGTAAGGTTTACCGATTGTGCCTGTGGATTGACGCCGGCGGAGGTCGTGTATGCGAGGGTACTTGTATCAAGCTGCATAGCGGGTGGCGCTATGTTAATCGTGATTGGGATAGTAATAGGGCTACCAGCAACGATATTGCCCGTAATGGGATCAATGGCACTGACCGTCAAGCTGGTCGTGTAAGAAGTCCCGCCTGACACTCCACTTGCATTGACAATGACGTTATCAGCGGCGCTTGCTCCTCCTAATAAATTGCTGCCAGCGCTGGCTGAAAGTGAGACAAAGGATGGCACGCCGGAACCGAGTGCCACCGTCCAGTTCAATGGCTCGCCGCCAGTATTATTAATGCTGATGGCTTGAGACGTCGTTCCACTCGTGACATTGATCGTCAAGCCATTGAGAGCCGGATTTACTGTCAGGGAGGGTGCGGCTAGCACTGCGAGTGCCACATTGACCGTTTGTGGGCTTCCCGTAATGGTGATACCCTTGCTGTCCACCGCTGCTATTGAAACGGCACCGTTATACGCTCCTACTACGAGCGACGCTGATGTGACCGTTACAGCGAATGGCGTACTCCCTCCCGTGATAACTGCTGAGGAAGGGCTTACCGTTAGCCAGTTCTGGGTCACTGTCGGGGTAATGGTGATACTGCCCTGACAAGCCCCCGTGATACCAATGGTAAAGCTTCGACTGGTGGGATTAGGATTTGTGCCTACTTCAGCGCTAAAGTTCTTTTGCGATACAGAGCCTGTCTGCAGCGTACATGTGGGCTGGACAGTCAGTGTCACTATGATAACCTGTGGTGTACCTACGGACAGATGGGTCACACTGTCGATTGCGGTAATAGTTACCTGGCCTATATAGGTATTTACGCCCAGGCCAGCAAGCCTAATGCCTATATTCGTCGTTGCAGTAGAGTTTATGCCAACGTTCCCTGCGGAAGGCGTTGCGGTCAACCATGCTGCGTTTCCGGTGGATGCTGTCCAATGCAATGGGTGAGTACACGTGCCACTAGTGGTAATCGTCGCTGGCTGAGCTAGAGGATCTGGCTGACCTACCACTCCTGCGAAACTGAGGGCGCTGGGAGTACCTGCTATCGTACAAGGAGCCAGTACGATGAAATTTACCGGAATGTTTTGTGGGCTGCCAAGGACGGGATGCCCAGAAGCGTCTGTTCCAGTAATGGTCACCATGCCTGTGTAGGTATTGGGCATCAGGTCGTTAAGTATGATAACCGTTACATTCACTGTCTTAGACTGATGTGAAGCAAGAGTACCAGCAGAGGGAGCAACAAAGAGCCATGCTCCCCCAAAATTGGTGGCAGCGCTCGCTTGCCAGTTCAGCGTACCTCCACCTGAATTGGTAATGGTAATAGCCTGTCCTGGCGGACCGGGCTGACCAATGATACCGCTAAAGTTCATCAAGGCAAGCGAGGTCAGTAGTATTGGTGCAGTTGGTTGTCCCATTATAAAGGTCACAGGCATAGTCTGTGTGCCCGCTGACCAACTGAAAATGATGGAACCGCTATAGATGCCTGGTTTTAGTCCCTCAACATTGATGCTTACTGCGGGAAGGGACGGGGTAGTACCACTTGTATTGCCAATATGCAGCCAGCGCTCGCCATTATTTGTCGTAGCAATGGCATTCCACCGCAGCGGCGTGCTACAAGTCTGGGCAGCATTCACATTGATGGTCTTGGCGGCAGGCCCTGGTTGCAGATAGACATCAGTAAATGAGAGCACGCCTGGCGTTATCTGTAGAGCACACTGCGGCACAATAGTTAAGCTGACATAGATGTTTTGTGGACTATCCCTGGTCGGCGCCAGTTGCCGACTAGTAAATCTCACGACACCGCTGTATGTACCCGGCAACTGGAGGCTACTATTGACCCCTATCTCTACAGCCTGACTGCCGCCTTTACTCACATCGCTCGATGTCGGAGTGATAGAAAGCCAGTCACTACTGGTGGAGGCGCTCCATTGTAGTGGTAAAACACCAGGATTACTCACAGTCAGGATCTGCGCGGGTGGATTGCTCCCACCATCAACGCCTGTAAAGGACAATACTGCCGGCGTGAGCTGTAGAACCGCTTCGTGCCCTGGATCAAGTGGTGTCGTTTTCATCTTCACCGGCAGCATAACCTGCCCGGCATTGGATGTAAAGATTACCTGGGCTACATAGCCGCCCGGCTGCAGGTTCGAACGATTTGCTGCAATCGTCACCTGGATACTTTGTCCATTAGAAAAAGTGCCATTCTTCGGACTGAGCAGGAGCCATGATTGTGTCGCCGCGGTCTGCCAGGAGATTTGCCCCCCGCCTCCATTGGTCAATGTAATCGTTTTTGTGCTATTGGTGGCTTGATCGCCAGCGCCGAGATCAATGGCACCACTTGAAAGTAGCATATGTGGTGGTCGTAGAGAAGGAGTATGCCCTGTCACGATAATGGTAAAGGTTGCTGACTTGTGCATTATGGCGTCTTCCGCTCGTATGAGGTGCGAACCTGCCTGCCATTCCGCTTCAACTATTACCGTATCCGCGAAAGAACCTTTACCATCTGCCTGGATAATCGTGTTGCCCTCTGTGTCAACAACAGGAATAGTAGTATCACGCGTCAACCCAATATGACCGTGAGGACTAAAGTTAGAGCCTCGCAGGGTGATCACATTACCGAGTGCCACGCTGGCAGGTGTAACCTGCAGGGCTATCTCGTTTGCCTGGGACAATTTTTGCGCCAATGCTCCATGTCCCAGGGACAACACCACCCCGACAAGGCCGCCAAGCAGAACCGCTAAGAACATCAGTACACTTACCCAAAAAAAGATAGATGGTTGTCTACGTCGTGGGCTCGTTCGCGGGGACCGGGGTGGGATAGCTGTAAGAAGATATTCTGGTGGCAAGGGCACCGGCAGGGGCATACGTGGGATAGGCATGGAAGTCCGTGGCACCGCGGGAGTGCGAGGACGAGAATCTACAATTTTATGCCAGTTCCCACCCGGTCTGCCATCATCTGACTCTACGTCATCTAATGAATTATCAGCTATTCGTCCTGGAGGTATTGTACTATCCCTGCCCAGTCGTAGCGGTCTCTGTACAAGTTTTACTGTCTCCGAGGAAACTGAAGATAATTTCTTGAACGGCACCGTCTCTTGAGCATCACTTCTTAACGCAAAAAAGTGGGACACTTTGAGGGAACGAGGGCGCCTGGAGAGCATTGTTGTGGTACTTGTTGGGGAGGATATCAAGGTTTCGCCACAGATTGCACAAAAGTTTGCGAGTCCCGGTAGCGGCTCATCGCAATTTGGGCAACGTATTACTCTCATGGCTTTTCCTCTGCAGCATAGAGATCACCCTTGTACATGATAAGTGTACAAGAAATGGTGTTTAGCTGTCAAATGTATCAAAAGAAATGTGTTGTGTGAACCGGGGTGCTATGGCGTTCCGACATACCCCAGTTCTCTCCTGCATCAGAACCCACACCTGTGCTATCTCAATCAGAACTGCTAACGTTTGTGAAACTACCGGCTGCCGATCCTACCCGTACCTCGGCCCCTATTTCTGGTGTACTTGCAGCCATAGATCCACCCACGCGGCTACCCAGAGAGGACACCCCTCTCCCTGCCGAAAAGCCGCGTCGCATCTCACGGCGCATGCTTTAGCAATTATATCAATGCCGCTGTGTGGGCGCCAGATGGCACGCGCATCGCCTCGGGCGGTGTAGATACGACCGTCAAGGTCTGGGGCGCGGCCAGTGGAAGCACATTCCAGACGTACCGCGGCCATTC
>DMFQ01000467.1:0-903 GCA_003450555.1 Ktedonobacter sp.
AAGTATGTTATGAGGTGGTCTCTGCTTGAGCAGCAAAAGCACAAGTAAAACAAAAGGCGCGGTTTCTCATATGTGAGAAACCGCACCCATTCCGATGTATACGCAACAACCCTTTCCCCAGCAGCCATATCAGCCGATGCCACCGTCCATACCACCAAAGAAAATGTCATTTATACAAAGCAGTCGATTTGCCCGCGTTTTGAAATGGCCTCCGAAACGCAGTGATGCCCTATAATGTACTGAGTATCGTGAGGAGTTTCGCTCCATCAGGCGTTCCCACCCCAGTGCATGCATCCCATCCTGGTCCAGCGGAATAGCTGCCATTATTTCCACTCGTTACATCTCGCAAAGCATTGGCTTGCGTGAGTTGAGCATAGTTCTGGTACAGCGTGGGATTGAGGTAGCCAGCGGGTTTCCCTCGCTGCTGATTGATCAATGCGATCAAGCCTGCCCATAAAGGCGCAACGGCACTGGTACCGCCGAACACGACATTTTGTCCATCCACGCGAACCTGGTATCCCGTTTGTGGATCGGCATCGCCAGCGACATCCGGCACGCCACGCCCTTTATGCTGATCATTCACGGATACGGGGACGTTTGCATTTGCCTGCCAGGATGGAAGGGGGAAGACATCACTGATGCCTCCGCCTGTGGCTGATGTCGTGCTATCATTCCATACCACCTCACTGGTGACGGCATTGCTGGCTGCTTCCAGGCGAGTGCCGCCGCAAGCAAGGGAATAGGTGCTACTCGCGGGAAAGTCAACGTGTGCCTTCCCATCGCTGACGCCATCCGACGAGCCGTTGTCTCCCGCCGCGCAGCAAACGGTGATACCGAGCGAGACAGCTGCCTGGAATGCCTGATCCATCGTTTGCATCGCCTGAGATGTCCAGGTAGATTCAG
>DMFQ01000467.1:958-1948 GCA_003450555.1 Ktedonobacter sp.
TCAGTATTGGGGGCGAAGTACACGGCAATTTTTGCGCCAGGGGCGATGGCTCCGGCCACTTCAATATCAAGGTTGACTTCCCCATCTGCGCTATCAGGATTGCCTGCTGGAGTATTTTGCCCGCCATCGACGGACACACTTATCACCGTTGGTAGAGGAACGCCCAATTGCTGAAAGTAAGTCTGGAGATCACTGGTTGTGTAGCCCCCACCAAGTTCGATGAGCGCGATACACTGACCACTCCCATTTGTAGGAGCAGTCGGGAAGTCGTAGAGCTGGGCTAGTTGTAGCGGTGTATAGGAAACTGTACCGGCAGCCGCCCGATCAGTTATCCCCTTGAGAGCGTAACGCTGTAAGTGAGGTTGAGCTTGAGGACGATTATCAAGACCGAAGACGCCTACAATGATTTGATCGAGTGCCTCTGGGATGTGCAACGGACCAGTACGCCCCCGGTATAGGCCTCCGGGATGTTCATACTGTTGCAATTCCGTCGCGAAGGCGGCACTCATCGCTGCGGCTGTACCTGTCAGCACCATCCTTCGCCTGACAGGGTCAGTTGATACCACCGTGAGTCCATGTTCACGTGCAAACTGCTCGACTTTTGCTATATCTTCAGGAGTTGCACTCTGTGTTGCGACATACTCCTCTCTACTGAGTGCTGGGCGTTTCTGCTGCACCTGTTCGCTGATGCGGTCAGCCAGATTCTCAGTGCCAGGTGCTCTCAGGTAGAGAGTAACCTCGATACGTTCATCAGGATTGACTGGGCCGACGGAATGTGAGTCAGCAAGAGGCTCCCGTTCGCTTCCATTAAGCCTCTTATATCCTTGAGGAGGGGTAGTAGCCATGTTTTACTCCTTACATTGCTATTCGAAAACACATGCTAAAACGAGTTGCTACTCCTCATTGTACACCATCCACTCAATACCCTACCTATGCCCTGGCTCTTCGCGCAGGATCTGTGAATTACTGTAGAAAGACCTCTGTGTATGC